>DKVI01000087.1:3589-139875 GCA_002491115.1 Lachnospiraceae bacterium UBA7182 | reverse complement strand
ACCCCATTATACAGACAATAAAAAAGAGATTGTAAAATATCTTCAAGAACAGGTCATCTAGGAACTATGTGAAAAATACCCATCCGCGGCAGGCAGCAAATCCCTGCCTCTGGCGCTTTCAAAGGCCAGTCACATGACAGGCAGCAAGTTTATCATAATTATAGATGAATGGGATGCTCTTTTCAGGGAAACAAAAGATGATTTGGAACTCCAAAAAGAGTACATCCAATTACTACGCGGATTATTTAAAAGCAGCCAGACTAGTAAAATGATAGAGGTTGCTTACATGACAGGAATCCTGCCGATTAAGAAGTACGGCACACAATCGACCCTGACTGATTTCAGAGAATACACTATGCTTAATCCGGAAATACTGGGAGAATATGTTGGTTTCACAGAATCAGAAGTGAAAAACTTATGCATAAAATATAATATGGATTTTGAGGAAGCCAAGATGTGATACGATGGATATTCCTTTCTTAGGGTAAAATCAGTATACAATCCAAATGCTGTCATACGCGCCATAGAAAACGGACATTACGGCACATATTGGACACAGACAGAAACTTATGAATCCCTGAAAATCTATATTGATATAGACGAAGACGGTTTAAAAGAAGCAATCGTAGCCATGCTCGGTAAACATACATGCCCAGTCGATGTTATGACCTTTCAGAACGATATGACCAGTATACAAAGCAAGGATGATGTCCTGACATTGCTGGTCCATCTGGGATATCTGGCATATGATGCAGATACGCAGACGGTTCGCATTCCAAATGAAGAAATCCGCTAGGAATTTATACGGGCACTCAAAAACAGCAGACATTAAGAAGTGTAATCCGGCTTGCGTATATCAGTTGTATTGAAGAATTTAAAGACATCCAAGAATTGCCTTCCGGGATTGGATATGCGGACATTATATATTTGCCTAAGAAAAATTCAATGATGCCTGTTATGTTGATAGAACTAAAATGGAACAAGAAAGTAAACGGAGCGATTGATCAGATTAAAAAACGAAATTACCCGCAGATTTTTGAAGGATATGGAAGCGATATTCTTCTGGTTGGCATCAGCTATAATGAAAAGACAAAAAAACACAGCTGTATAATTGAAAAAATAACTCAAAACAAGAGAAAGTAACAGCATGAAGACAGTGCAAGTAAAATCCCCCGGCCTGTATCGGAAAAAGGCATAGCTGAATTAGAAGTTAAAAGTAATAAAGGAACTCTATATTACATGTTATTGCAGGACAGAAGGCCGCCGGCTAACCGGCGGCCCTATTATCATTGCAACAGCGCTTCCGTAAGCTTTGGAATCAATTGCTTTTTGCGCGATACTAGGCCTTTCAGCACCACCTCCGACGCGTCTTTGGGGATGCTGAACGCCCTTTCCACAGCGTCTCTGGCAGCGTCTCCGAAACAAAGAAGTTCTGTGCTGCCATTGGCGATATTGGTGAGCATAATAAAACACAGGGGAACATTTAAAGATTCAAACTTCTCCGTCACATACGGAACAAGCTTTTCTTTCACTTCCTGAAGCTCTATGACATTCATACTGTTCACCTGGGAAACTATGTACGGCATATCCCCTGCCTGGAATTTCTTGACATTCTGGTTAAATACCTGCTTGGGCGTGCGGTTGCCCATGTTACTGCCCGCACTGAACATTTCCGGCGCAAATTCCTCAATCTCAACGCCGCAGACTGCCGCCAGACGCTCCGCCGCCTTTCGGTCCACCGCCGTACAGGCAGGCGACCGGAAAAGAAGCGTCTCCGATATGATGGCCGCCATCAGGATACCCGCGATATTCTTCGGTATTTCCAGACCCTCTTCTTCATACATCTGATAAATAATCGTCGCCGTACAGCCCACGGGCCTGCTTGTAAAATACACCGGCTCCGGGGTCTCCAGAGCGATCCTGTGATGATCGACAATCTCTAAAATATCGGCAAAATCGATACCGTCCACTGTCTGGATTGCCTCATTATGATCCACCAGAATCACTCTTTTTTTCCGCAGATTAAAAAGATCCCTTCTGGATATCATCCCTACATAGTTGCCGTCCAAACTTAAAACCGGGAAATTCCGATACCGTTTCCCGCTCATGATCCCCTTAATATCCTCTGTCTTTTCCGTTATTTTAAAGGTAATCAGTCCGTCTTTTCTCATAAAATGAGAGATTGGCATGCTCTGGTTGATCATGCGGGCAACGCTGAACGTATCATAAGGCGTCACAATAATCCCGCAATGATTCTGCTGTGCCAGTTTCTGTATGGTACGGGACACTTTCGCTCCCATACAGACGATGATACAGGCCGCATGGTTCTCAATGGCACAGAGCTGGGATTCATAGCGGTTCCCCAGGATAATCATATCTCCTTCGTGGATGCATTCTGCCAGTATCTCCGTGTTGGCCGTGGCAATCAGGACTTCCCCTGCCTCAAAAAAAGCGTTCTCGTCTCCGCACAGCATAACGGCATCCAGGGTTTCCAGTATATTCCGATAGGGCGTCTTCGCCTCGGACAGACTGCGGTTGTCATACACATCCATATACGCGTTGGCAATATCCCCCATGGTAATGAGCCCCTGGAGTTTTTGTTTCTCCGTAATGGGAAGACTTCCGATCACTTCTGTCCGCATCATATTCCACGCCTTTTTTAAAGACATCTGACCGGACACTTCCTGCGTCTCCCGGATATCAATATCCCTTACATCCGTCATCACATCCTGCACATAAATAGGTGCCGCCGTCTCAAAAAACTTCAGCACATACTGTGTCTCCTGGTTCATCTGCCCCGCACGCGCCGCACAGTAGCCGCCCCCATGTAATTGATTTTTCAGTTCCGCATATGCAATCGCCGAGCATATACAATCCGTATCCGGATTCTTATGCCCGATCACATACACAGGCGCCGTCTCTGCCCCCATAATACCTTCCCTTTCCAAACTTTCCGGGCCTCCTGGAACTGTTTTGGTAAATTCCCCGATTTTCGTCAGACTACCCCTCTGTCCAACTGTAAACAATCCCCGATTCCCCCGGACATCTTCTCTTTCCATTTCGGCATAATCACAACAAATATGCCAATACACCCATTATAATATGCATATTCTGTAAAAACAACCCAAATCCCTATATTTAATAAAATAATTTTGCACAAAGCAAGTCCACTTCAGGCCCCCCCGCCCCTCACATTTTATGTAACGCCCGGCCTTCATCATCCACGACGTCTGTCCGGACTGTACGATCTGTCCTCACACTTTATGTAACGCCCGACACCTGTCAGTCGGTGCGGCGGCGGGGATGCACGAAGCGGACCCTTTCGAGGGCGTCCTTAGCGGAGACGAAATCCACCGCTTACGGAAACTTAGGCGCGACGGCTCTCCGGAGCGTCTTAGTTGCAGTTAGCGGTTAGTTCGGCGCAGCGTTGCCCTGGGTCCGCGCAGGCATTCCCGCCGCCGCATCGGCGTCCGGGTATCCGTATTCCTCTTATTTTTCCAACAACCTCTCCACACTCACCAGTTTCACACACAGCACAAACAGCTCTCCCGACGCCCTCAACTCCTCCATCGTCGGATAAGACGGCGCGATCCTTATATTGCTGTCATGAGGATCCTTTTTATACGGATACGTCGCCCCCGCCCCCGTCAGTGTGACGCCTGCGTCTTTACATCTTTGCACAATCTCTTTCGCACACCCGTCCATAGAATTAAAGGATATAAAATACCCCCCCAACGGCTTCGTCCAGGTGGCGATTCCCAGTCCGCCCAGCTCTCTTTCCATTATTTCCAGCACCATCTCAAACTTCGGACGCATAATCGCCGCATGCTTTTTCATATGTTCTTTGATTCCGTTCAGATCTTTAAAATAAAGCACATGACGAAGCTGATTGATCTTGTCATGGCTGATGATCTGGATTGTCATGGATTTTTTCACCCATTCCAGGTTGCCTAAGGACGCTGCGATACAGCTGATGCCCGCTCCCGCGAAACTGATCTTGGAGGTGGAAGCAAATTCCAGCACCATATCTTCTTTGCCGTTGGCGCGGCACATGGACAAAAGCTCCGGAAGCGTATCCTGTTTGTCTTCATAGAGATGGTGAACGCAGTAAGCGTTATCCCAGTAAATTCTGAAATCCTCCGCCGCCGGATTCAAATCCGCCATTCTCCGGCATACTTCTTCCGAGTAAGTGATACCCAGCGGATTGGTATACATGGGTACACACCAGATTCCTTTGACTGCCGGATCTTCGCTGACCAGTTTTTCTACCATATCCATGTCCGGGCCGTCTTCGTTCATCGGAATTGTGATCATCTCGATACCGAAATGTTCCGTGATGGCAAAATGTCTGTCATATCCCGGCGCGGGACACAGAAATTTCACTTTATCAAGCTTGTACCAGGGTGTGCTGCCCATGACTCCATGGGTCACAGAGCGCGAAACCGTATCATACATGACATTCAAACTGGCCGTTCCGAATACGATGACATGCTCCGGATCTACGCCGAGCATCTCGCCCAACAGCCTCCTGGCGCCCCAGATCCCCTCCAGATTGCCATAGTTTCTGACGTCCACGCCCTTTTCGTCCCTCATATCGCAATTTCTGTTGAAAATGTCCATCATAGGCATGGTCATATCCAGTTGTTCCGCCGCAGGCTTTCCTCTGGACATATCCAGTTTAAGTCCTTTCGCCTTTGCCTCCTCGTATTGAGCCTTCAGTTCCTTTTCCAATACTGCCAGTTCTTCTTTACTCATCTCGCAATATGCCTTCATACTTATCTATCCTCCTAAAAAATTATTTCTCATCAGTCGGTCTTTTTATGCTTATGTTCGTGCTTATGAGGGCGCCGATACTCCGACAACGATGTTCATCCCATAAAAAGGGACTGTACACGCATACAGCCCCCTTGCCTCATTTACCCTTGTTCAAACACTTCTCTGATCAGGCTGTCGTATTCCTTCCACGCCGGATACCCGGCAAGCTCCTTTAAAGCCTCTGCCGTCTGGCGGTACATCCATCCATGCATCGCCTTATCCTTCTGGTGGAACCTGTCCCACAGCCGGTCCCCAACTGCCTTCTCGTCCCTTCTGATCGAACGGAGATTGGACAGCTTGTCCCCCAATGCCAGTATCCTGGCATTTTTATCTGCCCGCTCCTTAAGAAATGCGATCGTCTCCTTCTTGCGCTGTATCCAGGTGTCCTCGGGCGGATATTCCCTCATCTTGTCCTCGGACTCCCCTTTTACATAATACGCGATCCGTTCCCCAAAGTACGATTCTATCTCCTGAAACGTAACCGGCGTATCTTCCAGAACATCATGCAGCACTGCCGCCGCGATGAGCTCCTCATCGTCCGTCATCTCCGCAACGATGGCCGCAGCCTCGACAGGATGGCTCAGATAAGGTACCCTGTTTCCTTTGCGCTTCATGCCGCCATGCGCCACAGCCGCGAATACAACCGCCCTCTCATAAAGGGGAAGGCTGCTGCCCGACAGCATATTTTCTAATTCTTTTGACATCTCAATTGTCATCTCACCAAACACCCGTCCAAATTTACCCAGTTAAATACCATACCGGTACGAGTATATCATAAGCGGGCAAAAATGGCAACATCCCTTACGGACAAAATCTCCGGCCGTCTAGCTGTCCGACAGGCGCGTATAGAAAGAGATCAGATACAGCCCGCAAAGTCCGACCAGGGCGTATACAATCCTGGAAATCCAGTTCAGGTTTCCAAAAATCCATGCCACAAGGTCAATCTTAAAAAAACCGATCAGGCCCCAGTTGATGGCACCGATGATCACAATAGTAAGTGCAAGACAATCCAGTCCTTTATTCATATAAATCCCTCCTATTAAAGTACCGCTACAGCCTTGCCTGCGCCCGGTACTAGATTGACTTCCGGTCGCTGACGCGCCCTGAAATCAATCTGGGCGCTGGCAAGGCTTCCGCTGTTTGAAGTTCCGCTACAGCCTTGCCTGCGCGGTACTAGATTGACTTCCGTGCGCTGGCGCGCCCTGAAATCAATCTGCGCTGGCAAGGCTTCCGCTGTTTCAGGTTTTGCTTCAGGGTTATTGTAACCATCGGGATTTATCTTATTCGTTTATTTATTTTTCGACAAATAACTCCTTGTCATCTCCACAACCTCGCCGCTTAACAGGGTCACGGCAATCAGGTTAGGTACGGACATGAAGCCGTTCAGTGTATCGGCAATATCCCATACCAGGGACAGGGAACCGGTACATCCAAAGAAAATGATAATGACAAAAATCACTTTATAGGCCATAATCGCTTTGCTTCCGAACAGGTAATCCACCGCGCGCTCGCCGTAATAAGACCAGCCAAGAATCGTGGAAAAAGCGAACATCATAATGGCGATGGCCACAAATTTATCGCCGTGGGGAATCACAGTCGCAAAGGCGTTTGCCGTCAGGGTCGTACCGGATACCACTTCCACTCCTGCCGCGATATCTGTCAGATATGCGTCCATATTGTAGACACCGGAAGTAAGGATCGTAAGGCAGGTAATGGTACAGACCACGATTGTGTCGGCAAAAACCTCAAACACGCCCCACATACCCTGGATGACCGGTTCTTCCACATCAGACGCGGAGTGTACCATAACAGAAGATCCAAGACCGGCCTCATTGGAGAACACACCCCGGGAGATACCCCTTTTCATGGCGGTCATGATTCCGTATCCCAATACACCGCTTCCGGCCGCGCGGAAATTAAAAGCTTCCGTAAAGATCATGGCAAAAGCGGCAGGCACGTTGGAAGCATGGCACAAAATAACCACCAGTCCGCCTATAATATAGAAAACCGCCATAAACGGCACAATCTTTTCGGTTACGGACGCGATTCTCTTGATACCGCCCACGATCACCAGCGCCACGAAGAACATGATGACAACCGCGGTCGCGCCTGCAGGCACGCCGAAAGAATCTCTCAGTCCGCTGGCGATGGAGTTGGCCTGGGTCATATTTCCGATGCCGAAAGAGGCAAGGAAACAGAACAAAGAGAAGATAATCGCCAGCCATTTGCAGTGAAGGCCTCTCTCTATGTAGATCATGGCGCCGCCGATCCATTCGCCTTTCTCATTGCGGTAACGGTACTTGATACCCAGCGTATTTTCCGCATAGTTGGTCATCATTCCCAGGAACGCCGACAGCCACATCCAGAATACCGCGCCCGGCCCTCCAAGGGCGATAGCCGTAGCCACGCCGGCGATATTACCTGTACCGATGGTAGCCGCAAGCGCCGTACACAAAGACTGGAACTGGGAGATGGCGTGCTTGTCGTCAGTCTTAAGCACTTTGTGGTTTTTAAATATGCTTAAAAATGTGACATCCATCCAGCTTTTGATCTGAGTGATCTGGAAAAACCCGGTCCGTATGGTGAACATGGCGCCCACCAGCAGGAAGAAGACCAGCATATAGGGTCCCCAGATAAAATCATTCAATATTCCGTTAATGGCTTCAATGTTTTTTACAATAGTATCCATAACCTCTTTCCCTCCAAAGTAAAATATTTGACTTATCTATCTCTATGCCTCGGGAAAGGCAGTAAGTCCGTTTTTTAATTCTTTCAGCACAAAAAACGTTTTTGTGCCGGCCACCCCATGGATATTTTTTATGGTCCGGTGGAGCTGTTCCAGCGTTTCGGAAGACTGCGTCCTTATCTTCAGCATAAAATCACAGTCTCCGGTCAGATAATCACAGGCCACTATATTGGGATTATCTTTAATCCTTTCCAGAAAGCCGTCATAATATTTGGGATGTTCCAGAGAGACCTCCATCAAAGCAGCCACATCATTTCCCACTTTTGGCTGATCCACAATAATGGTATACTGCCGGATCACTCCGTTTCGTTCCAGTTTACGGATGCGTTCGATCACGGCTGCCACCGACAAATGTACTTTCTGACTGATCTCGGTGGCGGACTGCCTGGAATTTTCGCTCAGGCAGCTCAGGATACTGCGGTCCATACTGTCCATATTAAAAACCTCTTTTCATGCGTCCAGTAAAAAAGGGCATAAGAAATTCTTTTTTCCTATGCCCCTTTGCATAACTTTTTTAATTTTTATTGATTATACAATAAATTTTTCAGAGATGCAATATAAATTTTTTATTTTTTATTCTACAGTCACGGATTTGGCCAGATTTCTCGGCTTATCCACGTCCAGGCCTTTGGCGCAGCTTACATAATACCCCATAAGCTGCAGCGGGATAATGGCGAGGCTGGTGGTAAAATGCGGGTCCGTTCTGGGAACATAAAACGTAAAGTCCGCCGTGTCTTCCACGGAATAGTTCCCGTAATTCGTAAGTCCCATCAAATATGCGCCCCGGCTCTTGACTTCCACCATATTGGAAAGGGATTTTTCAAACAGTTTATCCTGTGTCAGCACGCAGACCACCAGAACGCCGTCTTCCACCAGGGAGATCGTACCGTGTTTCAGCTCGCCCGCCGCGTAGGCCTCCGAGTGGACATAGCTGATCTCCTTCATTTTAAGGCTTCCTTCCATACTGATGGTGTAATCGATCCCTCTGCCGATAAAGAAAATGTCATGCACATTGGAAAACTTGCTGGAGAACCACTGCAGCCTTTCCTTGTCCTCCAGGACTTTGGCGATCTTATCCGGCAGCGTTGCCAGTTCTTCCACCAGCCCTTCGGCATATTTGGCGTCAATCTTCTCCCGCACAAGGGCAAACTGAACTGCCAGCAGATAGCAGGCGATCAGCTGGGTGCTGTATGCTTTCGTGGTAGCCACGGCAATTTCCGGCCCTGCAAGAGTATAAAACACATTGTCTGCCTCCCGTGCAATGCTCGAACCGACCACATTGACGACGGCCAGTGTACGCACGCCTCTGTTTTTGGCCTCCCGAAGAGCCGCCAGACTGTCAGCCGTCTCACCGGACTGACTGATAATCAGCACCAGAGAATCTTCTGCCAGCACCGGATTCCGATACCGGAACTCGGAAGCCAGGTCCACTTCCACCGGTATTCTTACCAGATCTTCTATCACATATTTGGCGGTCATCCCCACATGGTAGGCGCTGCCGCAGGCCACGATATACAGGCGGGATATATTTTTTATTTCCTCCTCCGTAAGCCCCACGGAACTTAAGTCAATCTTCTTATCCTTCACATAAGAGTTCAGCGTATCCCGGACTGCCTGGGGCTGCTCCTGGATTTCCTTCATCATGAAATGTTCGTAACCGCCTTTTTCGGCAGCCTCTGCATCCCATTTAATCTCCACCGGCTCTTTTTCGATCTCTTCCTGATCAATATTATAGAAGGCAATCTGGTCTTTGCTGAGACGGACAATTTCCATATTCTCAATATAATAAATACTGCGTGTATATTTCAGGATAGCAGGAACGTCGGAAGCGATAAAATTCCCCTCCTCGCTCTTCCCTACAATCAGCGGACTGTCCTTACGGACGGAATAGATCACGCCCGGTTCGTCTTTTAACATAATCCCCAGCGCATAAGAACCCCGCACCCTGTGCATAACTTTTACGATGGCTTCCAGCGTGTTTCCCTGATATTTCCTATGATAGTAATCCAGAAGCTTGGTGACTACTTCCGTATCGGTCTGGGAATAAAAAGTATAACCGCTCTTTAAAAGCTTTTCTTTAAGCTCCAGATAATTTTCAATAATACCGTTGTGTACAACGACTACATTCTGGTCGTCGCTGTGATGGGGATGGGCATTTATTACGGACGGTTCCCCGTGAGTGGCCCATCTGGTATGCCCGATCCCGCAAAAGCCCCGTACAGTCCGTCCGCTGTCCGTCATATCCGCCAGCTGTTTTAAACGTCCTTTGACTTTTACAACTTCAATCTTATCTGTATCGTCTCTTTTTACCGCGATACCGGCCGAATCATATCCTCTGTACTCCAGTCTTGCCAGACCGTCCAGAAGGATCGGCGCCGCCTGTACCACACCTGTAAACCCAACAATTCCACACATAGTTTATACTCCTTATGATAGTTCCGCTTTGCCTTTTTGTTAAGGCTTCGCTGATTTTGACAGTTCTTCATTCATGCCTTTCAATATACCACAGCTTAAATTTTTTGACAACTCTCCCCTTTCCTTCTATCTATTTTGCACAAAACCGCATTTTGTCACTAAGGGTTACTGACAAAAATGACGGAAGATTCAATTGCTTTTTTCTGTTCCTGTTGATAGTATATAGACAAACGAAGGGATAAGTGAATGAAATATGTCAATGCAGCTAACGCCAAGACAACGCAGTATCATTGAGGTTCTGGCAAAAACAGCCGGAAATCCGGTCCCCGTGGGAGCCGTCTCAGAAAAACTGGGCGTCTCCTCCAGAACGGTCTTAAGAGAACTGACCTCCGTCGAGAGCTGGCTTAAAGAAAACGGGTTTACCTTTACCCGCAAACCGGGCGTAGGCATCCTGATTGAACAGGACCGTGCGGATGCGCCGCCGCTGGAAACACTGCTTTATACAGAAAAAGTGCAGTCTGTCTACAGCCAGAAGGAGCGCAGACGGCAGATCCTGGGAGAACTGCTCTTTCTGGACGAACCGGTCAAGTCGTATGTATTTTTGTCCCGGTTTCAGATTTCCGAAGGAACCCTTGCAAGGGATCTGGATGCCCTGGATGAATGGCTCTCCCCTTTCCAGATACGGATCGTACGCCGTCCCGGCGTAGGTATTCTTCTGGAAGGAAGCGAGACGGCTTTTCGTCAGGCCATTGCAAACGCCGCGCTGGAATTCGTGGACGAAGGAGAGATCTTAAAGCTTCTGCGAGAACCGGAAGACAAAAAAACGCCTTCCGAACCGGAACTTCTGAAAAACCGGCTGTTCAGTTTTATCGAGCCCCAAATTGTCGTTTTCGTGGAAAAAATTCTGACCCATACCGAACAGGAACTGAACATCAAGTATACAGACAGCGGATATATGGCGCTGATCGTCCACCTTTCGCTTTCCATCCGACGTCTTCGCTCAGGAGAAAAAATCGAGATGGACCCGGAAGAACTCAAGAATCTTATGGGGTTTCCGGAATATCCGGTGGCAGAACGGATTGCAAAACAGATCGGACAGCAGTTCCGGCTCAACATACCAAAAGAAGAGATCGGTTTTATTACCATGCATCTGTCCAGCGCCCGCATATGGCCCCAGACCAGACGAATGAGAACGCAGCTTCAGTCCGTCAATACCAGTCAGTTCGTCATGTCCATCGTAGAAAGTGTAGAGAAAGAATTAGGTCTGCCTTTCCACACCTGCAGCCGGATGATTGAAGAACTGACCAGCCATATGGATTCCATGATCAGCCGCCTGTCCATGAATATCCATCTGGATAACGCCCAGGGAGATACCATCCGGCAGAAATATCCGGATATCTATCAGGCCGTGGAACGGGCCTGCGAGCTGTTCCGTGACCGGCTGTATATCGAAGATATCTCATCTTCTGAAATTACTTATGTAGCCATGCATTTTGCCGCAGCCGCCGAAACGCTGCGGGCGGAGCAGACAAAAGTAACCGCCGCGGTGGTCTGTCCCAGCGGCATGGGAGCCTCCCGGATGCTGGCGGCCAACCTGATGCGGTCTTTACATAACATAGAAATCCGCCAGATCATGTCCGCTTTCAGTTTAGAGCCGGACAAATTAAGAGAAAACGGCATTGATCTGGTCATCTCCACCGTACCGCTTACGATTGACTTTCCCTTTATCTGCGTCAGTCCCATTCCCCAGGCGCAGGATATGCTGGTCATCACCCGGGCCATTGAATCCATCAACACCCGGCGCAGCAAAGAACTTCTGCCCAAAGTGACCACGGATGTCCAGAACCGGCAGATGTCATTGGAAGATATCCGTTCCCTGACCCGCATGGGAGAAGAGATCGCCCAGCTTCTGGATCATTTCCTTATAAAGGATATACCCGGAGCCAGGACGGCAGAAAGCCTGCTGGGACAGGCGGCCGGCCTTTTTGCCGAAAGCATCCTGGACCGGCAGGTCATCAGTCAGGATCTGGCATGCAGGGAGGCCATCAAAAGCACTTTTATCCCGGAACTGGGCATCTATCTGCTCCACTGCCGGACAGCGGCCGTCCTGCACTGCCGGGTCGGGTATCTTAAGCTGGACACACCGCTTACTTCCGGGGAGGGAACTATAAGCGGAGCCATCCTTTTACTGGCGCCCCAGTCAGGCCAGGATGAATGTGTGGAAGTCATCAGCAGGATCAGTATGCTGCTGGTGGAAGATAAAAGATTTTTACAGGCGCTTCAAAGGGGGGATGCGGATGAGGGACGCATGCTTGCAAAGAATGCCCTGATAAAATATTACCAAAATCAAATCATTAAGAAAAAAGGAGATGGAACACTATGAAAACATTTGTTCAGAAATTCGGTAAATTTCTCTCCGGCATGGTCATGCCCAACATCGGCGCGTTCATCGCGTGGGGATTTATTACCGCACTTTTTATCGCAGACGGATGGATTCCCAATGAGAATCTTGCCTCGATCCAGGGACCGATCCTTACATACCTGCTCCCGATCCTCATCGCCGCACAGGGCGGCAAGATGGTCGGCGGCGACCGGGGACGCGTGATGGGCGCCATCGCCGTCATGGGCTGTATCGTAGGTTCTGATTACACGATGCTTATGGGCGCCATGGCTATGGGTCCCTTCGCAGGCTGGATCATCAAAAAATTCGATAAAGCCATGGAAGGCCATATGCCCGCAGGTTTCGAGATGCTGATCAACAACTTCTCCGTCGGTATCTTCGGTATGCTCCTGGCTATTGTCGGATACTACATTATCGGACCTGTCATGGGCGTACTTCTTTCGATCCTGACGGCAGGCGTACAGTTCTTAATCAATGCAGGCCTGCTGCCTCTGGTTGCAATCTTCATCGAGCCCGCAAAAGTGCTGTTCTTAAATAATGCCATCAACCACGGCGTGTTTACTTCCCTTGGTATTACCCAGGCGGCTGAGACAGGCAAATCCATCATCTACATGCTGGAGCCAAACCCGGGACCGGGCCTCGGCGTCCTGATGGCATACTGGCTGTTCTCCAAAGACAAGATGACAAGAGATTCCGCACCCGGCGCGATTATCATCCATTTCCTGGGCGGTATCCATGAGATCTATTTCCCGTATGTGCTGATGAACCCTGCTGTCATTATCGCTCCTATCGTAGGAAATATCTGCGCAATCTTCTTCTATACGATTACCGGATGCGGACTGATCGGCGCGGCTTCTCCCGGATCTATCATCGCGTTTGTATCCATGAGCCCGGGACCGCAGATACCTCTGACACTGTTAGGCGTCGTCATTGCCGCAGGTGTTTCCTTTGTGATCGCAAGCCCGATCATTAAGATGTCCGCCGCAAAGAATCTGGAAGAAGCACAGGCACAGACCGCTGCCATGAAAGCGGAATCCAAAGGTCTTACTGCTGCTGGCGGAGCCACCGCTGCTGTCAAAGACGCTGCTGCCGTTAAAAAAGTTGTATTTGCATGCGACGCCGGAATGGGTTCTTCCGCCATGGGCGCAACCAAATTCCGCAACCGCGTAAAAGCAATGCGGCCTGACCTTACGGTTATCAATACATCCGTAGACAATATTCCCTCTGACTGTGATATCGCAGTCGTACAGGTTACGCTGGTGGAGCGGGCGAAAAAATCCGCGCCGCAGGCTCAGATGGTCACCATCGGCAACTTCCTGGCCGACCCGGCGTTAGACGCCCTTTATACGCAACTGACTTCCGGTGACCAGCCCGCAGCCGCTCCGGCCGGTGAAACTGCAGCACCTGACGCTCCGGCTTCGACATCAAACAAAAAGATCATGATCGCGGACGGTATCAAATTAAACCAGACGCCGGGCACCAAAGAAGAAGCGATCCAGGCTGCCGGAGAACTGATGTGCAAATTAGGCTATGTGGACGCCTCCTATGTAGACGCCATGCAGGAACGTGAAAAACTGGTTACCACCTACATGGGTATGGGCATCGCGATTCCTCACGGTACCACACAGGCAAAAGGAACCGTTAAAAAGACCGGTATCGTTCTGTTCCAGTATCCGGAAGGCGTGCCTTTCGGCGACGAAAAAGCAAACCTTGTCTTCGGTATCGCAGGCATCGGCGACGAACATCTGGATCTGCTGGCAAAGATCTGTGAAGTACTGGAAGACGAAGCTGTATTAGAAGAAATGAAGACCACCAATGATGTAGACTGGATCTTAAAACAGTTGACCTGATCATTTAATCATTTTAGAAAGAGGTGTTGTATTATGAAAACAGCAATTCAATTCGGCGCAGGCAATATCGGCCGCGGTTTTATCGGCATGCTTCTGGCACAGGCCGGCTATCGTGTAATCTTCGCGGATGTAAGCGAAGTCATCATCGACCGTCTGGCGGCTGACCAGGCATATACCGTCCATGTAATGGACACAGAAGTAGAAGACGTTAAGATCACCAATATCACCGGTATCATGTCCAACGGCGACGAGATCATCGACGAGATCGCCAAAGCGGATGTTCTGACCACGGCCGTAGGCCTTCGGGTGCTGGCGTTCATCGCCCCCGCCATCGCAAACGGTATTAAGAAGCGTATGGCTGACGGTGTGAAAGCGCCTCTGAACATCATTGCCTGCGAGAACGCCATCCGCGCTACTTCTCAGTTAAAAGAGCATGTATACAAACTCCTCTCCGAGGAAGAAAAAGCATACTGTGAAGAACATGTGGGCTTTGCGGACTGCTCCGTAGACCGTATCGTACCTCCTGTCCGCAGCGAAAATCCGGTGGATGTGGTCGTGGAAAAATACTGCGAATGGAACGTGGAGAAAGCTTCTTTAAAAGGCAAGATTCCTGAAATCCCGGGCATGAACCTGGCCGACAACCTGATGGCTTATATTCAGCGTAAACTCTTCACGCTGAATACCGGACACTGCATCACCGCCTACACAGGCATCCTGGCAGGCTTTAAGACCATTGACCAGGCCATCGCCGACCCTCAGATCTTTGATCTGGTCAAAGCGGCCATGACCCAGTCCGGAGACGGTCTGATCAAAAAGTTCGGTTTTGACAAAGAAGCCCACTATAAATACATTGACAAGATCATCAACCGCTTTAAAAACCCGTATCTGCAGGATGATGTAACCCGCGTGGGCCGCGAGCCGCTGCGTAAGCTCTCCGCGGATGACCGCCTGATCAGCCCCCTTACCACCGCGCTGTCCTACGGCCTTCCGGTGGATAAGCTGATCCTTGGTATCGGCGCAGCCCTTCGTTATAACAATCCTGAGGATGCTCAGAGCGTGGAGCTTCAGGAAAAGATCGCTGCCAAAGGTGTTTCCGCCGCATTCTCCGAAGTATCCGGCATTACGGACGACGCGCTCCTTGGGCAGGTAGCAGAAGCTTACGAAAAAGCACCGGCACTTTTTAAACAATAGAATCCACGCTTCGCGAGTCTTCTATTGTCATGAATAAAAACCATAAGGGGTATCTGTATGACCAGTAAAACGATCACTCTGGCTTCCACGGATTATTTCCACGCAAGGCCCGCCGCGCAGATCGCGGCGGCGGCCAAACCTTTCAAAAGCGTTGTCATGGTTACCCTGGGAACCGGGGTTGCCGACGCCAAAGACGCTCTTTCCCTTATGCGTCTGGGACATCCGGGCGGTACACCGGTAGAACTTCTTGCCGACGGCCCTGACGAACAGGCGGCGCTAAAGGCAGTGCTGGAAGTTGTCGGGAAAGCATTTACATTACAATATGCCTGAAATCAGGACGGCTGCCTGTAGGATATCATCCTGCGGGCAGCCGTCTTTTCATTTAATTTTCTTCCCCGATCCTCTGGATGAGCTGATACACATCATGATAATGGAGTCCATGTGCGCGACACAGCGCTGTCACACTGTCGTATTCCGGAAAACAGCGTTTTACTCCCTGCCGCTTACAGACCTTCACTTTCGCCTCCCCCAGAGGCGTCTGCACCGTGCGGCATTCCCGAAGCAGGGTGGTCCGTTCCATGGGTATCCTGCGGATGCCGATGGTGGTAGTTTCTTCAAAAATAATCTGCTCCATTCGTTCTATGCTTCCTTCATCGCAGATCACGTTCAACTGATACGCCGGACGGTTCTTTTTCATATAGACGGGAATGTAATGCACGTCTCTGGCGCCTTCTTCCATCAGGCGTTCCATGGTATATCCCAGATTTTCGCCGCTGCAGTCGTCTATATTCGTCTCCAGTTTGTAGATCCGGTCTTTTTCTTCTGCCCCGGAATGAATCAACATGGCGCGCAGTATCCCTGCCAGACCATAGTCCCTCTTTCCGGCTCCCATGCCTGTCTTTTCTATAGTAAACAAATCCGGAAGCCTGTCGGAAGTCCGAATCGCCGCCACAATCGCCGCCCCTGTGGGCGTGACCAGCTCTCCTTTTATATCTGTCACCTGAAGAGGAAGTTTATGCGCCTGTACAATGTTCATAACCGCGGGCACCGGCACCGGCAGGATGCCGTGCTGGCAGCGGATCGTTCCCTGGCCTTCGTACAATGCAGGGACGATTACTTCCGTAATATCCAGATTATCCAGACAGACCGCAACTGACAGGATATCCACGATGGAATCCACCGCGCCGACTTCATGGAAATGCACCTGGTCCTCCGGCACTCCATGGGCTTTTGCCTCGGCCGCCGCCAGGATCTTAAAAATACGGGCCGCCGTATCTTTGGCCCTGCGGGTCATATCCGCGTGCTCTATGATGGAAAGGATCTCGGAAAGTCCTCTGTGGCTATGGGGATGATGGTGATGGTGTTCATGGGCGTGTGTATGCGCATGGTCATGCTCATGCAAATGCGGATTGTCATCCTTTTCTGCATGGCTGTGCCCGTGGAGATATTCCATATCATGGTCATGGTTTTCATGTTCCGCGTCCAGAACCACATTAAAATCACACACATCCAGCCCCGCCTTCTTCACCCGGCTTATGACCGTTTGAAACCCGTCCACCGAAAGACTGTCCAGAGCCTTCTTTAAAACCTCCTGGTCGGCTCCCAGGTCCAAAAGAGCGGCCACCGTCATATCACCGCTGATCCCGCTTGTACATTCCAGATATAATGTTTGATTTTTTGCTTCCATAAGTAAAGCAGTCTCTCTTTCTATGATTGTTCTTTTAATATTCCTGTCAAAATCTGATCTGCATTTCTTGTCATCCGAACCGGTTTATGTATAAAAGGAATTCTTGTGCCAAAATTCAATCCGCAATTTTTCCCTTCCCATTCATCCTGCGGTCTGATCTGGGACAATCCAACCGGCAGCCTGCGTCCAACAGGCATAACAGGCAATGGATGTAAATCTACTTTTTCATAAGTTGTATACAGACATATCCCTGCAACATTCATTTCCAGCATAGACGCAATTCCCTGCGCCAGAAGATAACTGGCGCGAAATTTTCCTTTTATCTCTTTCCATTTATCGACTCCCACCCAGGATTTCATCTCGATCAGATGCACCCTCCAGTCGCTGTCAGACATATGCTCATATATAATATGATCCACCCGTTTGAACATGGATTTTCTTTTATCTTTTTGGAAAAACTGTAATTCTGTATGCTTTTTATCCACATTCCGAATACATAGATTCTCATCTGCTTTTAAATACACTTCCAGCTCGCTTTTTCCTGTATCCTCAAATTCCTGCAATAAGATACGATTTTTCTCCTGTTCTATAAAATTGGGTATCATCAGTTCATCTATGATAAATTCTCTCTTCGTTTTATTCATACTTTACTGTTCCTGAATCTCATAGGATTCGTCCATAATCCGGTCAAGCGCGTCGTTAAATGTTGGTATCACAAAACCATTGTCCCTGCATACCAGTTCTCTTACCACAGTTTTTCGGTTATTCTTTGATTCAAACTGGTACACTTTTATCTGTTCCGGATATAGCAGGTCAGATTTCCCATAACCCAGTTTTTTGCACAATTCTTCACACTGAGGATGTCTGGACAGTTTAATCATATTATTGATATGCTGCAGAATAATATCACTATGCGTCGTAACCGTCATATCTATTCCTGCATTTACAATACGGCTGAGAATCCTTCCCATCTTCTGCTGCAACTGAGGATGCAGGCACATTTCAGGTTCTTCATAATAGAAACTGTCCAATTGCTGCCTGTGCTTCAAGAGCAGAATTAACGGCGACAATTCTGTCACAACAGCTGATACAACCCGAAGAGGCATCCCCTTCTTTTTCCCTTGAGGAACATATAAGACCTCTTTATTTGGCATCATATTGATCTCAACAGTTCCTTCAGCCATAGTTTCTTCTACATTGTCCGCAATACCGCGATACTCGTCCCTTCCTTTTTTTTCAAGCGCCAGATCACCCATCACATCCAGGAATTGATTGATCGGCCTGGTAAAGGGAGTTATATCTTCTTTTTCCTCTGCAATATTAAAAGTATTCTTTCTTCCTACTTTATTGATAATATCCTTTGTCAGCATGAAACCGGTTCTGGCTGCCGGGAGATAGATGTTGCCATCACTAATATAACCAAGATCAATATCCAAAACACAAGAATATATCGCTGTTATCAAAAACCATATGTCAGACTTTAAATTGGGTTCTTCTATCCTGTCCCAGTTATGTTTCCCCAAACCATATTTATGCTTCCCGTCTGTAAAAATCAACACTTTGCCTGCTTCAACCTGGAAATACAGAACTTCTTTACTTAAATCGCCGATTTCGATCTCAATATGCCCGATTGAAAGATCCGGGCTGTTAAATATCCATCTGGCAAGCCTGTTTTTATATCTTTTCAGCCCATCATTTAACACAGATGACAGCAGTCCATGTATTTCGGACAGCAAAACATTATGCTTTCCTTTTTTTTGGGCAATTTGAATCTGTTTCATAAGCCAATTTTCCAAAGCATAAGATTCTTCTGTCTCTAAAATATTAGTGCTGCCGATCAGACGGTCAATGCCAATATTATGAATCCCCCACAGGAGTGAAAGGAGATAACTTTTCCCGCTATTATTATCCCCGACAAACAGCATAAACGGTGCTGTCTCTATTTCTGCATGTTTAATTTTGCCAAAATCTTCTACAATCATTTTCCATGGCGTCATTATATATGCCCCCTGTTTTATGTTATTTTCCCCGCTTTTTATACGTCGCATACCGCCATCCGCGACAAGTCCGGGTGTTCGCCGCCCCAGCCGATCTGAGGCAGACAGCGCAGCATATACATATCTTCCTCCAGGATTCTGATATCCGGCACTTCCAGATTCTGGCGCATGCGCTCCATGGAGGAGGCCTTGGGAACCACGCAGATATCCTGCTGCAGCAGGAATTTTAAGAGGAACTGGGCCGGGGACATGTCATATTTTTGTGCCATTTCAAGAACCACAGGCTCTTCCAGAACCCGCCTTCTGCCCAGAGGGCTCCAGGCCTGTACCTGAATCCCTTTTTCCTTGCAGTACTGCACGGTGGCTTCCTGCATATAGCCCACATGCAGTTCCAGTTGGTTGACCATGGGGCGTACATTGGCCGTCTCAAGCAGCGGTTCCAGATGATGAGGCAGGAAGTTGCTGACGCCGATGGCCCGCACTTTTTTCTGACTGTAAAATTCTTCCAATGCTTTCCAGCTTCCCTGATCCAGCTCAGCCCAGTCTTGGGAATCCGCGGACGGTTTGGGCCAGTGCAGCAGAAAAAGATCCAGATAGTCTGTCTGAAGGCGTTCCAATGATTCCTCAAAACTTTTCTTTGTCTTTTCGTATCCCAGTTCCGTCTTCCATACTTTGGAAGTCAGAAAAATCTCCTCTCTTGGTATCCCGCTCTCTTTGATTGCTCTGCCTACATATTCTTCATTTTTATAAGCCGCCGCCGTATCCAGCATCCGGTATCCGGCCTCTAACGCCATGCGGACGACGCGCTCGTCACTTCCGTCTGTGCATTTGTAAGTTCCGTACCCGATGCGGGGCATCTGTACCCCGTTTTGCAGTGTAAAATATTTTTCCATTGTTCGCTCCTTTTCCCATATTCTGTATTTTTTACAGTATAACATACCACATATTATTTTACCACTTATCCTTCCGCCCCGGGAAAACAGAAGTTCCCCTGCCATTGATTCATCAAATACACGCAGCGGGAACCAGCATATTGTTTTCATCCAGCGGGATTGTCACAGGAGTCATGCAAATAACGGCGCCTTTGCCGATTTCTTCCGGCAGGCTGTTTAAAATACCAAAATTTTTCAAAGCGCCTTTCCCGGGATCAGCGCTTTTTTTTATTTCGATCGGGTACAGTCTGCCGTTTTCCAGGATCATCAAATCTATTTCTTTTCCGTTATTGTCCCTGTAATAGCAAAAACGGCTTCTAACATCTATACCATGATTTGCATAGCTTTTTATAATTTCCGACACCACATAATTTTCAAAAACCGCGCCTGCCATAGCAGACAATTCCAGAGCTCTTGGATTATTCCAGTAGGTAAGATAGCAGACAAGTCCCGTATCCATGAAATACAGCTTTGGACGCTTAACGATTCGTTTAATTGTATTTCCTGCGTAAGGATGTAACAGATAGACCAGGCCGGAGGATACCAGAATTGACAGCCAGCCGTCTGCCGTTTTACGGTCAATCTCCACATCTTTCCCCATGTCCGCAAGATTCACTTCCTGGCCTGTTCTCGCCGCGGCGCAGGCGATAAATTTTAAAAATTTATTTTCGTCTTTGACTGTAATCAAATCGCGGATATCACGTTCCAGGTATGTCTGCATGTAGGAGCCAAAATAGTCTTCCGGCAATAATTCCCGATCGGTGATCATCCGGGGCATCCCGCCCCGATAGATTTTCTTGAAAATTTCTGTAATTGTATCGGACGATTCCGTCATGGTTATGTGATCCGGAAGAAACGGCGCGGATTCTCTTCCTTCAATTTCTGCTCCCGACAAAGAGTACATGGTTAAAATTCCCACCCTGCCAGCCAGAGATTCACTGACATTTTTCATCATAGGAAATATCTGAGAACCGGTCAGATAATACAGTCCGTTTTGCTGTGTCTGGTCAACCCGTATTTTGATATAAGGCAGCAGTTCCGGCGCATATTGTATCTCATCAATGATCAAAGGCGCCTGGTATTGCTGTAAAAAAAGTTCCGGATCTTCCCGGGCAAGATTTCTTAGTCTGGGATAGTCAAGCGTAACATACTGTATTTGTGTATTATCGTTTTTTATTCGTTGTAACAGAGTCGTTTTTCCTACCTGTCTGGCGCCGCAGACCATGACGACAGAAAAATGTTCCGACAAATACCGAAGCTTCTTTTCCATAACTCTGTGGATATACATAGTCAGCCTCCTTTATACAAAAAAAGAGTATAATTCCTTTTTTGTATTATATCTGTTTTTGCAGTATTTAGCAAACAGTTTTTTATGAGATCCATTCGCATTGCTTCTCCCTGCAAAAAGCAGACATCCTTTATAAAATGCTCTTTACACGCCCCTTCCTGTCTATTATAATATAGGCCATAACAATGACAGATTAAAACGTGAAAAGAGAATAAAAATATGCCCGTATTATGTTTTGCCGCCGGACTTGTCTGTCTGGCTTATTTTATCCTGCTGCTTATATACAGCGGCTTTACTTCCGCCTTTTACCTGGTATGGCCTTTTATGGCCGCCGGATTTTTCCTGTCAGGATGGCTGTTTAAGATCCATTTTTGGCAGCATCTGCCAACCGCGGTGCGCGCCGTAATCCTGCTTTTGTGTTCTGCCGGGCTTATATTTTTTATCGGCGTGGAAGGGATGATCTTAAAAGCCTCCGTGCAGGAACCTTCCTCTCCCAGAGAATATGTAATCGTACTGGGCGCCCATGTGCGGGAATCAGGCCCCAGCCGGGCACTTATGCTCCGCCTTGACAAAGCATATGAATATGCCATAGCACATCCAGACACTATATTGATCGTCTCAGGCGGGCAGGGAAACAATGAACCATGTGCCGAAAGCTTCGCCATGCAGGCATATCTGGAAGAAAAAGGGCTCCCAGCGGACAGAATTTTACAAGAAGACCAGTCTTCCAACACCCGGGAAAACTTAACCTTTTCCAAAGCCATGATCCCGGCGGGAGCGTCAGTGGGAATCGTAAGCAACGGCTTCCATATCTGCCGCGCCCTGCACCTGGCGAAAACCTTAGGCTTCGACGACGTCAGCGGTATCCCGGCCAGCGGCGACCTGCTCACCCAGCCCGCCAACCTGCTGCGGGAATTTTTCGCGGTCGTAAAGGACTTCTGGCTTGTACGCCAGTCTCCTGAATGATGCAAAATATTTATTTGGCAGTACGATTGCACCGCACAAAGGTTTCAAAATCCATGGCTGACTGCACAAAAGCCACAAAAAAAATTCCCGTTATCAAAGAATCTTTTCCTGATAACGGGAATCTTTTTTGTGCAGTTTTTACAGATTCAAAAGCCTGTCTTTCGCAGATGCAAGATACTCATTCTTCGCCTGATGGAATTCCCCGTCTGCCAGCTCTGCCAGTCTGGTGTCAATGGGCATTTTCCCAAGAACCGGAAGATGCAGTTCCTCCGCCAAGGCATCAATGCCGCTCTCGCCGAAGATCTTAAACTCTTTTCCGCAGTCCGGACAGACTACATAACTGTAGTTCTCTACCAGTCCGAGAACCGGGATGTGCATGCTGTCCGCCATATTCAGCGCCTTTTTCACGATCAGCCGCACCAGATCCTGCGGTGACGTAGCCACGACAATGCCTTCCACCGGAATTGACTGGAATACTGTCAAAGGCACATCCCCTGTGCCGGGCGGCATATCCACAAACAGATAGTCCAGATCGCCCCATGCCACGTCGGTCCAGAACTGCTTGACCATATTGGCAAGAATCGGGCCTCTCCAGATCACCGGCGCTTCCTCGTTCTCCAAAAGCAGGTTGATGGATATGACACGAATCCCGTTCCGGGTATAGATGGGCTGAATACATTCATTTTCCATGCCTGCCGGGCCGTGCAAACCGTACATTTTCGGAATGGAAGGCCCTGTGATATCCGCATCCAGAATACCTACATTGTATCCCTGTTCCGCCATCATATTGGCCAGGGACGCGGTAATCATGGATTTTCCCACGCCGCCTTTTCCGCTGACGACTCCGATCACATGTTTAATATCGGAAAACTGATTCTGCTCCTCCAGCATGCTCTGCGGAGACTTTTTGCTGGGGCATCCTTCGCAGCTTTCCTTGGTACAGCTTGTGCTGCCGCATTCTTTTTCTGCCATTTTAAAAACCTCTTTCTACATGTTAGTTCCGCTCCATCCCTTCTGCGCCCGGCACTGGATCATCTCCTGGGCGCCTTGGGGATTTCGCTGTTTTTTTCTTTACCTGAAGCGATTGCACTCAAACTTCTCCATCATGGACAGGCAGTTCAGGATTTCGTCGTACATCTCCTGCACATTTTCTTTTTCCACCACCAGATCCAGCGAAATCGCTATGCTGTTCAGCAGATTGGCATCCATCCTGTTCCTGTTATAGACCATAATGTGCATCTTCTCTTCCAGTGTATCCGCATCCAGAAATTCTATAAGGATCGGGTTTACTTCTCCGGTCGCATTCTGCCGTGTATCTTTTGCTTCGTTCTCCGGGTCCTGTGCCGTAGTATCCTGCACGGCTTCGGGACGGGAAGGCATCTCCACAAGTTCAAAACGGTACTTCTGGGTCACTTCCGGATATTTTTCATGGTCCACTTCGCTTACGAACATCTCATAGGGCCGCACATATACCCCATAGTTTCCATAAAGCGCCTGATAGACTACCATCGGTTCCCCTGTCTCGGAATGTTCTGCCACCGCCACGATCTGGTAAAGGCGGTCTTTAAAATGTCTGTAAAACTGTCCTTGCTGAATCTTGCGCATACTTTACCCACTTCCTTTACCCGGATATTATAGCACGCTTTTGGCAGTTATGCCATGGAAATTGTCTAAAAAGGCCTTTCCATGCACAAAATTCAGCATAGAAAGGCCCGGCACTTTCCGCATTATGATCTCTTAACAGGTAGCGCCGCCTTTAAGATGCAGTTCCGCCGCCAGAATTTCGTCTTTTCTTGACAGGATATCATCTGACAGAAGCTGTGCCTCCACATTCTCAAAGCCCAGCCTGTCGATGGTCTGCGCAAAACGCTCTCCTGTTTTGCCCTGCTCGCGGAATAAAAGAATTGCTTTCTCAATTACAGATAATGCTTCTTCTTTGTCTGTAAATACTTTACGGAGCGCCCGCCCATGCGCCACACTCTTGCCCCAGCGGCCGCCAATATAAATCTTAAATCCATAAGTACCGTCCGCAATGGCGTCAAAAGGACATTTTTCCACACAACGCCCGCAGTTATTGCATACGTCTTTGTCGATCTCCAGTACGCCGTCCACGACTTTTGCCGCCTTTGTAGGACAAAGTTTTTCAATGGCGCACTTTTTACATCCATTGCAGGAATCCTCGTCAAACTCCGGAATCCGCTGGCCCACAATACCCAGATCGTTCAGATCCGGCTTTACACAGTTATTGGGGCACCCTCCCACAGCGATCTTAAATTTGTGAGGAAGCAACACTTTTCTGTAGCCCTCATAGAATCTTTTGTGAATTTCTTCCGATATTGCATAGGAATCCAGAAGCCCATACTGGCAGGTCGTCCCTTTACATGACACCACCGGGCGGACTTTGGAGCCGGTACCGCCGGTCACAAGACCTTCCTTCGCGATAAACGCCTGGAATTCCTCAATCTTATCATAAGGAATGCCCGGCACTTCCACTGTCAGACGGGTCGTGAACACCACCTCGCCGCTTCCGAATTTCTCCGCCGCCTCTGCAATGCATCTTTGCTGCGCCGCGGTAATCTTACCGTTCACGGTGATAATACGCCCGTTGAAATTATCGGTGCCTTTGTTGTTCAGGAATCCCATCCCTTTTACTCTTTTTTCGTCCGCTGCACTTACTGTTAATGCTGACATATGTTTCATACCTCCTTAATTATATTTTTGTATTTTATTCTTCCTCGATTTCCACTTCATTAAAGGTCAGACCGCCTTCCAGGACTTTCGTATCCGTATAGCCGTAATATCTCATACGGTTCTGCGATAAATAGCCCCGTTTACCTTTCGCGCATACAAGCAGGATCGGTTCATCCTTTTTAAGCCCTTCTACTTCGCCTTCAATCCTGGTCAGATCCACATAAGGCGCGCCGTCGATGGAAGGCTGCAGGGATACGTCCACAATCTTACGTCCCTCGGCTGCCCCTGCCGCAAACTCTGCAGGCGTTATGCTGTCCAACGTGCCGTCCAGCTTGTTCATCAGCACATTCACTCCGTGCGCCAGCGGATGAATCGCTGTAGAGAAAGGCGGTGCATAGGCAAAATCCATATCCGCCATATCGTCCAGCGTGGCGTTCATGGCGATGGCAGCCACACAGGTATCCACCACTTTGTCCACCGCGCCTTTACCGAGCACCTGGACACCTAAAAGCCTCCTGCTTTTCCTGTCCGCAATCAGTTTAATGATAAAGCTGTCGGCCCCCGGCATATAATGCGCTTTGTCGTCGATGACTGTAAGGGCGCTGACCGCATCAAATCCGGCCTCTTTTGCCTGGGCTTCGGACAATCCCGTCTTGCCTGCATTCAGTTCCGGAAGCTGGCAGACAGCCGTACCCATAGCACCGTGATACGCCACATCTTTGCCTGTTATATTTTTCGCCGCCATACGGCCGGTAATATTCGCAGTGGAACCCATGGGCGACCAGGCAGCCTTCTTTGTAATGCGGTTCGTTACCATGGCGCAGTCGCCCACCGCATAAATATCCGGATCGCTGGTCTGCATATGGTCGTTGACAATCACGGTCTTATTCGGCGCCAGTTCAATTCCGGTATCCGCAAGGAACGCCGTATTCGCCCGAATCCCGATGGAAAGCACCACCGCATCCGCTTTGATGGCACGCTTGTCCGTCTGCACTTTTTCCACCTTGCCGTCCCCGATCACGCCCTCAAACCGGGTGCCGGTCATGGTATTGATCCCGTGCTCCGCCAGATAATTCTCCACATACTCCTGTATCTCTTCATCAAAACCCGGAAGTACATGAGGCGCCATGTCCAGTACGTTGCAGCGTACGCCCATGGAAGTCAGATTCTCCGCAATCTCCAGACCGATAAAACCGCCGCCCACTACAACCGCACGTTTGATGCCGCCTGCCTCTATGGCATCCCGTAAGTTTACTGCATCATCCGGCGTGCGCATAAAGAACACCTGGGGTAAATCCAGGCCCGGAAGAGGCGGTTTAATGGGGGATGCGCCGGAAGCAACTACCAGTTTATCATATTCCCAGGTACTCACCGCGCCTGCTTCGTCCACCGCTTCTACCGTCTTCGCCGCCCGGTCCACTTTGGTGACTTCCATGCCGGTGATCACCCGGGCGCCGGTCAGTCCCTCAAATTTCTTCGGGGTATTTACCACCAGGCTTTCCCTGTCTGCGATCACTTTTCCCACATAGTAGGGAAGCCCGCAGCCTGCATAAGATATATCTTTTCCTTTGGTCAGGATCGTCACTTCTGCGCTTCTGTCTTCCCGTTTCAGTTTCGCCGCCACCTTTGTGCCTGCCGCAACACCGCCAATTATGATTACTTTCACATCCATCTCTCCTTTTCTTTTTTTATGATCGTTTTCCTACATTATAGCACTTGTTTTATCATTAGAAAAATGATATTATTCTATCAAAATTATAGGTAAAACTTATAAGGCAATAATCAGCTCTGCCTGTTGGGCGGGCGGAGCGGTACTTTCAATCAGCGCAGCCCGTACAACAGGCAGAGCAGTATGCGAAGCAGACTGCTCTGGGTATAAGCTGTTGGAAGGGCGGAGCGGTACTTTCATAGGAGAAATACATATGACAATCCGACATCTGAAAATATTTATCGCCGTCGCCGAATACGGTTCCATGAATACGGCGGCAAAAAAGCTTTTCCTTTCCCAGCCCACCATCAGCCAGGCAATCCGGGAGCTGGAAGAATACTATGACACCCGCCTTTTTGACCGGCTCTCCAAAAGGCTCTATATCACACCGGCAGGTAAAGATCTTCTGAGCAGTTCTTACCAGGTAGTGAACCAGTTTGACAAGATGGACCAGCATATGCAGAAAAACCGGCGAAAAGATATCGTCCGTTTTGCCTCCACCATCACGGTGGGTTCCTGCCTGGCCTCCCATATACTGAATGATTTTGCCGTTGCCATGCCGGAGACGACTTCCTATACATTTATCGCCAATACCCATATGGTGGAAGAAAAACTTCTGAAATCCGAAGTGGATATCGCGCTGGTGGAAGGAGAAATCCACCATCCGGACCTGATCATGGTACCGGTTATCCGGGATTTTCTTGTGTTGGGATGTTCTAAAGACCATCCCTTTGCCGACAGGGACGAAGTCCATGTAAAAGAGCTGAACAACCAGGATTTTGTCATGAGGGAACAGGGAAGCGGCACCCGGGCGCTTTTTGACAGATTTATCAAACGGCACAATCTGAATATCCATATTGCCTGGGAAGCCACCTGCCCGGACGCCATCAGAAACGCGATTCTTTATAACAACTGTCTGGCTGTGGTCTCCGTGCGGCTTCTGGAACGGGAGATCAGAAGCGGACAGGTCCGTATCTTCAACCCGCACACCAACGAGCTGGAACGGTATTTCAGTCTGGTATACCATAAAGATAAAATCTTCACGCCTTCCATGGATGCCCTGCGCAATATCGTCCATCACTATCAACAGCCGGACTGGCTGGGCAGTATCCGTGTGGGCACCTTAAGCGAACAGCCTTAGGAAGCCCTTGCCAGACTGGTGGCTTCATCCAGCCAGTTAAGATACCTGTTTTCTTCCAGAACTCCTGCAAGGATCTCGTTGATCCGGTTCAGGAGTTCTTCTTCGCCCTGCACAACACCGCCGACAATGCCCCGGGAAGTATAAGTAAACGCATCCTCCAGAATCGTAAGGCCCGTATATTCCGAAGCCGCCTCCTTCGCCACGGTTTCATCCAGGACAGCGCCGTCTACAGTCCCCATCCGAAGCTCCAGCACTGCCCCCGACGCATGATCCGTAAGTTCCAGATAAGAACCCGGAAGCTGCTCCACCGCAAGCTGTGCCTGCAGGCTTCCGTACTGTGCCGCCACCGTCTTTCCTTCCAGATCTTCCAGGGTCTTTATGCTCTCCGCCTGCTTTTCCTGCATCAAAACCACCTGTTTCCCGGGCTCATAATAGACGTCTGTAAAATCCATCCGCGTCTTCCTGTCAGCCTCCGGAAGCATGCCAAGGAGCACCAGATCCACTTCTTTTTCCGACACGGCATTTAAGGCGTCTTCAAACTCCATCTCACAAAAATCCGCCTCCACGCCCAACTGCGCTGCGATATATTTTCCCAGCTCCACATCAGAGCCTCCCAGGGAATGTCCCTCTTCCCCGTCTGCCTGAACCAAAAAAGCAAACGGCGCATAATCCGGCGATATTCCGATGGTAATCTCACCTTCTTCCAGTATGGCTTCCAAACGGTTAGAAGCCACCCTTCTTACTTCTATCTCTTCCTGGGTTCCGTCACCCTCTGCCCAGACTACATTAGAACAGCCCGCGGACAATACAGCCGCCATTCCTGTAAGACAAAAAGCCAGTATCTTTTTTATTTTCATCAGGTCTCTTCCTTTAGGTAATTCTTATTTCAAAAAAAGCTTCGGAACAACTATTCCGAAGCTTCAGCAGGGACAGAAGGACTCGAACCCTCGACATTTGGTTTTGGAGACCAACGTTCTACCGACTGAACTATATCCCTGTATCTCTAGCACTAAGACAGTTTACCACAATTCCTTTAGAGTGTCAAGAATCAAAAAACATTTTGATTTGTTTTTTGATGAAAAGGCGGATTGTTTCAAAAGCGCTTTGCCGTTACCTGATATTGGATTGCCGATACTCTTTGGGTGTGCAGTTCATGGTTTCGCGGAATACTTTTCCAAAATAGCTGCTGCTGCTGAAACCACAGTTTTCACTGATTGTTATAATGCTGTCCTGTGTTTGAAGCAGCATCTGAGCGGCCATCTGTATCCGGTATTCATTCAGGTAACTGATGGGAGAAACCTGGATACAGCGCTGAAAACACCTGGCGCTTTCACGGCCTCCGATGCTGGCAGCAGAAGCAATGTCATCTAAACTGATCTTTTCACTGTAATGCCGGTGAATATATTCCATCATCTGTTTGACTCGCATAACATCTGTCTGACCGGATTCTGAAAAATGAGTGCGCAGCGGTTTGGTTTTCTCCAAAAGCAGACACCAGAACCGGCCCAGCTCTGCCCTGATCTCAAATTCATATCCAAATGGTTCTGAAACGGCAAGCTCTATCATATGTAAAATATTTTCCATCATTTTTATACCCGTATAATGATCGGGACGGATTGGAACAGCCTGCAGTTGCCTGCTTTTTAATATGGGGACAATATACTTCTGTTCAAATACGCTGTTATACATACCTGAAAGAAAATGCATATCAAAAATATGCGCATAAAACTTACAGGCCTTTGTCCTGCCTGTAGTCCGAATATCGTGCATGACATTAAAATTGATAAAAACAGCCTCTCCCTTTTTCAAAGATATCGTTTGCTCCGGGGTCCTGAATTCAAGTTCCCCTTCTTCAACATAGTCAATTTCAAATGCCGAATGCCAATGCCAGGTAAAGCACGGGCCGGGGCAGGGACCAAACTCTGTATAATTGCAAACATATGGAAAGGGATTGGCGTCAGTATCCAAAATTTCCCGTTGGTTATCATCAAGTCGGAATTTTGGTATAGAAAGCATAAGCTCCTCTCTTCCTTTTTTTGTATGTTTTGACAGAAAAACTGAATTATTCTATACTTTTAATGTAATATTGTACAAAAAAACAAAGAAAACTCATAAAGAACACACCCGCTCAGGTAATTATAACAGAGAAAGCAAAACCGAATCAAGTCCGAATATTGATATTTAAAGTCCTGATTCAGTTTTTCTTTCCCGAATCTCTCCTTTATAATATAAATAACATAAAGTTTCCAGAAAAAGGGAGAAAGAACGGAGGGAACAGAATGAAAGTTTTTAACATCAGAAACAGCAAAAAATTCTTTGAACGACTGACCAACTGTATCGGAGAAGTAGAAATGGTCAATGAAGATGGCCTGCATTTAACTGTATTGAAAGGGAAGACTCCGCCGGATATGTTTCCGATGACTTATATGGATGGGAAAATCAGGCAGATGGAATTAATATTTGAAAGAACGGAGGATTGCTGCGAGATGCTTTCTTATTTGATCAATGAAAGAAACCTTTCCTGTTAGACTGACAATGACCAAAGATGCCCAGGACCGCCCTACATGATCAAAACCCTCTGTATGAACAGACATCTGTCCATACAGAGGGTTTTATCATGATCTAAACAACCAAATCAGCAAAGATTACTCTGCGCCGTACAGCGTTTTCAGCTTGTTCAAGTAGGTGTATCTTGCTTTTGCTTCGCTTTCGTTCTTGCCGAACAGTTTTGCGGCTCTTTCCGGATTGGCACGTTTCAGAGCGTTGTAACGTACTTCTCCGTCAAGGAATGCCTGATAATCTCCGGTCGGCTCCTTGGAATCCAGGGAGAATGCGTCTTTGCCTTCTGCCGCCAGTGCCGGATTGAAGCGGAAGCAGTGCCAGTAACCGGCTTCCACTGCAAGCTGCTCTTCGGTCTGCGCTTTGCTCATACCCTTCTTGATACCATGGTTGATACACGGAGCGTAAGCGATGATCAGGGACGGACCCGGATATGCTTCTGCTTCTGCGATGGCCTTTACACACTGATTGAAGTCAGCGCCCATGGAGATCTGCGCCACATATACATAGCCATAGCTCATGGCGATGGAAGCAAGGTCTTTCTTCTTCACATCCTTACCGCCTGCAGCGAACTGCGCGATAGCTCCGGTAGGCGTAGCCTTGGAAGCCTGTCCTCCTGTATTGGAATAAACCTCCGTATCAAATACCATGACGTTGATGTCTTTGCCGGAAGCAAGGATATGATCCACGCCGCCGAATCCGATATCGTAAGCCCATCCGTCTCCGCCGAATACCCACTGGGATTTCTTTGCCAGGAACTCTTTGTCTTTTAAGATCGCCTGTGCTTTCTCACAGCCGCATGCCTCAAGAGCCGCTACCAGCTTGTCCGTTGCAGCGCCGTTGGTCGCTCCGCAGCCGTAGGTATCCAGCCACTCTTTTGCGGCCGCTTTCACGTCGTCTTTTGTCGCGTTCTCAACCAGGTCTTCCACTTTTGCCTTCAGACCTTCTCTGAGCGCGTTCTGTGCCAGCAACATACCATAACCGAACTCAGCCGCGTCCTCAAACAGGGAGTTGGACCATGCCGGGCCATGCCCCTTCTGGTTCACAGTGTACGGTGTGGACGGTGAAGAGTTGCCCCAGATAGAAGAACAGCCGGTTGCGTTTGCAATATACATTCTGTCTCCGAAAAGCTGGGTGATCAGTTTCGCGTAAGGTGTCTCGCCGCAGCCTGCGCATGCGCCTGAGAACTCCAGGAGCGGTGTCTTGAACTGAGAGCCTTTTACGGTAGCTTCTTTGAATTTCGCGATAACGTCTTCTTTCTCCGGCAGAGTCACTGCATAGTCGAACGCTGCCTGGCTGCCTGCATTGGCTTCCATGTTTGCCATCTCGATGGCTTTGGCACCCTTCTTGCCCGGGCAGACATTGACACAGGAACCGCATCCGGTACAGTCATACGCGGATACAACAATCGCAAATTTCTTCTCCGGCATACCGGTCATATCCAGCATCTGCATGCCTTCCGGCGCTTTGGATGCCTCTTCGGCAGTCATGGCTACCGGACGGATAACCGCATGGGGGCATACATAGGAACAACGGTTACACTGAATACAGTTCTCCGGATTCCATACCGGAATGTTCACCGCGATACCGCGTTTCTCATAGGCGGATGTACCGGACGGTGTGGTACCGTCCACATAATCCTTAAATGCGGATACCGGCAGGGAATTGCCTTCCTGTGCGGATACTTTGGACTGGATGTTATTGACAAAGTCAACCGCGTCTTTTCTTCCGCTCTCTGCGTGGGTCATAACCAGGCCTTCGTCTGCCGCATTCTTCCAGCTGTCCGGAACCTGAATTTCAACCACCTGTTTTGCGCCTGCGTCAATCGCTGCCCAGTTCTTCTGAACAACATCGTCGCCTTTACGTCCGTAAGTCGCTTTTGCGGCAGCCTTCATAAGATCAATCGCCTGCTCCTCCGGAATGATTCCGGTCAGTTTAAAGAAGGCAGACTGAAGGATGGTGTTGATACGGGTCGGTCCCATGCCGGTCTCGATACCGATCTTCACACCGTCGATCACATAGAATTTAATATTGTGGTTGGCAATAAACGCTTTTACCTGACCCGGCAGATGGCTCTCCAGCTCTTCCATATTCCACGGACAGTTCAGAAGGAAGGTTCCTCCGTCTACCAGCTCCTGAACCATATTGTACTTATTAATATAGGAAGGATTATGACATGCTACAAAGTTTGCCTTGTGGATCAAGTATGTAGACTTGATCGGTTTCTTGCCGAAACGCAGGTGGGACATGGTCACACCGCCTGATTTCTTGGAGTCATAATCAAAGTATGCCTGCGCATACATATCCGTATTGTCACCGATGATCTTGATGGAGTTCTTGTTCGCGCCTACGGTACCGTCCGCGCCAAGACCCCAGAACTTACAGTTGGTAGTTCCTTCCGGAGTAGTAACCAGAGGAGCACCGGTCTCAAGAGACAGGTTTGTCACATCATCTACGATACCGATGGTGAATTTTGCTTTCTCCGTGTTCTTGTATACTGCAACAATCTGTGCCGGCGTCGTATCTTTGGAGCCTAATCCGTAGCGTCCGGAGAAGACCGGCGTATCGTTGAACTTCGTGCCTTTCAAAGCGGCAACCACATCCAGGTACAGAGGCTCGCCAAGGGCACCCGGCTCCTTGGTTCTGTCAAGAACCGAAATCTGTTTCACGGAATCCGGAATCGCATCAATCAGGGCTTTGGCACTGAACGGACGATACAGACGTACTTTTACAACACCGACTTTTTCACCGGCTGCCATCAGGTAGTCAATGGTCTCCTCAATGGTATCGCATACGGAACCCATAGCGATAATCACTTTTTCAGCGTCGGCTGCGCCGTAGTAGTTAAATAATTTATAATTTGTCCCGATCTTGGCATTTACCTTGTCCATATACTCCTGCACGATAGCCGGAAGAGCGTCATAATACGGATTGCACGCCTCGCGGGCCTGGAAGAAGATATCCGGGTTCTGCGCGGAGCCTCTCTGGCAGGGATGATTCGGGTTCAGCGCGTCTTTTCTGTACGCCTCGATGGCATCCATATCTACCATGTCTTTCAGATCTTCATAGTCCCACTGCTCGATCTTCTGAATTTCATGGGAAGTGCGGAAGCCGTCAAAGAAGTTAATAAAAGGAAGACGCCCTTTGATTGCTGCACAGTGTGCAACCGGAGTCAGGTCCATAACTTCCTGTACGCTGGATTCGCAGAGCATGGCTGCGCCGGTCTGACGGCATGCATATACATCAGAGTGGTCACCAAAAATAGACAGTGCATGGCTTGCCAGCGCACGCGCGGACACGTTAAACACACCCGGAAGCCTCTCGCCTGCTACTTTATACAAATTCGGAATCATAAGTAAAAGACCCTGGGACGCGGTAAAAGTAGTCGTAAGCGCACCTGCTGCTAAAGATCCGTGGACAGCACCTGCAGCACCTGCCTCGGACTGCATCTCAGTCACCTGTACTGTACGCCCGAAGATATTGGTCCTTCCCTGGGTTGCCCATTCGTCTGTGGCTTCTGCCATAACAGAAGACGGGGTGATAGGATAGATTGCCGCAACATCAGAATATGCATAGGATGCATGAGCTGCCGCATGATTACCATCCATAGTTTTCATTTTTCTGGCCATTTTTGTTATTCCTCCTTGTTTGAATCGATAAGACCTCTAAATCATACGGATTTATTCTACCACATATCATTAAGATTGTCTATTTTCTATTTTAACTTTTCTGTTGATTTCTGTGGATTTTCCTTGTTTTCAAAAAGGAGCCGCCTTAGCAGCTCCTCCGTCTTTAATCCATATGTGACCCACCATTAATATCGATTTCTTCACCTGTAATATAAGAAGCTTCTTTGGATGCCAGAAACAGAATCGCATTGGCCACCTCCTGGGTTTCGCCCGGACGGCCCATGGGAATCCCGTCGATTATTTTGTCAGCGTCTTCTTTCGGCAGGGATTTCCAGATCTCCGTATTGATCAGCCCCGGGCATACACTGTTGATGGTAACACCTTCCGCGGATATCTCTCTGGACAGATTTTTGGAAAATGCCAGCACTGCCGCTTTGGAAGCTGAATAATGCGCACCGCCGAACACGCCGCCTCCCCGTTTGCCGGATACGGAGGACAAGTTTACAATCCTTCCATATTTCGCCGCGCGCATGGGTTTCATACATGCCTGCGTACAAAGGAAGAGACCAAACATATTTACTTCAAAAATTTTCTTCATATCTTCCAGTTTCATATCCTCAACAGTTACTTTCTGGGAAATACCTGCATTGTTTACAAGCACATCAATCCTCCCGTATTTTTCCATAACTGTATCTACCATCTGCTGTACGGATTCCGGAGACGTTACATTGACTGTCACTCCCATGGCCTTTCCGCCTTCTTCCTCTATAACTGCTACTGTATCTTTAATACCTGCCTCATTCATATCCGCAATCACGACGGCCGCACCCTGTTTTGCAAATGTTCGCGCGATGGTCCTTCCAATTCCTTTGGGAGAACCGCTACCTGTTACAATAACTACCTGATCATTAAATTCAAACATATTCTTACTCCTTATTATGGTTCCGCAACTCCCCTCCCACCCCCTTGTCTGGGAGCATTTATATCCACTGGCGTGTCTGTAAATCCTCCCGGGTGTCCGGTCCGTTGCTGTTATAGTTCCGCAACTCCCCTCCCACCCCCCTTGTCTGGGAGCATTTACATCCACTGGCGTGTCTGTAAATCCTCCCGGGGTGTCCGGTCCGTTGCTGTTTTTTGTACACTTTTTTATTTCGTCAATTCTTCCGCCAGTTCCACAATATGCTCTGCCGTGATGCCGTTCATAGCCAGCAGTCTTTCATAAGGCGCGGACTGTCCGAACTGATCCTGAATACCGACTCTTCTTACCACCGCTTTCCCGGTCTGTGCCACAACATCGCTGACCGCGCTTCCAAGACCATTTAAGATATTATGATCTTCCACTGTAATGATCTTTCCGATCTTTTCTATACAGTCCATAACGGCTTCTGTATCCAGCGGTTTAACAGTATGCATATCCAATACCCTGGCTTGGATTCCCTTTTGTTCCAGTGCCTTCGCCGCTTCCAAAGCAATGCATACAGTGTCTCCGTTGGCGATAATCGCCACGTCTTTTCCTTCTCTTAACGTATTGGCTTTTCCGATGGTAAATTCTGTGTTCTCATCATAGATCACAGGTATCGCGTCTCTGGTGAAGCGCAGATAACAGGGACCGTACATCCTGGCTGCCTCTGCCACAAGCTTTTTGGCCGCGTAATAATCCGCCGGCATGATAACAGTCATATTCGGAATCGTTCTGAGTACGCCCAGGTCTTCAATACACTGATGGCTGGCTCCATCGTTGGCCGGTGTCACCCCGCCGTGGGAGCAGGCAATCTTTACATTTAAATTCGGATAGCAGATTTCCTGACGGATCATCTCACACATCCGAAGAGAACCGAATACCGCATAGGTAACAACGAAAGGAATCTTCCCGCAGGACGCCATGCCTGCTGCCACGCCTGCCGCGTTCTGCTCCGCAATGCCTACATTAAAGTACTGTTCCGGAAGCTCTGATCTGAACTGTCCGGTCTTGCAGGATTTTCCGATATCCACATCTACCACATAGATTTTATTGTCTCTTTTTCCAAGTTCTACAATCTCCTCACCAAATCCGTCCCTGGTCGCCTTTTTTACTTCGCTCATTACTGATCCTCCTTTTCATTCTGTCTTTTATGACAACGCCAAAAGCTGTTCATCAAGTTCTTTCATGGCCTGCGCGTACTGCTCGTCGTTGGGAGCTACCCCATGCCATCCGCATTGATTCTCCATAAAGGATACGCCTTTACCCTTTACTGTATGGGCCAAGATACATTTGGGTTTTCCGTTTTTGGATACCCGTACTTTATCCAGTACCGCCACGATCTCCGCCATATTATGCCCGTCGATATCAAAAGTCTCAAATCCAAATGCCTCAAACTTTTTCCCCAGGTTAATGTTGGGCATAACCTCGTCTGTTGTGCCGTCCAGCTGCAGATTGTTGTTATCCACAAATACAACCAGATTATCCAGCTTATATTTGTTGGCTGTCTGCGCGGCTTCCCAGATCTCGCCTTCCTGGCACTCTCCGTCTCCTACTACCACAAATACCCGATAGTCTTTTTTGTCTGCCTTCGCCGCAATACCCATACCGACGCCGCAGGCAAAACCCTGACCCAGAGAACCTGTGGAAATATCGATACCCGGGCATTTTTTCATATCCGGATGTCCCTGAAGGATCGACCCTTCCTGACGCAGCGTATCCAGCACCGACATATCAAAATACCCCAGGGATGCCAAAGCCGCGTACTGAACAGGGCATACATGACCTTTGGATAATACAAAGCGGTCTCTGTCCTCCCATTTTGGATTTTTCGGGTCCAGATTCATCTCTCTGAAATAAAGCGCCGTCACAAAATCAGCCGCCGACAAAGACCCGCCCGGATGACCTGACTGTGCTTTGTAGATCATGGTAACTACTTTTTTCTTCAGTTCCACGCATTGTTTCTTAAGTTCTTCTACACTTAAATTTCTCATTTTTCTACCTCTCTTATAAAGTTTCTATACAAATACCAGCGATACCGCAGGTATATAAGTAACAAGTAAAAGTACGATAATGGACGCGATCAGAAGCGGAACCACTGCTTTGGATATCTCCTTTAAATTTACATCCGCCACTCCGCAGGCCACGTACAGATTTACGCCCACCGGCGGTGTAAACAGCCCGATCGCCAAATTCACGATCATAACCACGCCCAGGTGAACCAGATTGATTCCAAGCGCATTGGCTACCGGCACGAATAACGGAGTAAAAATGTACAGCGCCGATGTGGAATCCAGAAAGCATCCTGCGATCAGAAGGATAATATTTACAATAATGAAAAATATCACGGCACTTCCGCCGGTTACTTCCTGAAGCGCCGTACTGATCGCCACATCCAGGCGGGCACGGGTCAGCACATAGGCGAACAGGCTGGCCGCCGCTGTAATAAACATGACAGTCGCCGTTGTGGAAATCGAATCCAGAAGAAGCGTATACAGCTCTTTTAAACGAATCTCCTTATAGATAAACATGCCTACAAACAATCCATAAACCACGGATACTGCTGCCGCTTCTGTAGGGGTAAAAATTCCTCCATAGATTCCTCCTAAAATGATGACCGGCATCATCAGTCCCCAGAACGCGTCTTTAAATGCATCCCAGCGCTCTTTTCCGGAAGCTTTCGGCAAAGTCTCCAGCTTACTTTTTCTTCCTGCCAGCAACGCCGTAACCATAAGTCCCAGTCCCATTAAAAGTCCGGGAAGTATGCCTGCAAGAAACAAAGTACCAATAGAGGCATCCGCAATCGAACCATACACTACAAAAGTAATAGAAGGCGGTATGACCACGCCGATCGCTCCGGAAGCTCCCATCAGAGCCGCAGAAAACGCAGGCTTATATCCTGCTTTTACCATGGCAGGTATCATAATCAGTCCCAGCGCCGCCACAGTCGCCGGTCCGGAACCGGAAATAGCCGCAAAGAAACAGGATACAATGACACATACAATCGCAAGTCCTCCCTGCATATGCCCCACACAGACTTCCGCCAGCTTAATCAGCTTCCTGGATATCCCCGCTTTCTCCATAATATTACCGGCAAGGATAAAGAACGGGATCGCCAGCAGCACAAATTTACTGGTAGAGGAAGATACCAGTCTTGGCAGGCTGCTCATAATTGTATCCAGAGGTCTTCCGGCTCCCTGCACGATCATGGCAAGTACGCTGGAAGCGCCCAGGCATACCGCAATCGGAGCTCCTATAAACAACAGGACCGCAAATACAAGAAACAATACTGCCGCAACCATCAGTCTTCCACCTCCTCACCCTTTCCCTGTATTTCTTCGACTAACACCTGAATAAAACGGATTGTGGCAAAAAATGCTCCGATTGGCACAAAAGAGCCAAAAATCCATTCCGGCCACTGCATATTCGCGGTTACCTGCCCTAACTGCCGCTGGCTTACAACCATCTGTATCCCATAGAAGAAAATGGCTCCCGTAAACGCTGCCGCGAACAGATAACCAATGATATGCATAACTTTCCTCACTTTGGGGCTGACTACATCCGTAAGAATCGTAAGTCCCAGATGTGCCCTTCTGCGCGCTGCAATCGCTGTACCAAGAAGACTTAACAGCACAAATAAATAGGTAGTAATCTCTTCTGAAAAAGAGAAGGAGGCGCTGAATACATATCTTGCCACCACATTGGCAAATGCCAGGACTGTCATCACCGACAGACATACGGCTGACACAATCTCCTCAATTTTGTCTAATAAATGCATGTATTTCCCCTTTCGTTATAACTACTCGATCCGGAAAGCGGTGCATGCCTCTTCCCCGTACTTTTCCATAAATTTCTCCCGGACGGGCTGTACTGCCTCTTTAAAAACTTCCAGTTCTTCCGCAGTAAGCTCTGTCACCGTCATTCCGCCGTCTCTGAACTTCTGAACAATCCTGGCTTCTTCCTGCTCTACCTGATCCCTTCCCCAGTCACAGGCCTCTTTGGCTTTCGCCTTTAAAAGTTCCTGCGTCTCTGGTTCCAGGCTGTTCCAGATCTCTGTATTCGCCACAAACAGATCATTTTCATATGTATAATTCCACAAGGTCATATAATCCTGTATCTCATACATTTTGGCCGAATCCGTAATGCTTACACCATTCTCCTGTCCGTCGATGGCGCCCTGCTGGATAGCTGTAAATACTTCGCTCCAGCTCATGGAGATCGGGTCTGCTTTCAATGCCCGGAAAAAATCCATGTAAACTTCGCTGCCCGGAACCCTGATCTTTAATCCCTGCACGTCCTTTGGCGTGTGTACTTCACGCCTGCTGTTGCTCAACTGTCTGAAACCATTGTGGAACGACCCCAGATAAGTGATTCCTTTTTCTGCCAGAACCTTCGCGTAGTAGTCTCCCCCTGTCTCATCAATGACGGTTCTGGCTTCCAGATAATTGTCAAAACTCCATGGAATCGTAGCGATGGACATCTGCCCGTCCAGTACAGACATAACCGATGTTGCATAGGCCGCCAGATCTACACCGCCCACTGCGATCATCTCGATCCCTTTGGTAGAATTTCCCCCTGCTAACTGATCATTGGGAAATACTGCCACTGTCACTCTGCCGCCGGACTCTTCTGAAACCAGCTCGGCAAATTTTTTCGCCACCATGGAATCGATCTGGATGTCTGTCCCGTTGACCGCCATCACAAGTTCGATCTGCTGGTACTCATCTTCGGCTGCCCCGGATGTCTGTCCGCTCCCGGAACCACATCCTGACAACAATCCTGCTGACACGGCCGCAGCGAGGATAAGTGTCGTAATTTTTTGCTTCATAAGCAACTCTCCTTCCCTTTTGTTCTTCATCCTTTGTAGGATGTTATATGTACTATATATCATATTGCCTGATAAATGTCAACAGATATCCTGATTTTTAGCGTTATTACTAAATTCAGGCACCCGATTTTGTGCAAATTGCTAATATCCTCCGAATAATAAGCATAAAAAATCACCCACAAATGTTTTTACATTCATGAGTGATCTTTCATTTACCGTTTTATTTCTTCTTCAAAATACGTTTCTCTGATATTCTGATTGATATTGCTCTTATCTTTCTCCCGCAGCATACGGCATATATTCTCATGGGCTTCATATAATTCCATACCCCGGCCGCTTTGTATCATATGAGTCACTGTTTCTAAACGAACCGAATAGGTAAGCATCTGCACAACCCGGTTGATCTTATCTACCAACGGATTATGACCCATCTGAGATACGGCGTCATGGAAGGCGTTATCCGCCTGAAAGGCTTCCTGTGTATTTTGAGCACCCTGTTCGATGGCATCTTTCATGGCACGAAGCTTATCCTCCAGATTCTCCATGTCCTGCTCATTATACTTTGTCATGGCAAGCAAAACGACGCCCACCTCCATCATCTCCCGAAGTTCCATCAGGTTATCATAGGATTCGGACTTATCCAGTATAATTCCATAGATCATGGGGTCGATCATACTTTCGGAAAAACCTTCGCACACGAACGTCCCTTCCGCCCGACGTATTTCCAGCACTCCCAGATAAACAAGAATCTTGATCGCTTCCCGTATGGAATTTCTGCCCACACCCAGCGTTTCCGACAGCTCCAGTTCCGTAGGAATCTTATCACCCGGTTTTAACTCTTTATGAATCATAGCTTCTGTCAGGCAGTTAATCACCTGCTGGACTACCGATTCACTGTTTAGTTTTTTCAGATAAGTTGTATTTTGCTTCATAGCTTCCTCCCTTAACTGTATGTCTGATATCCTACATAATACTTTATTACAGGTGGGAGGAAATGTCAAATGGACTTCATCTACTTCTTTCCGTAAAATTCCTCCATCGCTTTTCCTATATAAACCGACGCCCCCGCTCCGTGTTGTGCATCCAGGGCAGCGATCAAACGCTCATCTTTTTGATATGCTTCTGCCAGTTCCAGCATCATTCTGCTTACATCCGGCATCTGAAATAGCTGTTTTGCCACAAAATCATACTCTCCCATCAGGGATTTTACCTCAAAGGAGGATACATCCGCGCCTTTTTTCTCTGCCAGGCGTTTCATGATATTTTCCATCCGGTTCTGGTAGGCATTCCAGATCTCCTGATTCGGTGTATGGGCAGCCGCCTCCATGGCACTGTCTTTATCGCCATACCATTCCACTACTTTCTGAAAGTTCTTTTGCGCCTGCTCGCTGGCGGCCTTTTCTATAAAGCTGTCGTGGTACGCTTCCAGGCTTCCGTACTTTTCGCAGACTGCTTTTTTCTGTTCTCCGGTCATGTGATCAGTCATCGCCTGGTACATATCTTCTAATTCTTCTCTTCCAAATACTGCAAAATCCATATCTGTTTCTCCTTTCATCATCCGGTCGATGCTGCCGATCAGGCGGTCTAACCTGTCGCGCTTTTTTATCAGCATCGCCTTTTGCATACCTAATATCTGGTTTCTGTCAAAATCAGGATTTAAAAGTATCTTATGGATATCTTTCAACGGCATATCAAATTCTTTAAAAAATAAAATCTGTTTTAATCGCTCCAGGGCTTTATCGTCATAAAGCCGGTATCCCGCCTCTGTGCATTTAGTCGGTCTTAAAAGCCCGATCTCATCGTAATAATGAAGCGTGCGTACGCTGATACCTGTGAGTTTTGAAACTTCTTTTACTGTTTTCATCTGCCGCGCCTGCCCTCCTGATCCTGATAATTCCACTGTACACTATAACGGAACGTGAGAGTCAACTGTTTTTTTGCAGCATTATCAGCTCTGACTTTTTATCCCATATAGAGTTTCATCTCGTCCTTGCCTGTCTTCTGTTTAATCATAGCTATATTATAACATGCATCAAAAAGAAAGATAATTGTTAACTGTCTTCTTCTGTTTTTAAAAGGTTTCAGGGGCAGGTGCGACTTTCACGAGTCACACCTGCCCCTGATCAGGACTATCTTATTTACTAAAATGTAACAAAGTTACCAATAAAAATAACAGCAATTGCAATAGGACATACATATTTTACGCACAGTTTCAGCCAGATACGAGCCAGCGGGTGATGAATATTGGCAGCGTCCAGACAATTGTCCATGCCCCAGACCCATCCGGTGAAAACGGAGATCAGAAATGCGCCAATGACAATCACATAGTTGCTGGTGAAAACATCCAGCCAGTCAAAGATATCCAGATTCGTGATGCAGATACAACCAATGATTACGGCCAGTGTCAACACCAGAGTGAGCGCTTTCTTCCTGCTCCAGTTCAGAGTGTCCATAACTGTGGAAGTAACAGACTCGCAGATACTGATCGCGGATGAGAACGCTGCGATATAAAAACCTATATAAAACACAGTTCCGATCAGGCGTCCTCCTGCGACAGAGTTGAACGCGTTGGGCAATGTAATCAGGGACAGACCTACACCGGCAGCCGGTTCCAGATCATAGGCAAATACAATAGGAAAGATCATAAGTCCCGCAGCGATTCCTGCACAGATGATGGCAAAGCTGATGATAGAAGCGTCTTTTAAGAGCACCTCGTCCTTTTTCTTGATGCAGCTTCCAAATACCATAGAAGCCAGCATACCAATACCGATGGCAAAGAATGCCTGACCAAGTGCGGTGATAAAAGAAGAGAATGAAAAATTGTCAATATTCGGTTCAAAGAGGAAGGACAGCCCTTTTGTGGCTCCCGGAATCCGAAGACCGATTATAATACAGACGATCATGATCACTGCCAGGGCCGGAAGAATGATCTTGGAGATCTTTTCCACGCCTCCCTGAAGTCCCCGGCTTACGACCAGGGTAATCAGCACCCAGTTGACAACTGCGGTAATCAGCAGCGTCTTTGGATCGGCGTTTAAAGCGTCAAAGGATGCTGCGATCTGCTGTGCGTCCATTCCTGTGAAAAAACCTGCAGCAGTACGATAGATGTATGTAAGTACCCATGCATAGATAGGAACTGTATAAGAAAACACCATCAAACCGGCGAACAGATGCAGATAACCTGCAAAATGCCACTTTTTCCCCTGTTCCAGCTCCTTATATGCATTGATGGCTGTCTTCTGGGTAACAAACCCCATGGACATTTCAGCGGTCAGAAGCGGGATTCCTACAAGCAGGATAACCAGTATATAAGTCAGAATGAATAAAGCTCCCCCATTGGTGCCACAGACATAAGGAAAACGCCACAGGCTGCCGACTCCTACTGCAAACCCAATCATAACCATTAAAAACCCAAAAATACTGCTAAATCCCTCGTTTTTTTTATTTTCCATTAAGAATTACCTCTCTGTATTCAATGAAATCCGTGTAAAAAAGTACAAAAAGAGAGCGCCAAAAAGCAGATAATACTCAAACTTTCCGGCGCTCTTGCTGTTATTATGAAAGGTCGGCCAGAGTTTTGTCTCCATAAATCACTTCCTGACATACACGATAGACGTTTTCACAGGGAGTGATACCCAGTTCTTTTGCCTGCTTCAGGTTATTGTAAGTGGAAGAAGGCATGATCTCATCAATTACCTGAATTAAATGTTCATAAGTTGCAGCACTGCCCTCCAGATATTCCTGTGCGCCGCAGATTACGCCTGCTGTATTATGCCACCATTCAGTCTGGAACAGAATTCCATGTTTTTCCATAACCCTGGAAAGACGAATTTCTTCTTCCTGACTGGAAGCTTTCAACTGATTGTTGGCAGATCCCCATACATATTTACAGTTTAATTTCGGAATCGTATCGTCAGAGAAGATACCGCCGATGGCACAGGGAACCAGGATATCGCATTTTTGATAATAAGCATTTTCCAGCGGGATGATTTCAATGTTCTTACCCGGATGTTTGTCTATAAACTCCTGCGCTCTTGCAGGACTGAGATCTGCTATGTAAAGCTTGTCGATTTCTTCCAGAAGATGGCCGCCCATATACCAGCCTACAGCGCCAAGCCCGACCAGAGTCGCAGTTTTACCTGCCAGGCTTTCAGTACCCTCCCTGAATTTTACTGCCTGTTTTAAAGTTACATAGACACCATATGCAGTTGGTTTCCCAGTCTCCCCAAGAGGTGACTTAGGTCCGCTGGTATAACTCATGGAGAAATTCTCATTCTCCACATCTGCCATTTCCGTGGGGAAGTTCATGTCTGGTCCAGTCATGGTTCTGCAGTTGTCGATGGCAAACCCGAGGAATCCCATAATCTCCATATTGTTCAGATCCAGCTCCTCCATGGTGACGGTCTGTTTACAGCCGCCAAATGCAAGTCTGCCTGCCACATTTTTAAAACTCATACCACGTCCGAGATTCAGACCGTCAATAATAACTTCTTTCTCTTCCTCTTCCGGGCTGTGGCGGCGAATACCTCCGGCCAGAGTCGCATGGAGCCGGTTGTGCAATCCAAGTTTTCTGGAGTGCTGGTGGCTCATAAAAGTAATGTTCCATTTGTCGTTGTAGTAACATTCAATACCAAAATGTTTTCCCTGGCGGATTAGATCCAGGATTTCATCCAGATAATCTTCCAGCTCATATTTACGGTATAATTCACGCACCTGTCTGGTATTCAGATATACCACATCTTCTGTGAGGATACTTTCCACATAGAAGTCTTTGTTATATTTTGAGAAATCCAGGTCAGGTTCCCACTGTTTCATGGCTTCCATCCGGAACAGGTCGGTTTTGTAATCATATCTGATCTTCAAAGTGGTAAGGCCTTCTGCCTTCATGGGTGTAATTAAACTTTTCATGACAAATTCTCCTTTATCTTTTTTAATGCACGATGCATGATGCACACTTACAAAATAAAGGATGATATAAATAATGTCAATGCTTTTTTGAAAAATTTTAAAAAATTAGGGAAAATAGACAAAAAAGAAGGTAGAAAAACAGCACAATCAACAAAAACCTATCAATGGAGCAGAGATCCATTGTAGGTTTTTAGAATTACTTATGCTTGTCATAATGATGATACAACAAGGCCTCAACCTGATCGTTATCCTGTCGCCTGACAGCGGCCAGCAGTTCTTTGTGTTCGTCTAAATTTTCTTCCAGCGCCATGGTATTGTTCTGATAAGCATAACGGACTGACAAAAAAAGAAGGTCTGCCAACCGGTTGAAAAAGGAAAGCAGCTTATCATTATCAGATATTTTTATAAAACAACGGTCAAAGTCGATGGCAAGAAAAATATAATCGTAGAAATTATTATGTACGGCCTTTAGCTGTTCCTCTAATGCCTGCTCAAGCAGATTGGCCAGTTGTACATGCTTCTTCTCCCGGCAGCACATTCGGTAGGCTCCGCTTTCAAGAATATAGGCGGTTTCATTCAATTCCCGCATGGTAGTTTCATTGAAATCTATAACACGAAACTGAGCATTCAGATTGGAGACGACCAGCCCTTCCGCGTTGAGCATAGAAACAGCTTCCCGAATGGGGGTATTACTGATGGAAAACTCTTTGGACAGTGAAACCAGATTGATGGGTTCTCCAAGGTCATATTGTTGGGTGAGAATCCGGTGTTTCAACTCGTCGTAGATCTGTTGACGCATACTGGTGCGAACAATGGTACTCATAACTTTACCTCCAGAATTTGTAGATACAATTTCTTGATTTTGATTATATTCTTATATAAAAAGGCTGTCAAACGCTTTTTGTCATAGTGACATAATATGTATGTACTTTTATATGCATAATTCACAAAAAACAGAAAACACGTTGACTTTTTTTCATTTGTATGTTAATTTACAGTAAAGTATGCACGATGCACAATCCACAATTTGTAAAAAGATGATTTTAAGGAGGAAACGGTATTGAAACAACTTATGACAGGGAACGAAGCTGTTGCCCGCGGAGCCTGGGAAGCAGGCGTGCGGTTTGCTTCCGCCTATCCAGGGACTCCCAGTACGGAGATTCTGGAAAATATAGCAACCTATTCCGACATCATATCAGAATGGGCGCCCAACGAGAAAGTAGCATTGGAAGCCGCGATTGGAGCAGCTTTTGCAGGGGGTCGTTCTATGGCCGCCATGAAGCATGTGGGGCTGAATGTGGCGACGGACCCTCTTTTTACATGCAGTTACACGGGCGTGAACGGGGGCTTGATGGTTGTATCTGCGGATGATCCGGGAATGCATTCTTCACAGAATGAGCAGGATAACCGCTACTATGCAAGGTCGGCAAAAATTGCCATGCTGGAGCCGTCCAATTCACAGGAAGCAAAGGATTTCGTAAAATATGCGCTTGAAATATCAGAACGATATGATATGCCGGTGCTGTTGCGTATGACAACCCGCGTATGTCATTCCAAAAGCGTGGTTACTCTGGGGCCGGGAAGAGAGGAAGTCCCGATCGTTCCGTATGAAAAGAAAGATAAATTCAATCCGATTCCGGCCATCTGCAAACAACTGCATACAAAAGTAGAGAAAAACCTGAAACTCCTGGAAACATATTCCAATGTCTGTCCACTGAATTATATAGAATGGGGAGCGAAAAAGACAGGAATTATCGCATCAGGCGCTGCTTATCAGTATGCAAAAGAAGTATTTGGTGAAAATGCATCCTATCTGAAGCTTGGTTTAACATACCCGATGCCTATGGATAAAATCCGGGAATTTGCATCCCGGGTAGAAGAACTGATCGTTGTGGAAGAACTGGAGCCGATCATGGAAAATGCCATCCGTGCAGCAGGAATCATCTGTACCGGAAAAGATAAAATTCCCTGTGAGGGAGAACTGAATCCGGATATTCTCCGTGAAGTATTGCTTGGGCAGAAACAGGAGATGATTTCATATGATGCGTCGGCAGTCGCAAAACGTCCTCCGGTATTTTGCGCAGGCTGTCCGCACAGAGGTTTTTATTATGAGCTCGGCAAACTGAAAAATACAACGATTGTCAGTGATATCGGATGCTATGCGCTGGGACAGAAAGATATTGCCATTTGTATGGGCGGCGGTTTCTCGGTTGCCCATGGCGCGTCAAAAATCTTTAATCAGGCAGGAGAAGGAAGACGCTGTATCGGCATCATGGGAGATTCCACATTTTTTCATTCCGGAATGACCAGTATGCTGGAAGCTGTCTATAATAAATCCAATGTATTACTGACTGTTCTTGATAATCGGATCACAGGTATGACCGGACATCAGGAAAATCCGGGTTCCGGCTTTACTTTGAGTGGAGAAGAAGCCAATATCAGCGATATCGCAAAGATTGCAGAAGCACTGGGGGTTAAACATATTCGGACAATCAATCCTTTGAATCTGGCGGAAGTGAAGGAAGCACTTGCATGGGGGATGGGATTTGACGATCCGGCGCTGATCATCACCCGTTGGCCGTGCGCACTGAAAAAGCTCTCTTTGGCAGATCAGGCGGAGTTTGGCAACTATAAAGCAGTCAACAAGGTAGACCCTGATAAATGCGTAGGCTGTAAAGCCTGTGTGAAAACCGGATGCCCGGCACTCCAGTACCATGCAGACGTGAAAAAAGTAACGATTGATCGAAATCAGTGTCTGGCATGTGATGTATGCAAACAGGTATGTCCCAAAGAAGCGATTGACAGGGAGGTGTCAAGATGAGTGAAGTAAAAAATATTTTATTATGCGGAGTTGGAGGACAGGGAACAATCCTTGCAAGCAAACTTCTTTCTTATGCGCTTGTAGACGCCGGCTATGATGTGAAGATGAGTGAAATTCATGGAATGAGCCAGCGTGGCGGCAGTGTGACAACACAGGTTCGTTATGGGAAAGAGGTGTACTCTCCCATTATCGGAAAAGGCTCTGCAGATATTCTTGTCTCTTTTGAAGCCATGGAAGCACTCCGCTATCTGGATGATCTGAACCCGGAAGGAATAGCAGTTGTAAATCGTCATGAGATTCCGACTGCAACGACACTTTCAGGACAGGAAAATTATCCGTCTGATGTGACCAGGCGGGTTCAGGATGCGGCAAAAGCGCATGTATTGGATGCGGCCGGGATCGCAAAGGATCTGGGAAATTCCAAATGTATGAATGTAGTGTTGCTGGGTGCATTGATCAAACTGATGAAACTGGAGAATCTGAACTGGAATGCCGCTTTTGAAGTATGTATGAAACCAAAACTGATTGATCTTAACAAAAAAGCACTGCTGGCCGGTATGGCAGCAGTATAAGCAAAGAGGGATATTTATATGGTTTGTCAAAGTTTTGAACAAATGACAGCGCAGGTGAAGAATACTCCCCGCCGCGCGCGGATGGCTGTTGCAGCAGCAGAAGATACTCACACGCTGGAAGCAGTATTAAAGGCACAGAAGGAAGGGATTGTAACTCCCGTACTGGTAGGAGACAGAGGAAAGATCGAAAACCTGCTCTGTGAAATGCATATGGAAGTACCGGCGGAAGATATCTATGATGCATCAGATCTTCCGGAAGCAGCCAGAACAGCGGTTCGCCTTGTCCGTGATGGTAATGCCCATTTTCTCATGAAAGGAAAACTGGACACAAACATTCTTTTAAAAGCTGTGGTGGATAAAGAGACCGGACTTGGAACCGGCGGTATTATGAGCCATTTTTCGGCTTTTGAGGTGCCGGGGTATCACAAACTGCTGGTTCCTGTGGACGGCGGTATGGTGACTTATCCGACGCTGGAACAGAAGAAGGCAATTATTGAAAACACAGTATCGATTCTGCATGCTTTGGGATATGAATGCCCGAAAGTCGGAGTCCTTGCCTGTGTGGAAAAGGTAAATCCGAAAATGCCTGAAACGGTGGAAGCCCGGCAATTGATGGAGATGAATCAAAAAGGCATGATCACTGGCTGTAAAGTGGAAGGACCGGTTTCTTATGATTGCGCCGTCAACAGGGAAATTGCCATGACAAAAGGCTTTGAAAGTGAAATAGCCGGAGATGTGGATGTTTTGGTGGCGCCTAATATCCATGCAGGCAATATCATGGGGAAAATGCTTTTATGTACATGCGGCGCGAAAATGGCCGGTTTTGTTGCAGGAGCTTCCTGTCCCATCGTTTTAACATCAAGAGGATCTTCTGCAGAGGAAAAATTCCTGTCGATCGTCCTTTCATCTGCCGCAGCGCTTAAATAATTGACTAAGAGGATTACATATGGAGGATAAGATATATAAGGTTCTGGTGATTAATCCAGGATCTACATCTACTAAAGTTGCAGTCTATGAGAATGAGACAGAGCAGTTTCGGGAAGAAATCATACATGACCAGAAGGAGCTGCTGAAATATACTGCCATGTTGGATCAGCTTGATATGAGAATAGAAGCAGTCCACCATGCACTGAAAAAACATGATTTCAAAGTTGAATGCCTGTCCGGAATTGTTGGACGCGGCGGGATGATCCCTGGACTCAGCATGGGGGGATATGAAGTCAATCAGGTCATGTGCGAAGTGATCAAAAGCGGAAAGCTTGTATCCCATGCATCAAACCTTGGCGCATTGATGGCACAGGAAATTGCAGAACCTCTGGGAATACCGGCGATTATATATGATGCAGTGTCGGCAGACAGCCTGATGAATGTGGCCCGCATCACAGGTATGCCGGAGATCCGCAGAGAAAGCTTCTGTCATGTACTTAACAGCCGTGCCATGGCGAGGAAGTATGCAGAAAGCCAGGGAAAAAAGTATGAAGATATGCGGCTTCTGGTAGCGCATCTGGGAGGCGGTATTTCTGTCAGCGCGCATCTGGGAGGAAATATTATAGATGTAATCACAGATGACGGCGGCCCGTTCTCTCCGGAGCGGGCGGGAAGTCTTCCTATTTTGTATATTATAGATATGTGCTTCAGCGGAAAATATACAAAGGAGGAAGTCATCCGAAAACAGCGCGGAAACGGAGGTTTGAAAGCACTGACAGGAACCAGTGACTGTCGGGAGATCGAAAAAATGATCCATGAAGGAGACAAACATGCGAAATCCTGTTATGAAGCGCAGGCTTATCAGATTGCTAAAGGAATTGGAAATCTGATTCCGGCATTAAAATGTAAGGTGGATGCCATTATTCTTACCGGCGGCGTAGCTTATTCCAGGATGTTGACGGATATGGTGATTGATTATGTGGAGTCACTGGCGCCGGTGGTTATCATGCCCGGAGAAAATGAGATGCTGTCCCTGGCGCTCGGCATGCTGCGGATTCTGAAAGGAAACGAACAGGCCAAAGAGTATCAAATCGCAGAACGGGTTGCCTTATGAAACGGGGGGAAGGTATCCTGCACGCTGTAGCCGGAACAATGATTCTTCTGTTCGCCGGAGTCATATATGGCTGGAGCGTGCTGTCTGTTCCGATCGCAGCAGATTTTCCAAACGCCTCCGGAAGCAGAATGTCACTGACGTTTACTTTAAGTATGGTATTTTTCTGTGCAGGAGGATTGACAGCAGGTCTGATGTCGGCAAAACTTTCTCTGAAAATTCGTATGATTATGTCAGCATTGTTGTTTGGTATTGGTTTCGGAATTACAGGGACAGCATCCGGCCTAGGAATGCTTTACCTTGGTTATGGAGTCCTGTGTGGTACAGGAGCCGGTTTTTCCTATAACACTGTCATGACAGTGGTGCCTCAGTATTTTCCAGGCAGACAGGGCATAATCTCCGGAGTTCTTCTGATGGGGTTTGGAGCGGGCAGTCTGGTTATCGGGTCAGTTTACAGCATGTTCCTTTCTCTGCATGCAGGAAGCTGGCGGACGGCGTTTTGGATGCTCGGCGGAATTATGGCATTGCTCATGTTTCTGGGAGCTGTTTTACTACGCATGCCGGCAAAAACGGTACAGGAAGAACCGGATTTACAACAGGAAAATCTGAGAAATGAGGACTGTTCTCCGGCCGTGATGCTGAGAAGTAAAAGCTTTTGGCTGTTTTTCTTTTGGGAGATCCTGATTTCTGTAGTCGGTCTGTCGATTATATCACAGTCAAAGCCTCTTGCCTCCGGAACCAGACCAGATTTGTCGCTGGGTACGATTGCACTGCTTGCCGGATTGATTTCCGTATGCAATGGTTTGGGAAGAATTCTTTTTGGGGCGGTTTTTGATAAAACCGGATGGAAAGTCACAATGCTGTGGATCAGCATCACTGCAGCGGCAGCAGGAGGAATCTTGACAGCAGCTTTGTATACACAGTCGCTTCCTTTCCTGATCATCAGCTATCTGCTGACCGGTATTGCATATGGCGGAGGCCCGACCATGTGTACCGCATTTACCAAATATTTCTATGGAGAAAAATATTTTCCTGTAAACTTTCAGATTATGCTTTTGAATCTTCTGCCTGCTTCTTTCAGCGGAACACTGGCAGGATATCTGTATGACAAAAGCGGCAGTTATTTTAGCACAGTTGCAGTATTGCTGATGTGCAGTGTGTTGGCAGTCTTTCTTGTATTTTTGATTCAAGAACGGCAATGCAGGTTGACTGATATATAATTTCTGGTGTTTTTCCTGTTTTCTGGCGGCCATAATGACCGCCAGTTTTATAATGCGCCCAGTATTTATATAACGCAATTCTTCTCACAAGAATTTAATCTGCCTTATTTCCCATACTCAACATATGTGTATTTTGGTTATTTTTGTTTTTATTCGCCATTATTCCACGTCTTGAAATTTTTTGTACTCAAAATGCATTCACATATTAGCACGTTATACATCCTTTGTCACCATTTAATCGTAATGCCCCCTGCATGAGATAATCACTACCGTCTCTTTTTCAACTGCATAGACAATCCTGTGTTCGTCATTGATACGGCGGCTCCAGAATCCGCTCAAATTATCTTTCAACGGCTCCGGCTTGCCGATGCCCTCAAAGGGGCTTCGCCGCATGTCTTTTATCAGAGAATTGATACGCTTCAAAATCGCTTTATTGGTCTGTTGCCACTCACAATACTCTTCCCATGCGTCAAAATCCCACTGAATCCGTTCTATCTGCATAAGCCCCTATTCCTCAATCAGTTCATGTTCCGCCAGTTTCAGCCGCCCTGCCTTGTAATCCTCCATTTTCTTTTCCAGATAACGGATATTGCTTTCGCTGTAAAAGGGGTCTGGGTCTGCGGTGATTTCAAAGGGAATTCTTCTCTCCTGCGCCACTTTCGTGCAGAATATTGTGATTGCCGTGGTTAGATTCATTCCCATTTTCCGGCAGATTTCTTCCACGGATTCTTTCAGTTCTGCGTCCATACGGAAATTTACGCTTGTCTGTGCCATAAAACACACCTCCTTACCTGACCCTATCATATCACATTTTAAATATTTGTAAAGTGTTCTCTTTGCATTTTATATCATTTTCTTTACGTAATGTCTGATATTCTAATATTCTATGCAACATTTATCCGTCTTTTTCTTTCTCAACCACGCACCGTTTCAAGGCAAACTCCAAAAATATGCTTATCAGTTCATTCCGGCTATGCCCGCCAGTCCTTTGAAGAAACTCATGCGGGCTTATACACGCTTCTAACTTCTGATAAGAATTTTGCAAACCATGTGGAACGAAAATACCGTTTGAAGCAGTATGAACAAGAGGGCGAATTTTTTATGACTGCAAATGAAAGATGGTTTCACCTGATTGGCTTTATTGACGCCCTTATATGGTTTTACAGGGGGAATCTTTTCAAAGACCCAGATACGCTCCAGCAGGAGTTGGCAGACGCCTATTGCAGTGATGATGAACCGCCTGACGAAGAGAACATCGCCGACTACAAAGCCACTCTGGAAGGCATGGTAAGGGAGACTGCACAAGTCACCAACCACCAGTTCGACTGGTGGTTTGATTTTAGCCCTCCAAAGGGCTATATTACTGCTCGCCCCACAGAGCGGTGTCGCAAGCACTTTTACTGGTCCGCTATAAAACGGTACTACCGGAATCTTCTTTTCTCGATTCTTCTGCCTGCTCTTTTATATACTTCTGTACAGTCTCAGTATTTACACTATATTTTCCACCAATGACAAAAAAGTATTGACCTGTACCTTGCGGATACGTTTACACTTTATGTATATTATATAGAGAAAAGGGGCGAATTTCCATGCGTATCAATGAAGTCATCCAGCAGGTAGATTTAAGCAAACGCGCAGTCAAATTTTATGAGGAAAAAGGACTTTTGAAAGTCCTGCGGGATGCCAACGGGTATCGGAACTATTCTGAAGAAGATGTCCAAAGACTGAAAGAGATCTCGGTCTACCGAAAACTGGGGATCGAGCTGTCGGATATTCATGTATTATTAGAAGGGAAAAACAAAGAACTCTTAAAACAGATTTATGAGCAGAAGCAGTCCGCCCTTCATGCCAGGCAGGCAGAATTAGAGGCACTGAAACGGCTGATCGAAGTTCATGATGTGGACGCGGCCTATGAGGCTGTCGATTATGAAACGGTCGGGAAAGCCATGCAGGATATGTTTCCCGGATTCTATGGATATTATTTTATGTACCATTTTCAGCCTTATTTACAGATTCAGATCACCACACCGGAACAAAAGGAAGCCTATGAAACCATCCTTCGGTTCTGGGATCAGACAAAAATTAAGGTTCCTCTTTTTTTCAGACTGTCAGGATATCTTATGTACCGGCTCACGCCTCCGGCCTCGGCAAAACAGATGACCGCGCAGATGGACCGCACACTTCAGATGTATCTGCACCCGACAGAAGAAGAATACACTGCTCTGTGCAAAAAGACCCGGCAGGCGGTAAAAGCAAAAAAGCTTATGAAATATCATCCGGCATTTATCTCCCAGCGCCGGTTTATGAAACGGCTGAAAGACAGCGGATACTATGATATCTTTATCCCTGCCATGAAAAGACTCTCCCCCGCATACCGGACATACCAGGAAGCGCTGATGCAGATCAATGCACGCATCTGTGAAGATCTGGGGCTTTATTATGACTCAGATTACAATCTGGTTATGGAAAAAGAAAAACTTTCTATATAATCCAGATCCTCTTCTTTGTATAAACAAACTTTTGACGGTTCGTATAGCTGCAAATTGATTAAAAGTGATATAAATTGGTACGCTTCCCATATCCAGCGTACCAATTTTAAAATTATCCAATTGATACTTATAATAAGTAAGCTTTGTTACATTGTCTACACCTCTGGCAATAATTTTCCCTGATGTATTCATCGCGGAGAATGTAATTTCATCCATCTCCATTCCCAAATCCGCCGCATTCATACAGGTAAATCCGGCCCCCGTATCTATTTTAAATACTTTATCAACCGTTCTCCCACCAATTGACAGTTCTGCTACAATTCGTATTTCATTTCTGTCCACATTGATCATGGCTGTCAAATCACTTGTATTTTGTATTCCCATTTCGCATCTCCTCAATCTCTAAATAATCAAACAGGCAATCCGGATAATAATCTCCCCCTATCAGTGTCTTATGTCCCTGTATCTGTTTTTCTCTGTCCAGCCTGTTTAGATCAAGAAGCGTTTCCGGCTCTTCTGACACAGCATACACTTTTCCTATTATACGCCCTTTAGATAAAAAAGTATCGATCATCAAATAATTACATTTCGGATATAATTTATAAGCCTCATCTGTTGATACAGGCATGTTACTGTCAATAATTTTCAGCATATTTCTCCCCCCTTTAAATAGATTTGCATGTGTTTTGTATCATCCCCACCAGTTCGGATATGCCCACACCTTCTTTTGCGGACAGATAGATCCGATTGCCCCGTATCACAGGCAGATCATTCAGTTCCATACATCGGTCTGATTTATTATAGACATAGATCACAGGAATATCTCCTGCCCCAAGATCCTTTAGTGTTTCTTCCGTCACTTCCCGCTGCTTTCTGAAGGATTCGTCCGAATAATCCAGCACATGCAGTAAAAGGTCTGCTTCTTTTGCCTCCTCCAGCGTGGAACGGAAGGCTTTCACCAGACCTGCCGGGAGTTGATGGATAAAACCGACGGTATCCGACAGGAGAAATTCTTCTCCCGGACCGGTGCAGATCCGGCGCACGGTGGTATCCAGCGTGGCGAACAACATGTCTTTTTCCAATACTTTTTTTGAACTGTCACGGGTGTATTTATCCAGCATACGGTTCATCAGAGTGGATTTTCCCGCATTGGTATAACCTACCAATGCAACCCGGGGAATCCGGCTTGCCTGGCGCTTTTTTCTCTGTACTGTCCGCTCTCCTGCGATCCTGTCCAGCTCTTTTCTCAGTTCCGACAGCCGTTTCTCGATGCGCCTTCGGTCCAGTTCCAGTTTCTTTTCTCCGGCGCCTTTGTTGGCAAGCCCGCTTCCGCCTCCCTGGCGGCTGAGCGCCTTATGCATGCCCACCAGACGCGGCAGCACATATTGAAGCCTGGCGGATTCCACCTGGAGCTTCGCTTCTCTGGTCTTCGCCCGGACAGCGAAGATCTCCAGGATCAGTGTCGTCCGATCCAGAATCGGAAGGCCTAAAAAATCCTGCAGGTTCCGAAACTGTGCGGGGGATAAAGAACGGTCAAAGATCAGCACATCAATATCGCCTTCTTCCAGATACTCCCTGACTTTCGAAAGCTTTCCCTTTCCCATATAAAACGCCGGATGGAGATTTTTCAAATTTTGCGTCACCTGTCCTGTCGGTTCCATCTGACAGGCTTTTGCCAGATCATAAAGCTCCTGCATGGAATGCGCAAAATCCTCTCCGTCATGCAAGTCCACGCCCAACAGAAGCGCATGTTCTTTTTTCATGTCATCCATTCTTTTCACCTGCGTCCAAACCTGTAGCCCGCCTAAGCAGCTCAACAGATTTCACATCTTCCACAATAACTTTTTTAATATACTCTGCTTTAGACACAAACTCTGCTTCTCCCTTAAATCTAACATTTGAAGTCAATTCTGCATAAACTGCATTCGGAATTTGTATTTCCCCAAATAATTGATTTAACAGTTCCAAACGCTCAATTTTAATTAATGATATAATAGGCGTTGTATCAGAAATTACAATCATATCTTTCCCTCTTTTATCTTTTTATAAAGAGAAACTTCTTCTTCAACTTCTTTGATATCCAGATCCAGATATGACAATCCCAATTTATCATATAGATTTATCAGTTCTGATTTACATATTCCAAGTATCTCTGCTGCCTTTCCATGTGAAATAGTCAGATTTTTAATATATGGATATAAGAGAAGCGCATTCCTTTCTAATTCCATATCTTTATCATTGGGTGTAACATAGGATACCATCTCTAACGGTACCGAAATTTTAACATGAGCCAACGTCATAATATGCACCTCCATGATTTTCTAATTACAACCTGTAAAACTATCATTAGTCTACCACAGAAACCATTTAAAGTCACATACTTTTACTGGCCGGTTTTCTTTCAAGGAGAAGAAAAAGCAGGACAATCCTGTGCCCTGCTTTTTTCCTTATATAAGACTCGCCGCCCCGATCACACCTGCCTCGTTTCCAAGCGCCGCGATTTCGATATCCGGGCACTCGCTGTCTTCCCCGCCAAAACAGCTTTCTTTCATCATCCGGCGAAGCCCAGGGAGCAGTGTCCCGGCCTGTTCGGACAGCTCGCCGCCCAGCAGCACAAGCTGCGGACGGAAAATATTGACAATATTCACAAGCCCGGTCCCAAGCCTTCGGGCATAAAGATCGATCAGCTCTTTCAGTTTTTCATCGCCCGCGGCCGCCTGGGCAAACACTTCCTCAGGTGTCATTTCTTTCCCGCTTATACGAAGGGCGTCCCTTTTTAACCCTGTAGAAGATACATAAGCCTCCAGGCAGCCGTGCCTTCCGCATGTACACAGCTCACCGTCCTCCACAATGACCATATGGCCCAGTTCGCTTCCTCCGATATTTTTCCCGGCGAAAAGTTCCCCGTCCAGGAATACCCCGCCTCCGACGCCCATACCCAAAGTAACCATGACCACATCCTGGTATTCTCTGCCCGCGCCCGCGGTCGCCTCACCCAGCACCGCGCAGTCCGCGTCATTGGCAATGCGTATGGGGATCGGCAGATACGCGCTTAACTGCCGGACGATATCCACGTCTTTCCATCTGATATTGTTGGAATAGCGGACAACGCCTTTTTTCCTGTCCACCGTCCCCGGCACGCTGACGCCCGCGCTGACGCACTGGTCCATGGCAATCCCCTGCTTCTCCAGAAGCCCCAAGGTCTTTTCTCCGATCTCCTGTATGATCGTTTCCGCCGGGCGTCTGATATCGGTCTTCATACTCTCGCAGGCCAGCAGTTTCTGATGAATATCCAGAAGGCCGATCCGTGTATCCGTCCCGCCGATATCGACTCCGATCCGGACCGGTGCCGCCTTCGCCCGGATCGTGGTGATCAGAGCGTCGCAGGAACCCTCCACTGTATACGGGCCGCTTCCGGCAGGAATAAAAAAGCTGTCCCCTTTCCTGTAATTCACCGTCTCGCCGCCGCTTTCAATGGTTCCTTCCCCATCCAGCATCAGAATACTGGCAAAGGAAGCGTCGGAGACATTGCCTTCCATCCTTTTCATAACATTGCCGTCCAGGTTCAGCTTATCGACGGTAAAATAATCGCAGTCCGCTATATGGGGGTAACTGCTTTTATCTTTGATGATCGGAACCCTGTTGGTGACAGCCAGCGCCTTCTCAATATGCAGGTCGCGTTTTTTGCCGTCTTTTCCCACCCGTCCGTAATCATAGACCCGGTAAGTTACATTGGAATTCTGCTGGATTTCCGCGATCAGTATGTCTTTCCCGATGGCGTGAATGGTCCCGGACTCTATGAACAGCACGTCCCCTTTCTGCACGGGAACCGCATTCAATACTTCCAGCAGCGTATCCTGTTCGATCCTTTCGGCAAATTCTTCCAGACCGATTTCCCGTTTAAATCCATAATACAGAAATGCCTCTTTTCCGGCGTCCATCACATACCACATCTCCGTCTTTCCGTACTGCCCTTCATTTTTCAGAGCATACCGGTTGTCCGGGTGAACCTGAATCGAAAGATTATCCCTGGCATCAATAAATTTTGTCAGGATCGGGAAATCCCGAAACCGCCTGCAATGGGTTCCCAGCACTTCCCTTCCTTCCATATCGATATATTCCTGTAATGTTTTCCCTGCGTAGGCTCCGTTGACAATCCGCGACGGCCCGTCCGGATGACAGGACAGTTCCCAGGTCTCCGCCAGCACGTCGCCGTCATACGCTTTTCCGTATTCATCGATCAGCCTGCGGCCGCCCCACAGATAATCTTTGCAGCTCGGTTTTAACTTTAATACGCTCATGCCTGTCCTCCCGCATCCATGCCAAGTTTTAACGCCCCTAAAATTCCCTGATTGTCATCCAGGGACGGCAGCACCAGATAACTGTCCATATCCGCAAGTTCTTTCGTCTCCATGTATCCTCCCAGCATCTCTTTTACCTTATGCCTCACCAGGGGCATCAGCTGCTCCTGATGCATGACACCGCCGCCCAGGATAATCTTCTGAGGCGACAAAAGCAGGATATAGTTGGTAATGGCATACGCCAGATAATACGCTTCCAGATCCCATACTTCGGGACGTTCTGCCAGATTGGCCGCTTTTTCCCCCCACCGTTCTTCAATGGCCGGACCGGCTGCCAGACCTTCCAGACAGGTTCCATGATAGGGACATTTTCCCGCATAAGTGTCATCTTTTCGCTTGGGAAGCAGAATATGGCCGCCTTCCGGATGCTGCATCCCATGAAGCAGCTTTCCGCCTGCCAGCACGCCGATCCCAACGCCTGTCCCTATGGTGATGTAAACGGCAGTATCCAGCCCTTTCGCACAGCCCCAGGTAGCCTCCCCCAGCATGGAACCGTTCACATCCGTATCAAATCCGATGGGTACTTTTAAATGTTTCCTGAAATATCCGCATATATCATAATGTTTCCATGCCAGTTTGGCGGTGGTCGTGATATAACCGTAGGTATCCGATGCCGGGTTTAAATCCACAGGGCCAAAGCATCCGATCCCCAGTGTACGGATCTCTTTATCCTGAAAATAGGCAAGAAGCTTTGGCATGGTTACCGCGGGCGTTTCTGTAGGGATTGTCATTCTGTCCAGAATCTCCCCGTTCTCATTGCCAACTGCGCAGACCATTTTTGTGCCGCCTGCCTCTAATGCTCCAAATCTCATATTGCTTCTCCTGTTAACCATATGATCTCTCAAAAAAGGCTGCCGCCATATTCGCCTGGGGCAGCCTTCTTTTGTTTATTTATTTTGATACAGTTCTATCATCTCTCTTGCCAGGACCTTTGCCATCTCCGTGCTGGCCATCTGGTCTTCCGCATGCATCAGAACCAGGGCAAACTCTACTTTTTCGCCTGACGCTTCCTTTGCCAGCAGGTTCCCGTGTACGCCGTGGGCTTCGGAGAAAAACTGGTCTCCTTCTTCCATCAGGCGTGCGGCCCCGTCAAAGTCTCCTTTTTTCGCCTTCTGGATCGCTTCGATATAGCTGGATTTCGCGCTGCCGCTGTTGGTGATCATCTGCATACAGGTCAGTTCAAATTCTTCCTCTGTCATACGCCCATCACCTCCATCGCATGGGAAAGGACTTTCTCGCCGTTCATCATGCCGTAGTCTCTCATATCGATGGCTTCTACCGGAACGCTTCCTGCCACTTTCTTTACATTATCCAGTTCATAACGGATCTGCGGCCCAAGGAGTACGATATCCGCAGTGGAAATCTCGGCTTTTGCTTCCGACAGGGATTTTGCTTCAATACTCACATCCGCGCTTTTTGCCTCAGCGGCCTTTTTCATCTTCGCCACCAGCATACTGGTGGACATGCCGGCATTACATACTAACAGAATTTTTTTCATAGTCTTTTTCTCCTTTTTTTGATTGTACACGTTTTTTTATTCTGACGCCATGGTTTTTTCCATAACAATGTCATTCATTTTAACAAAAGGTATGTAGATCAGTACACCGATTACCAGGATCAGCGCCTGTACGATAATGGCGCGCCAGTCTCCTGCGGTCGCAAGGTATCCGCTCAAAAGAGGCGGAGTCGTCCACGGAATGTACACCACGCATTTATTCATGAAGTTCAGCGAGGTTGCAATATATGCAACGATAATACCCATAGCCGGTGTCAGCACGAACGGAATCGCCATGCAGACATTGTACACGATCGGATATCCGAAGATAACCGGCTCATTGATATTGAAAAGCCCCGGCACAAACGCCATCGTTGACACGCTTTTGGTAGCTGCGTTCCGGCTGAATAACAAAGTGGCAATCAGAAGGCAGATCGTGGAACCGGAACCGCCCAGCAGACCGAATGCCGGCACAAATGCCACATTGATAATATTGGGAATCGCTTCTCCCGCCGCATAAGCCGCCATGTTTAAAGTCATATTTACGATCAGAAGCGGCTCCAGTATGGAACTGTAAATAACCGACTGGTGAATTCCCAGAAGCCAGAGAAAGTTACCCAGGCTGTAAAGGAAAATGCAGCCTGCCAGTCCGGTAGTCGCCGTGCGCAGCGGTTCCTGGATCAGCATTGTAATGATCTGCACCAGGTCTGTATGGAATACGTTGTTCAGGACTGCGCTGACCAGTGCGAAGAAAGACATGATCAGGATAAACGGAATCAGCACGTTGAAAGATTTACCCACCGCCGGGGGAATGCTGTCCCCCAGGTTGATCTGAAGCTTTTTAATACCGGTGATCCAGATAAACAGTTCCGTCGCCACAAGGCCGATAATAACGCCTGCGAACATGGCGCCCGTTCCGACATTACTGAAAGTCAGCACGCCCTGCACCATCACGCCTTCTTCCGCGCCCACCGGTGTAACGCTGACCGTGTTGGGCATCATGACTACCAGTGTCGCCAGGGAAATGACCGCCGCCGCAAGGGGATTTTCATATCCTTTATTCTGGGACAGCATATAACCGATCACCGGCGCGATCAGAAGGGAACTGATATTCAGCGTGCCGTTGACAATCAGCGTCCCCCAGTACTGGGCGCCTGTCAGTGTGTCCCCCGACAAAATCCACTGGAATACCGTGTTGTTAATAAGCACCGCAAGACCTGCCAGGATGTAGAGAGGCATGATCGTTGCAAACGCGTCCCTTAAGGACCTTAGATGAACTTCGTTGCCAAGCCTTGATGCAAACATGGTAAATTTGTCTACAAACTTTGAATTACCCATATCTACTTTTCCTCCTTATTTCATTCTTTTAACTGCTTGTAGGATTTACAGATACCTGTCTGATTTATTTTTCCCTCGACCGGATCACCTCCTGCAGCCACTTTGCAGATTTCTTGCATTTTCTCTGATAATCTCCCATCAGATCCACCTCAATCATGCCATAGCGGTTTTTAAAAGCATTGTTCCAGGACCAGTTATCTATCAGTCCCCAGTAATGGTAGCCCATGCACTGCGCACCATCCTGGATTGCCTTCAACACCCATTCCAGATGTTCCTGCACAAATTCAATCCGGTAATCGTCCTGAATCTCCCCCGAAGCATCCCGGAATCGTTCCTCATGCTCCACGCCCATGCCGTTTTCCGAGATAAAGAATTTCAGTTCCGGGTATTCCTCTTTCATCTTCATGCCGAAATCATAGATTCCCTTCGGATAGATCTCCCAGCCGCGATAGATGTTCATCTTTGCCTCCGGCCATACATAGGGATCCGAAAACTTCGGATATCCTTTCTCATCGGTCTTTTCTTTGGGCGCCTGGATTCTGGAAGGATGATAATAATTAAATCCCAGCCAGTCCACAATACCGCACTGTAAGATCTCTTTGTCTCCGGGACGGATCTGAGGCGCAAGGCCGCATGCTTTCAGAGTATCCAGCACATCCTCCGGCAGTGTCCCTTTTGTCACCAGATCCAGCCACCAGCGATTCTTAAGTCCGTCTTCCATCCGAAGCGCCTCCAGGTCTTCCGGGCTCGGGTCTTCCTTCGTGTAAGGCGGCGCGAAACAGTTGATTAAGCCGATCCTCGCATCCGGCAGAAGATATCCTTCCTCTTTCGCCAGCCTGAACTCCCGCACGGCCAGGCTGTGGGCCAGAGACAGATGATACTGCACTTCCATGCCTCTTTTTGCGTCTTTGATAAAAGGATACCACAGGCCGTCCCTGTATCTCTGATCCGGCTCTACGATAGGCTCGTTAAAAGTGAACCAGTATTTGATCTCTTTTCCGAATTCTCTGAAAGCAGTCCTTGCATAATCCGCGTAGGCTTCCACCACCTCCCTGCTCTCCCAGCCGCCTCTTTCAAAAAGATACGTCGGCATATCGAAATGATAAAGGTTCATGAACAGCTCAATCTGATTCTCCTTCGCGCAGGCGCAGACCCGATGGTAAAAGTCGGCTCCTTCCTGGTTCAGCTTTCCGTTCCGATCCAAAAGCCTGCTCCACTGGATCGAAGTCCTGAAAGAGTCCAGACCGAGGCTTTTTAACAGCCGGATATCTTCTTCGTATTTTTCGTAAAAGTTATTGCCCACATAGCTTCCGACTTTATTATAGAAATCCGAGATCGCAAGATCCGACCATGTATCCCAGATGCTTTCCAGCCTTCCGCCTGTCCTGTACGCGCCCTCCGTCTGCGGTCCCGACATGGATGCGCCCATAAAAAAGTGTTTTGGTAACTTTAATTTCATATTCTCCCTCCGTCCATATTGTTATATCTTTATATATATTTGTCATAACTTATTTTTATTATAATATAACTTTTAAATTTGTCAATACTTTTTTATGTTTTTTTCATAAAAATATGTCATTCTCACCAAAAGAAAAAGGACTATACCCTGACAAATATACAATCTGTCAGGGTATAGTCCCCGGTTTCCTTTATTTTTCATATACTTTCAGCGCACACTGACTGTATGCAGTGCGAAGCAGTCCCCCCTGTGACGGGATTTGGAATACTCAAATATCCTGCCGTCATCCAGATACGCCGTCTGCTCCACCTCAAGGATCGGCAAAGCCGCATCCCCGATTGACAGCCACTCCCTTTCCTGTTCCGTAGGCATGTCCGCTCTGCTGGTTCTGTGGGCGCTTTTAATCTTCAGCTTCAATTGATGTTCGATATACGCATAGATAGAGCCTTTTACCACTTCTTCCGTGATCCCGGTAATAAAATCCGTAGGCATATACGTATATTCCACCACATAAGGTTCCCCGTCCACCAGACGGGTGCGGCATATATAGCAGACAAATGCCGTCTTAGGCACCTTCAGTTTTTCCGCTACAGACTCGGGCGCGCACAGAAGCGTAAAATCATGAATTTCCGACTCTACTTTTCTGCCCTTCATATCGCTGGTAAATCCCCCGAACTGCTGAGACCTGGCAAATTCATCCGGATTAAGTCGCTCCCCCACGATGGCTTTCACATAGGTGCCTGCGCCCCGCCGCCTTGTGATCAGCCCTCTGTACACCAGAAGATCCAGCGCCTCCCGGATGGTGATCCTGGAAGCGTTATACTGTTTGCAAAGTTCCATCTCCTGGGGCAGTTTATCGTCCGCTTTGTATTCCCCTGACTGGATCTTATTCTGGATACTCTCTGCTATACTTTCATATTTAAACATAGTTTCTGTCTTGCCTTTCACTTGTTATTGATTTTGTATATATTGTTATATCATTTTAGCATTCCCGACCCTTAAAGTCAAAAAAATATTATCATGGAATATTCATCGGAATTTAAAGCCCCGAAGATACGGCTGTACCTCCGGGGCTTTTTGTATCAATATTCTTTGATCACAAATTCTCTGGTTACTTTTCCTTTAAAATTTCCTTTTCCTTTGATCGTCATCTGCGGTTTCCGCCTCGTCTCCTTCGTAGTCACATCCCGGTCGTTTTTTGTGCTGACAGTGTAATCCCTGCCTTCCACCATACGCCTTCCGTTAAAGGTCAGATGAAGATCGGGCCTGCACTTTTCCCGGGAGGCATACACGGCGGTGTAGACTTTATCCGCTTCCAGCCCTGTGATATGTACGGTCGCGTCCTGTTCCTGTTTCAGATCGTAGGGCGCGATCTTAAAGGTCTTTTTGACGATGCCCGTGCAGCCGCGGATGCCGGTAATCGTCACCGTAGCCTTGCCTGCGTTACGATGATCGGAATAGGAAACCTTATAATCCATCCCTTCCGTCAGGCGCTTCCCTCCGCGGACCGTAACGGTAAGCTTCTGCACCTGCAGCGCGCCGTTATAGGTCTTCTGTGCGACGCCTTCCACTTTCGCTCCCTTTAAGGAAATGCCTGTGATCTTAAAAGTCACCTTCTTTACCCCGGCATAAACGCCTTTCCCGGTCACATACGCCGTTGCGGTTCCGATCTCCACATTATCTTTCCAGGTCACGTCATAGTCGATTCCTTTGGTAAGAGGCTCCTTCTTATAAGTGATCTCAAGCTTTGGCTCGCGCGGACTGCCGGTATATTCCTGCGGCCGGATCTTATTCACCGACGCTTTCGTGATCAGATTCTGGTCCGTGACGGTCATATATACGGTCCGGGTACCGGTAAAGTTTCCGCTGTTCCCGCCCGTAAGGACGACCGGATAAGTCCCCTTATTCTTATAAGCACCGGCGGACCTGTCGGGGTAATCGACCTTAAAATCTTTATTTTTTGCCAGTTTTTTCCCTTTCCAGATCAGCACGGGTACTTTTTTCTGCGCCCGGCTGCTCTGAACCACCGTAATATCGTCGATTGTGACTTCATTTAAGTCGACAGGTGTTATATGGAAAGATTCCTCCAGGGGCTTGGACTGTGGAAAGTGTTTTTTCAGCGTGACGATCGCCGTCGGCTTTTTATTGCCGGGTGTATTCTTGTTATCCGCCTTTTTGTTGTTTTTATATTTGACCGTATAGTCCAGCCTCTTCTCCAGCCGCTCGCGGTTCTGGTATACACGTACTTCAGGGCAGACGGCTTTGCCGGTATAAGAGACGTTGCGGGCCAGCGCGACCCAGATTCCGTCCGGGATAACGCCGTTCCCGGGTACATCCTCCGGCAGTACGTCGCCTAAATCTTCCGGATCTTTTCCGCCTTCTTCTGCCTGTTTCCATCCGGCATAGAGTGTCGTATCCTGGCTTATTGTATCCGCCTTGAAATTCCAGAGGTTCGTGCAGGCGGACTCTTTGTACCAGCCGGTAAAGGTATAGCCCTCGGCCGCAGGTGCCGTCGGTTCTTTGATGGTCTCCCCGGCCTTGATATCCGTATAGGAATCGTACTCTGGCAGTGCGCTCCCATGGCCGTTCACATCGAAGGTCACCTTGAATATGGTCTTTTCCTCCGTTTTCCATCCGGCATAGAGCGTCGTGTCCTGACTGATCTTATCGGCGGTAAAATTCCAGAGGTTCGTGCAGGCCTGTTCTTTGTACCAGCCGATGAAGGTATAGCCCTCGGCCGTGGGCGGCGTCGGTTCTTTGATGGTTTCCCCGGATTTTATATCCGTATAGGAAGCGTACTCTGACAGTGCGGTCCCATGGCCGTTCATATCGAAGGTCACTTTATACACCTGCGCCTCACCCGGTTTAGGCGATACTTTCAATATGATAACGGCGGTCATATCGTCGCCCGTATCGGCAGTCCCGTTGTCATAGGTAATGCGCAGCTCCTGATCGCCCGGAACAGACAGGTCGACGTCGGAAGCATCGATCTGATACTCGGATTCGGCGACCGGCTTGGGCACGCCCATCTCACGGTAACAATATACGGAAATGTCGTCTGTATTGAGAGTATCCCCGCACGTATAATTTCTTTTCGTTTTCTGGGCGATCAGATATGGATACTTAACTTCCGGATGCCTGTTTTTCTCAATGGTAATACTGTAGGTCAGTTTTTGCGGCAGCTCTGTCAGCTTCTCCCCTTTTTCATTATACCAGGCATCCGTATCGGAAGCGACCGGCAGGGGAATGGATATGGATACATGAAGCGGCGTACGGATGCGGGACAGGCTGTTGCATCCAGTAAACATATCGTTTGCGGCGAGTATTCCGGAAAAATCACATTCGCCAAGGTCCAGTTCTTTCAGACTGCTGCAATTCTGAAACATGTTGTTTATTAATGTATTTTCTTTGAAATCAAAATTACTGACATCCAGCGCCTCAAGATTGCTGCAGCCGGCAAACATGGAGAGAAAACCGTCCACATTACCGGTATCAAAACCGACCACATTCAACTCTTTCAGACTGCTGCAGCCTGAAAACATACCGCTCATATTCGTTACGTTGCCCGTATTAAAATGAGTCACATTCAATTCTGTCAGACTGCTGCACCCGTCGAACATACTGCTCATGTCTGTTACACCGCTGGTGTCGAAACGGTTCAGATCCAGTTTTTTCAGGCTCCTGCAACCCTCAAACATACAGTCCATTCCATAGGTTTCATTGTATATGCCCTTTTTGTTGTTCACGCTATGTGTATCAAAGCTGCTCAGATCTAATTCCGATAATTGATGACATGACTGGAACATTCTACTCATATTTTCTACATTTCCGGTATCAAAACCAGTGACATTCAATGTCTCCAGTTTATTACACCCGTTAAACATAAATCCCATATTGGTCACTTTCCCGGTATGGAAATGATGCAGATCCAGGTCTGTCAGGCTTTTGCAATCCACAAACATCATAAACATATCGGTCACTTCACCGGTCTTAAAACTGCCCAGTTTCAATTCTGCCAGACTGTAGCAGCCCGCGAACATACCCGCCATATCTGTGACCTTTTCTGTATTGAAGCAACTTAAGTCCAGACTCGTCAGGCTGCTGCACCCGTCAAACATACTGTACATACTGGTAACTTTTTCTGTATTAAACTTGCTAAGATCCAGGCTCGTCAGGCTGCTGCACCCGACGAACATGCCTTTCATAGATGTGATATTGGCAGTCTCAAATCCGTCCATTTTTATACTGGCCATATTTTCGCAGCCGCCGAACAAATAGGACGCATCCGTCATTCCTTTCACATCGATCTCTGCCGACAAAATCTGTTCCCTGTAGTCATTCCACGGGATCGCTTCCACGCCTTTTCCATTAACATAGTCTCTCTCTGCCCCGGTCAGATCTCCCGTACCCGTCACAGTGAGCCGTCCATTACCGTCGATCGACCAGGTGATCCCGCCATCGGTTTCGTTTCTGCCCGGAACCCGACCTTTTTCTATTAAAAAGCTGGTATCCTTATTCTGCGGAAGAACTGTAATAACCGTTCCGTCCGGTTGATACCAGGCATCCCCCGGCAGGCTGATATTCTGTGAATTATGAATCGGAATATAAACACGGTTCAGGCTGCTGCATCCTGTAAACATATCCGCCACACTACTGGCATCCGTTACCTTCTCCAGATCAAGGCTGCTTAGATTCAAATATTCTATTTTATTGCAATCATAAAACATGGAGTTTACAGATGTCACATTACTGGTATTCCATGTGTGCATCTGCAGGGAATCCAGACTGTTGCACAATGCAAATATATCATCCAACTTAGTTACTTTACTTGTATCCCATTTAAGAAGGGACAGGTTCTCCAACTTGCGGCAGACACTAAACATATTATTCATGTCGGTCACGTTTCCGGTGTCAAACTCGCTGACATCCAGACTTGACATGTTTATACATCCTCGGAACATAAAGCTCATATCCGTCACCCGGGAAGTGTTAAAGCCGGAAAGCCCCTGTATGTCTGTCAAGCCCATACAATAGTCGAACATCCATGACATATCTGTCACATTTCCGGTATCAAAATTGCTGAGGTCCAGACTCGTCAGAAGATCACAGTTTTCAAACATACTCGACATGTTTGTCACCTGGCTGGTATCCAGACCGCTCAAAGTGACATCTGTCATCTTCTCACAGTCAAAAAACATATAAGACGTATCTTTTATGTCCTGTACATTAACGACCGCCGTCTTAATCTGCTCTCTATTTGAATACCAGGGTGCCCTTTCTGTCCCTGTGTCACTGGAAAACTCCCCGGTTCCCTCTACGGTCAGCTTACCGTCCCCGTCGATCGACCAGGTGATCTTTCCTCCGATCTCCACCGTACCGCCGACAGCCGCTTTTTCATTTAGGAGAGCTTCCGTATCGTCCGGCGACTGTTCCTTTACACTTACCGCATCGAAGTCCGTACTCTCTCCTGCTGCATCTGCAGGCTCGTCCGGCTCTGAACTTTCTGTCTTCTCATCCTCCGTATCTTCCGGTTCTTCCCGAACCGCATCTGCATCCTCTGCCGGAACATCGCTCCCGTCGTAACCCCCTTCTTCTGCCGTCGCCGCAGGTTCTTCTGCCGCCTGGCTGTCCGGCATCGCATACGCCACCCCCGGATCTGTCATCAGCAGCAGGCCGCATAAAAGCGCCGCCGCCCATTTCTTCATTTTCATCTCTACTACCCATCCCTTCTTTATTACCTTTGCAGCACAGTTTTGGCACATCCGCCGCAGAGCTGCCCCCTTGAAAGAGCCGCCTTTCCTGACAAACATCCTTCAAAAAATTCCGAATACTTTCTCATTGTATCATGCCCCCTTTTTTTTGTAAAACAAATGTTAAATCTGACAGCATCTATCATCTTTTATGCAAAAATATCGACAAATTCGGGATCGAATCCCAAATTTGTCGATATTTTCTTATACTGTTCTTTTAAATGCAACGTTTTTTCCGGTCCCTTCTTTTTATAACCGCTCCAGAAGATCCGCAATCATGCACCCAAGAGTCTCATAATGCACAAAATCCGTCACGCACTGATCCACCAGCACCTGGACCTGCGCCGGGAAATCTTCGTCCTGATCCCATAAGATCAGCTGCAGATGTACCTGCGGAAATACTTCAAACTCATATGCGGCGTCTCCTGCCTGGATCGCAACACCCCCTGCTGCCAGGCACGCCTTTTTAAATTCTTCTGTCCTCCCCGCGTATTTTTCTTCAAAAGGTGTTAGCAGGGGGTCTTTCACTGCCGGATTTCGGCTTACCACCCCGTCGATGGTATGGCTGGGAACCCATTTTCCGGATATGGTCGGAACATCTTTTGTGTAATGCAGCAGATGATACACCGACATGGATTCATTAAAATAAAGCTCGTCCGTCCATGCTTCTTCCCTCTTTTTTTCCAGCACGCCGTCCGACAGCCGAAGCCTGTACGCTTCTCCTAAATAGGTCAGATACAGATGCTCTTCATCCCGCCTAAGATGAAGGATTCTCACAATCCGTTCGGGATTGTACCCTGTAAACTCCTCCCGCCACTGTGCGCACACCACCTCATAATTGGTAAAGGGCACGCCTTTACTTTGATACGCATGGTAATTAACACTCATATTTCCTTAACCTCTCTCCCTGAAATCTCTTTCTTCTTCCGGTGCAAGTGTCTCTGTATCCATCCGGTCGATGCGGATAAATCTCTGTCTGTGCAGATAAGAGATCAGATCGTCAATGGGCTCCGGCTCTCCCTGCACCTCCATCTCCACGCTTCCGTCATAGCAGTTGCGCACCCAGCCGGTCAGACCGAGAAAACGCGCCTTATAAGTGGCGTGATACCGAAATCCCACCCCCTGCACTCTTCCGTAAAACTGTATATGCTTTCGTATCTTCATCCTGTCTCCCTTCCTATCTGACTGCCAGTTTGTTATCTTCCACAAGAAGCATGCACTTTCCGCCCCGCTTCAGTCTTCCAAACAGTAAAAGTTCCGCCAGAAGCGGCTTTACTTCTCCCGCGATCACCCGGTCAATCTCCCGCGCGCCGTACTCTTTTGTGATCCCGGCAGCCTTTATATGCTCCGCCGCCTGGGGGGTGATTGTAAGCTCCACCTTCTTTACCAGCAGCTTGTCGGAAAGTTCTTTTAGTTTTTTCTCTGTAATCTTCCGGGCCATCTGGTCATCCATACTGCGAAACAGTACGATTTTGCTTAACCGGTTGCGAAATTCCGGCTGGAAAGTCTGTTTTACCGCGTCGGTCAGGGCATCCAGGTTCACGGCCTCGCTTCCAAAACCAATCCGGCTTTTCCCCACCCGGCTGGCTCCCGCATTGGACGTCATAATCAGAACAATGTTCCGAAAATCTGCTTTCCTGCCCTGATTGTCCGTCAGCGTCGCATAGTCCATCACCTGCAGAAGCACATTGAAAATATCCGGATGTGCCTTTTCCATCTCATCCAGCAAAAGCACCGCATGGGGATGTTTCCTGACCTCCTCTGTGAGAATGCCGCCTTCTTCATAGCCCACATATCCGGCCGGCGCGCCGATCAGCTTCGCCACCGTGTGTTTCTCCGCGTATTCGCTCATATCAAAGCGGATAAAAGAAATTCCAAGCTCCGACGCCAGCGCCTTCGCAAGCTCCGTCTTTCCCACACCCGTCGCCCCTACAAATAAAAAGGACGCCACCGGCTTATACTCGTCATTTAAGCCTGCCCGGGAAAACTTCACCGCATTGACCACCTGGGCCACGGCCTCATCCTGCCCGAAAATCTGCTTTTTCAACTGCCCTTCCAACAGGGCCAGTTTCTCCGTCTCGCCTTTTTCCACTGTCCGGGGCGGAATATTACATACTTTGGAGAGCACCTGATCAATCAGAGCTTTACTGACCGTCTGGACTTTCTGATCCAGCGGGTGAAGTCTTCTGTAAGCGCCCGCCTCGTCGATCAGATCAATGGCTTTATCCGGCAGGAAACGCTCGTTGATATACTTACTGCTTACTTCCACCGCATGCTCCAGTACGCCCGCGCTGTAACGCACGCCGTGGAACTTTTCATAGCCTGCCTTTAAACCTTTTAAAATCTCTACCGTCTCTTCCCGGGAAGGTTCTTTGATATCCACATTCTGGAATCTTCTCACCAGACTTCTGCTGCCGGAAAAGTGTTTCTTATATTCTTCATAGGTAGTCGCCCCGATAAAACGGATATGTCCGGCTGCCAGATAAGGCTTCAGAAGATTCGCCACATCCAGGCTGCCGCCGTTCACCGCGCCGGCTCCTACGATATTGTGTATCTCATCCAGATAGAGAATCGGCAGTTCTTCCCCTGACAGTCCCTCCATAATCTCCTTAAACCGTTTTTCAAAGTCTCCTCTGTACTGGGTCCCCGCCAGGAGACCTCCTAAGTCCAGGGCATACAAAACCGCGCCTTTTAACGGTTCCGGCGCCTGACCCTCCCGTATTCTCCGGGCCAGTCCGTAAGCAATGGCTGTCTTGCCCACCCCGGGTTCACCGATATGAAGCACATTGTTTTTATCCTTTCTGCAAAGGATCTGAACGGTGCGCTCCAGTTCTTCTTCCCGTCCGATCAGAGGATTCTTATTTTCACAGGTTTCGTTCATATTTTCCAGAAAACTTTTCCACCTGGCGCCTGCCGTTTCTGTTCTGTCAGTCTTTGACCCCCCTGCCATCGCAGGCTGTACACTTCTTTCTTTGGACAGGCTCTCTCTGGACAGTTCACCTAAAACTTCCACCAGATCCACATCCTGAGACGCCATATAATAGACGCCGTAACTGTCGGTAAGCCGCATAATAGAGGCAAGCACATGGCTTACTTCCACGGCGTCCCGGCTGCTGGACGCTGCCTGCTCGGCCGACATCCGCAGCACCTCCTGGACATCCAGCGTCGTCTGCGCCGTCTCGCTGCCTTCTGCCCGGCCCGCCTGCTCCTTTAAAAACGCTTCTATATCCTCTCTGAGTTTCCCCATCCGGCCGCCGGCCGCCTCATATTCTCTTGTAAAATCTTCGTCAAACGTCATGCCGTAGATCATATGCTCCGGCATAAAATATCTGTGATGTTCCTGCTGCGCCAGCCTGACGGCATACTCCATCACTTTTTGCATCTTCTGTGTAAACTCCATGTATTATTCCTCTGCTTTATCCCAAATGATAGATTTTCATATTGTACCTCTCCGGAAAGATTCCCATTCAAGAAAACGGAAAGACTCCAGCATCTGAAAACGAATTTTGGGCTGCTCCAGATCCGCGCCTGTGATCTTCCGGATCTTTTCCAGACGGTATTCCAGCGTACTGCGGTGAATAAAAAGCTGTCTGGACGTGCCTGCCAGGTTCCGGTCGCAGTTTAAATAGACCTGCAAAGTCTTAAACAACTGCGTCTTATGTCTTTTGTCATATTCCTGCAGAAGCAAAACGCCCGGATGGCACAACGAGCCCGCTGAAAGAACCCCCATGCTTTTCATGCAGATATAATCATTCCTGTACTGTTCAAAATAATAGTACCATTTTGTAGGGTCCATATAATTCCCCACAACAAGCGCCTCTGACGCTTCCCAGAACGCATCTTTCAAAAAATCATAACCATGCTTCGTTCTGCTGATGCCTGCTTTAAAAATTCCTTCCCTTAAAAAGTATGCCAGACTGGAAGAAATATCCTTTGCCTCCTGATGCCTTCTGTCCAGATTCGCAAGCAGCACCAGATTCTTTCCGTAGACAAACACAAAATCTCCCGGAAACATCCGCTCCAGATCCAGCCGGGCTCCGATGACCGCGTACGTATGGACGTCTCTTCCGTTCAGCAATATGACCACACACAGATATCTGTCCTCAGGCAGCCATTGAAAGAGTTTCATCTGACTGCCAAGTCTGTTGCCCTCATCCGGCTTTCCTTCTATGGCATCAATCAGCAGAGTCTCTATTTCTTTCACCTGGTTTACCAGACAGATTCTCCCGTATCGGTACGCCTGCTGGGTGATCCGATTGATATAATCCAGGATCTGATAATCCCCCGGCTGTATTTTCCGGGATATTTCACTCACACAGTAGCGTCCCATGAACTGCCCTGCCACGAAAAAGTTACAGTATAATACGGGAAAATCCAGATTGGAATCACTGTACAGTTCTGTTGAATCCGTGAGCATGGAGGCCTGGTACTCCCGCGATACTTTAAACTGATTCAGCAAAGAAGTGGACAACGAATATTTTTCGATCTCTTTATTGTAGATCCATATATCCGTAAGACCTGACAGATCGCTCCACGCGTACAATACCTGACCGTTATCATGGAAAATCACCGGATTGCCAAAGATCTTTGCCGCGGACCGGCAGACAACATCCATAAAATCTTCCTTATCCAGATGTTCCGCCAGCATCCGCTCCCAGCATTCAAACTGACCGAACAGGCTCTGCACCTGGTAAAATATCTGATACAGGTCGCAGTCCTGATCAAACTCCACACAGGCATTTTTTTCTCTCAGAGCATCGGGAAGTCTGCCGACCGATAAGATGCCGCAGCCTTCCATGGATGCGGGAAAATCCGTGCTCAACCCCAGCAGAAGATATTCTTTTAACAATTCCGTGTCATAAGCTATCCCGTCTTTATAAAGCATCAGCCCCTGATATATCATAATCTGGTTCAAAGGATGAGATGCCATGTTTTTTTCCGGTATTTTCAGCCTGTCATAGATAATATTCAAACTCAAACGCATAAGAACCTCTCCTGTAAAGTATAGGAAAAATCAGTTTTAAAGTCAATAACTATTAAGGATAACATATGAACATAATTCTGCTATAATTGATTTATCATGCGAATAGAACCGTAAAAATCATTCCAGCAAAATAAAGGAGGTTTTTTCATGCTGACAATCAGAGACAACTTTATGGAAACCATCAGAGGCGGACATCCCGATCGTTTCGTCAACCAGTACGAGTATATGGATCTGATTCTTGACCCAATTATGGCTGACTGCGGGGGATTCTGTGATTATGGAAAGGACCGGGTAAACGGATGGGGCGTTACCGTCCGCTGGCAGGAAGGCACACCCGGGCCGTTCCCACTGTGCGAAGGCAGCAACAAGCTGATCACAGACGTCACCCTGTGGAAAGAACAGTTAAAGACGCCTGATCCCAACCGGTACAGCGCCGAAGACTGGAAAGCAGCCGAAACACAGGCGGCGTCTGTCGATCGGAAAGAGAAATTTGTAGCGCCGTTTTTCGTTACGGGTATCTTTGAAAAACTGCATTATTTTATGGGTATGGAAGATACGATGATCAATTTTTATGAAGAACCGGAAGCCATGCATGACCTGATCGACCATCTGGCCGACTGGGAGATCGAGTGCGCGAAAGCAGAACTGGCACACTATCACCCGGACGCCCTGTTCCATCATGACGACTGGGGCAGCCAGACTTCCACTTTCCTGTCCCCTGCCATGTTTGAAGAATTTATTCTGCCGGCTTATCAGAAAATATACGGATTCTGGAAGAAGAGCGGTGTGGACGTCATTATTCACCACAGCGATTCCTATGCCGCCAGCCTGGTGCCGCAGATGATTGAGATGGGAGTTGACGTATGGCAGGGCGCCGTTAAGGAAAATAATATTCCGGAGCTTTTGAAAACATATGCCGGAAAGATCACGATCCAGGGCGGTCTGGATAACGGAAAATATGACAAGGCCGACTGGTCCAAAGAAGCGATCCATAACGGCCTGAAAGAGCTCTTTGAGACGGCAGGTACAAAAAATCTGATTCCTTCCCTCACCATGGGCGGCCCGGGCAGCACCTTTGACGGAGTCTATGATTTTGTAACCGACGAAATCCGTGCGTTCAGTAAACTGTATTTTTAAATCATATATTTCAGGGGAGCCAGTGACTTGTATCAGTTACCGGCTCCCCTGCTTCGAAAAATTCTTTTACAAAAATGCATCATAATATTTGATTATCTGTTCTTCTGTTGTATTATAAATATTTTCCCCCATCAAATAATCCTGCAATTCGTCTATACAACAATCCAGCTCGCCTTTTCTGTATTGATTTTTAGGGTCCTTTTTCATTAATTCGAGAAACTCAATTGCTTTCATGCAAAAACTGTTTTTTTCTGTACATCACCTTTATTTTTCCATCTGATAGCGCGATGGACTTCACTGCCAACATTAGAAATCTGAACTCTGATTGGCATTGCGAACCAGTTTACTGTTTTATCTATTTATTTACCTCCTCTATAATTTTTTCTCTTGCCATCACCTTCTTTGCAGATCCCGATTTATGCTACTCATCGTATTTCGTATATTTATCAAGCTGAGCATCAATATCACGACCGCCATACATCACTCGCATGACAGAAACAGTCATATCACCATTGTCAACAATATAAAGGATGCAGTTCATACGCAATATACTCATAGATATTACGGATATCAATGTCTGCCTGACCTGTAATCTTGATTTTGTAAATCATAAATTATAATCTTTACGGATATCTGCAAAAACTGCACTTACTTCTTTCGTTCTTCCAGCTTTGATATCCGCATACCCTTTCTCAAGTTCTGCATTCAGTTCTGCTTCTGATAGAGCAGACATATCTACAGGACGAGAAGATGGAATCTTTACATCAAACGGAAGTCCTCTTTGAAGAATAATCTGTTTATAAAATATATTGATTGCATTGGAGGCCGGAATACCCAATGCTGATAAAATGCTTTCTGCCTGTTCTTTCACATCCGGCTCAATACGAGCATAAAGATTTGCTGATTTTGTTGCCATATAAAGCACCACCTTTCAGATATTATTCTAATCTTATTATACTCTTATGTGCGTACAATAGCAATACATTCTATTACTATGCCACTTTCTTTTTAAGCCGCCCCAGAAGCACTGCTCCCACCACGGTTCCGGCCACAAGCGCGGCCAGATACATAAACCGCACCGCCTGCCACTGCGGAACCGATCATGCAGGCCGGAAGCATACCGCCAATCATGCCTGCCACGATGATCCCCTGAAAAGCGTGGATAAACGGCTTGAAAAAGCCGAAAAATCTGATATAATCAAAATATGTAAAGGAGCGAATCACAATGGCGAATCATACATATGATATGGTAATGAGCTCCATGATTGTTTCATGGTCTGAGGATGATAATTGTTATCTTGTTTCTGTGCCCGATCTTCCCGGGTGTATGGCAGATGGGGAAACTCCACAAAAAGCAGTAGAAAACGCGCAAATAATTATTTCTGAATGGATTGAAACGGCGCAAATGTTAGGCAGAGAAATTCCGGAACCTTCATTTTCTGCCATGCAAGTATAAATATTCCACGTTCTGAAGAAGATCAGGCTTGTCTTATTTCGGTTCCTGATTTGCCTGGATGTATGGCAAATGGAAAACGCCAGAAAAAACAGTTAACAGTCTAAGACGCTTATGCCATTCCGCATAAGCGTCTTTTCAACTTATATAAGCTCTACGCCACTTTCTTTTTAAGCAGTCCCAGAAGCACCGCTCCCACCACGGTTCCGACCACAAGCGCGACCAGATACATAAGCGCGCCGCCTACCACCGGTACTACGAAGATGCCGCCGTGGGGCGCCATCAGCGTACACCCAAAGGCCATGGACAAAGCGCCTGCCGCTGCGGAGCCGATCACGCAGGCCGGAAGCACATGCAGCGGATCGGATGCGGCGAAGGGGATTGCGCCCTCGGTGATAAATGCCAGGCCCATGATAAAGTTGACAGGGCCGGATTCCCGCTCTTCTTTGGTAAATTTATTTTTGAACAGTAAGGTTGCAAGTGCAATGGCGCAGGGCGGAACCATACCGCCGATCATGACTGCCGCCATAATATGATAGTTTCCTGCCGCGATGGAAGCCGTACCGAACACATATGCCGCCTTGTTGAAGGGGCCTCCCATATCGATGGCCATCATGCCTGCCACGATGATCCCTAAAAGTATCCGGCTGGAGCCTCCCATGTTGGTCAGCGCCGTATTTAATGCCGTATTTAACGCGCCGATGGGCGGTTCCACACAAAACTGCATGATCAGTCCCATCAGAAGAATGCCGCACAGCGGATATAAAAGGACAGGCGCGATCTTTTCAATGGCTGCGGGCAGTTTGGAGAATACTTTAATCAGGAACAGGATCAGATAACCTGCAATAAAGCCTGCTGCCAGCGCGCCCAGGAATCCTGATTTGCCGCCGGATGCCATCATGCCGCCTACAAATCCCACTGCCAGTCCGGGACGGTCCGCAATGCTCATGGCAATAAAACCTGCCAGAACCGGAAGCATGAAGCCAAATGCCGTATCGCCGATGCCTTTTAAGGTGGCTGCTATGGGCGTGATCGTACCAAATCCTGACCTTGCCTCATCGGAAAGAGAATTGATATCCACACATAAGCCGTCGATCAGGAATGCCAGCGCGATCAGAATACCGCCGCCCACCACGAAGGGAAGCATATGGGATACGCCGTTCATAAGCTGCATATAGATCTTATGCCCCATACCGCCTGAAGTACTTGCGGATGATGCTGCCGCGGACGGATTTCCCGCCTGATAGACCGGCACATCCCCGCTCATGGCCCTTGCTACCAGCTGATCTGCCTTACTGATTCCGTCGGATACCTGACATTCGATCAGTTTCTTACCGTGAAAACGGTCCATCGGTACTTTCGTATCTGCGGCTATGATGATACAGTCCGCGTCCTTGATCTCCTGATCCGTCAGCAAGTTCTTGGCACCTCCGGAACCTCTGGTCTCCACTTTGACAAAACACCCTGCCGCACGGGCAGCTTTTTCGATCCCCTCCGCAGCCATATAAGTATGCGCAATTCCTGTGGGGCATCCTGTGACAGCCAGGATTTTAAAAGCGCCCTCAGCCGATATGGCATTCTGTGCCGCCAGCTGGTCATTCAGATCCGGTTTTTCCTCATCGGCTTTATCCACAATCTGAAGAAATTCTTCCACTGTGGAAGCGTTTTTCAGATTTTTGGAAAAATCTTCGTCCATCAAAAGCATGGACAGTTTGCTCAGTACGTCCAGATGGACATTGTCTTTGGTGTTGGGCGCGGCGATCAGAAAGATCAGGTGTACCGGTTCTCCGTCCAGGGAGTCAAAATCCACGCCATCCTTTACAACCATGGCCGCCAGTCCGGGTTTGCTGACGAAAGGTCCTTTTCCGTGGGGAATTGCAATGCCTTCGCCGATTCCGGTGGTGCTTTCCTCTTCCCGCCTGTATACTTCCTGGCGGTATGCTTCTTTATCGTTAATCTTTTCGCTTTTGATCATCAAATCGACCATCTGGTCTAAGGCCTCTTTTTTAGAGGCAGGCGCTCCGGTCAGGGAAATGCTTCTCTTGTCCAGTAAATCTGTTATCCTCATCTTTATCCTCCTATTGAAAGTTCCGCTGTTTTATTTTTGGTTCAGTGAATCATAGATTTTATAGATTTCTTCTTTGGTTGCCAAAAGGTCCGAGTATGCGCTGGCGCTTCCGGCCGATATGCCCATATGGAACGCATGGCGGTAATCCTGCTTCTGCGTCCAGCCTGCCACAAAACCTGCCACCATGGAATCTCCGGCTCCGACGGCATTCACCAGTTTTCCTTTGGGGGCCGGCTGCCTGTAGACTTCTCCGTTCTCCGCTGCCAGGACTGCTCCTTCGCCTGCCATGGATACCAGCACGTTCCTGGCTCCTTTTTCCTGAAGCTTTTTAGCGTAGGGAACAACCTCTTCCCTGGTCGTAAGCGTTACATCGAAGATCTCTCCCAGCTCATGATTGTTCGGCTTGATCAGGAACGGGTGATACTCCAGCACATTTAAAAGAAGATTTCTGGTGGCGTCCACTACGAACCCGATGCCCCGCCCGTCTAAATGGGCCAGGATATCATGATAGATGGAATCCGGCATACTTTCCGGTATACTGCCTGCCAATACCAGAATATCGCCTTCCTTAAGCCGGTCAAGTTTCTCCATCAGGCGGTCAATATCCTGTTTACTGATGGAAGGTCCCTGACCGTTTATCTCCGTTCCGTCAAAATCCTTCATCTTGATATTGATCCTGGAAAATCCGTTTTCAATCCGGATAAAATCACAGTGAAAACCAATCCCTTCCATCTTTTTCAGGATCTCGTCTCCGGTAAATCCCGCCGTAAAACCAAGCGCCACATTCTCAATGCCCAGGTTCTGAAGCACCGTGGAAACGTTGATGCCTTTACCGCCCGGAAGCATCTGCTCCGCACAGGTACGGTTGGTCTTGCCCAGCCTGAAATCTTTCACGGATACGATATAGTCCAGCGACGGATTAAATGTAACAGTGTAGATCACTTTTTGTTCCCTCTCTTTCTTCTGTTCTTGTTGATGGCTTTATTATACGATCAAATTCAGTCAAAGTCAATCATATTTATGCACAAATTTGACGGATTATTTTTGTTAAATATTCACAATCAATCATTTTCAGTCAAAAAAAAAGCAGAGATATATGAAATCCCTGCTTTTAAACCTTTGATACTAATCATCCCTGCTGTAGAGGAATTTTAATATGACCGGCGTGATAATGCTGGAAACAATAATCAGCAGAATCACGGAAGTAAAATATACCGGCGTCAGAAGTCCCACAGACAGTCCCTTCTGGGCGACAATTAAAGCCACCTCCCCCCGGGTCATCATACCCACTCCGATCTTCAGACTGTCCGAGGCACTGAAACGGCAAATCCTGGCCATAAGACCACAGCCTGTCACTTTACAGAGCAGAGCAACCAGGACAAATCCCAGCGAAAACATAAGGATGCTGCCATCTATGTTGCCAATACTCGTCTTCAAACCGATGCTTGCGAAAAAAACCGGCCCAAAGAGCATATAGGAGCTGATCTCCATCTTTTCTTCTATGTAGCCGGAATCCCGAATCGAGCAAAGGACAATCCCTGCCACATAAGCACCCGTAATATCGGCTATCCCAAAATAATGCTCCGCCGCATAGGCAAAGAAAAAGCAAAGCGCCAGTCCCAGGATCGGAATACGGCGCGTATGGGGATAACGCTCATCCAATTGACGGAAAACCCGGAAAAGCACATAACCCGCCACAACAGCCGCTGCAAAAAAAGATATGGTGGAAAAAATCACCCTGCCGGGGTCCGAATCCGGGTTTTTGAAACCGACTACGAACGTCAGCACAATAATCCCCAATACATCGTCAATAATCGCTGCATTTAAAATAGCAGCCCCGACCTTATTTTTCAGTTTACCCATTTCTCTTAAAGATTCTACCGTAATGCTGACACTTGTGGCCGTCATAATCACCCCGATAAAAACAGCCTGATAAAACTTTTCAGAGCCCCAGGGCGCAAAACCATACATGCCCATGTATAAAAGAGAACCGCCCACAAGCGGCACGGCAACGCCTGCACAGGCAATCAGAAAAGCCACAGGCCCGGTCTTTAACAAATCCTTCAGGCTCGTTTCCAGTCCGGCCGAAAACATCAGAAGAACCACCCCGATCTCCGCCACCTGTGTCAGGAAATCTGTCTGTTGTACCAGTCCCAGCGCAAACGGGCCGATCAGAAGCCCTGCGACAATCTCTCCTACCACCTGCGGCGCTTTGCATTTTCTCGCCAAAATTCCCAAAAGCTTCGCAAATATAATAATAATTGCCATATCCCTGAAAATATTATATGTTTCCATCTGTACCATCCTCTCATAATGTTTTGTTCCATCCGTACTATAATACTCATATTTTTGTATGTCAACACAAATATATAAGCGTCTCCCTTGCCGTTTTTTTCAAAGAGGCGTATAATACTTTTACAGAATATTAAAAAAACAAAGCATATGATCACGGGAAAATCATGTTAACAGGAAAAAGACAGGAAGAAATTTTAAAAATTATAAAACTTAAGGGAAGCGTTACCGTCCAGGAGCTGACGGAGCATTTTCAGGCTTCCGAGTCCACCATACGGCGGGATCTGTATACACTGGATCAAAAAGGAGAACTTACGAAAGTATTCGGAGGAGCTGTTTATAAGGGAAAAGAACTGAACACCCAAGAGGAGAAAGTGGCTTTCCGCCAGGAACTGAACCGGGAAGAAAAGACGCGGATCGGAAAATACGCCGCTTCTCTGATCACGCCGGAAGACTTCGTCTATCTGGATGCGGGGACGACCACCGGAGCCATGATCCCCCATCTGACAGAACACGCCGCTTCCTTTGTGACCAACGCGGTCTCCCATGCGCTTCTGCTGGCGGAAAGCGGCTTTCGGGTCATATTAATAGGAGGGGAACTGAAAAGCTCCACCGAAGCCATCGTGGGAAATGAAGCTTTTGTTACCCTCCATAAATATCATTTTACCAAAGGATTCTTCGGCGCCAACGGCGTCAGCAAAAGTACAGGCTTTACCACACCCGATATCAATGAAGCCATGATCAAGCAATGCGCCATGGGACACACCCGCTCCGCCTATGTTCTGTGCGACCACAGCAAATTCACCCGGATCTCACCGGTAAGCTTCGGAGAATTTTCGTCCGCCCGGGTCATTACGGACCGAATGCCGGATGAAAGCTATCAGGATGCAGAAAACCTGGTTATTGCGGATTGATTATCTTTCGGAACTGGGATAAGTTAAAATAGTCTGGTATATTCTGTTCGGGTATCAGCTATATGATAAATGTATACCGATTCACCTGTTTTCTTATAAATAGCTACATGCTTTCCGCAAATAAGCATTCGGTATCCCTGGTGATTTAACCATTCGTCTGGTGTAAAAGAACCCAGGTCCGGAAACATCTCCAGACGTTCAATTGCATCAAGGATACGGTCGATTACTTTTAAAGCTGATTCTACGCCAAACTGTACGAGATACCAGTCCTCAATTTGTTTCAAATCCTCCCAGGCAACAGGAAGGATTTCAACCTTATAAATCATGGATTCTCTCCCGTAACTGTTTTCTTGCGTCAGAAATATGGATCGTTTTTGCCCCGTCCAAGCGTTCCTGTTCCGCCTGCAATATTTTTGCCTGAAGCTTTAAGATTTGTTCACGTTTTTCAAAAGCGTCAATACTCATTAAGACCAAATCGCCTTCGCCATTTTTTGTTATATAAATGGGCTCATTTGTTTCCTTTGCCATGTTGGAAATCGTTGCATAGTCATTCCTTAAAGCAGCAGATGCTTTTATAATCATATTTGACACCTCCATATCATTATGATGATATAATTATATCTTAAAAATTATATAAAGTAAAGCATTCAAGTATGAAGCAGGCTTTCTATTTTTTCCGGTGTCTTGTTGTGTCAGGGGTTATTTTAATTTTGTTATAAAAAAGAGTGAGCACAATGACTTTGTACTCACTCTTTCAAGCTATTTTATCTTATTGACATTGATTTCCCGACAGCCTTTTTCTGCCTGTCTCTCTGATCAGCCTTCGATCAGGATCGCTTTGCTCTCATTGATCCTTGGCTGCGACTCTTTTTTGGGAACGGTCAGCTTCAGGATGCCGTTCTCAAAAGCCGCATGGACATCTTCCTGCGTGACGTCTTCCCCCACATAGAAGCTTCTCTGATAATGTCCGCTGTAACGTTCCTGGCGGATATATTTTCCTTTCTCATCTTTTTGCTCCTCGGTGTTCTGACGGGTCGCTTTGATGGTAAGATAGCCGTCTTTTAATTCTGCCTGCAGATCTTCTTTGCGGAATCCCGGAAGTTCCAGATCAATCTGATAGGAATCCTCTAACTCCTGTACATCCGCTTTCATGGCAGGCACTGTGCCGATGCGGTTGGGGCGGTAATACGAAGAATTGGCAAAGTCCTCAAAAAAGTCATCCATAAAATTCCTTCCGAAAATATCTGTTAACAACATAATTCATACCTCCTTGTGTATAGAGCAGGTCTCGCTGTGAAACCTGTACTTGTTTTATTTGTTATATATGTTATATAACAAAACAAATAAAATGTCAATAGGAAATTTAAAAAAAATTGGAGCAAATCTGTATCTATCCTACAGGTTTGCCCCAGTCTATTATAAATATACATGATTTACCGTGCGGATCAGTACTGTTTTACCCTCAAACGCAAATCCATACATCCGGATTTTGTCTTTTGATATTCCTCTCTGGCGTAAATCCGCCGCGTAATCTTTCTCCTCTATCTGCGCCAGGGCTTTTCGTGCCGTTGCTTCCAGGTCTGTCTCGTTTTTCCGGTCCCTGACTTTAAACTCTATGAGAACCGCATTGTCTGTCTCTTTTCTGGGTTCCATCTGCACATCATAGCGCCCAAAACCGCTTTCCCGGTTGGAGGTGATGATATATCTGTCGCTTAAATCCACCAGAAGCCCCAGCACAAAACCGTGATAGAACCGTTCCGGTTCTGTGCGGCCGGAAGCTTTCTTTCCCGTATCGAAGGAGCTGAACACATTCTCTGCGATCCGGTTCATATAGGCATTCATCTCTTCCACATCGCCCCGAATCAGGGCTTTGGTAAAGTCGTTGTAATCGGATTTTACAGTCCCGAACCAGGTGCGGATCATATTTTGAAACATAACTTTTACTTCAAAATTGGTAAGCGCCAGTTCATACTCCTGCACCCACTCTCCAAACTCTGTCATATATTCTTCAAAATTCAGTGCTTTCAAATAGCCGCCGGCAAGGAACAGGCTCCAGATAGCCGTTTCGTCATCATCTAACTGATCATACACGATCTGTTCGTCAATCCGGGCGCGAAAGCTCTTTCCCTGTAGCAGCCCTTCAATGGTCAGCTTGATATCTTTACTGCCCTCCCGGATTAATTTTCCTGCCAGACGATTGCTGCTTGTATTCGCCCAGTAGGGACCGAACCGTCCGGTTTTCAGATAGTTCACGATCGACCAGGGATTATAAATCTCTTTCTGATGTCCGAACGCAAAGCCGTCGTACCATTGTTTTACCATCGGCATCTGTTCTTCCAGTCCGTATTCCTTAAGGGCCGCGTATACTTCCGCTTCTGTAAATCCGAAGCTGTCCGCATACAGGTCAGAAGTGGAGGTCACCACTGTCAGATTATTCAGATCGGAAAAGACGGACTCTCTACTGACCCGTGTTATTCCGGTCATAACCGCGCGGTCCAGGTATGGATTCGTCTTAAATGCAGCGTTAAACAGGCCCCGGACAAAGCTCATCAGCTCTTTCCAGTATCCATGTACATAGGCTTCCTGCATGGGTGTGTCATATTCGTCCAGAAGGATCATCACCTTTTTATGATAGTAACGGTACAGATATTCTGACAACTGATAAAGCGCCAAAGACGCGTCGCCTTCACTCATATTGACAGATACCCTGTCCCAGTATTCCCTGTCTTTATCCGTCAATATGTTTTTGTGTCTTAAAAAATCATGCTGTGAATACAGGTTTGTAAACAATTGGAAAATCTTACTTTTTACATGATCAAAAGAGGTTTCTTTTACATTGGCAAAGCTTAAGGCAATCACCGGAAAAGTCCCCTGCAGCTTCCGGTATTTTTCTTCTTCCCATATGGCAAGCCCTTCAAAAAGGTCGCCCCGGTCCGCATAATTGATTGACAAAAACTGCTCTAACATACTCATATTCAGCGTTTTGCCAAAACGCCTGGGACGGGCAATCAATGTGACCTCATCGTTATTCTCCCACCATTCCCTGATAAAGGACGTTTTGTCAATATAAAAGACATCTTTTGTAATCAACTGCTCAAAATTCTGATACCCGATTCCTACTGCCCTCGCCATGCTGTGCTCCTTTGCTTTTTGTACACATTATACATAGTTTTTTGTTCTTCTTCAACCAGCGACATCAAACTAATTCTTCTCTTTACACTCTGCCAGAATACCGCTATAATATCTTTATGACACGGCAAACCCCCGGACAGCGCCGGGGGCAAAGCGAAACGTAAGCAGGAGGCAGTATGATCACTCTATTCAATCGAAAAAACATATACACAGGCTTTGACCTGGCACGGTATTCGGCCATACGAAGCGCCCTGGCCGCAGGCCATATTCCCTATACGGTAAAAGTCAAAAACCGCATGGGACAGTGGGCCGGGCATGGGACTTTAAGGGGACGCACGGGAAGTCTGGGACAGCCTTCGGATCTGACTTATGAATATGAAGTATTTGTCCACCAAAAAGACCAGGAACAGGCCCTGCGCCTGATCCGGGATCTCTGAAGCCTAATACCACCTGGTCATGGGCAGATCGTTATTGATTCCGTTTGTCCAGAGGATCTGGTGCAGGTCAATGACCCCGTCCATGAAGGTCGCCGCACAGGAACACAGATACAGTTCCCACATTCTGGCAAAACGCTCGTCGAACATCTCTGTCACTTCCCGGCGGTGCTTCTGGAAATTCTCATACCAGCAAAGTAAAGTCCTGCTGTAATGACGGCGCAGGCTTTCCACGTCCAGCGTATACAGGTTCAGTTCCCCCGCGATCTGCATCATTTCCCTGAGGCTGGGTACGACGCCTCCCGGAAAAATATATTTCTTCATCCAGGCATCCCCGGGATGTTCTTTTAATGCGCTGATAAAGTGTAAGAGAACCAGCCCGCCCGGCTTTAAAGCCTGCCTGATGCATTCCATATAAGTTCTGTAGTTATCCCTTCCCACATGCTCTGCCATACCCACGCTGACAATCCGGTCAAAAGAGATTCCAAGGGAATCTAAGTCCCGGTAATCCAGCAGTTCTACCTTCAGATCATTTTCCAGATGTTCTTCCCTGATCCGCTCTTCAAAGACCCTTTTCTGCTCCCGGCTCAGCGTAATTCCCACCCCGCGGACTTTGTATTTTTTCGCCGCCCGCAGAAGTAAAAATCCCCAGCCGCATCCGATATCGCACACGGTCATTCCTTCTTTCAGATACAGCTTCTTAAGGATACGGTCTGCTTTGTTGCACTGGGCTTCATAGAGGGTATCTTCCTCCCTTTTAAAATAGCCGCAGGAATAACTGAGCGTCTCATCCAGCCACAGACGGTAAAAATCATTACCGATATCGTAGTGGGAACACACTTCTTTTTTCTGATTTCTTTTGGATACAGAAGAAAACATCAGTTTTCCCAACGCCTTTGTATCGGTGGAGAATTTCCCCATCTGCCCCATAAAATGGCGAAGCGCCGGATACAGTTCGCCTTCTACCTGTATATCCCCGTCCATATAGGCTTCACCTAAAGCAAGGGAAGTGCTTGTCATCAGCTCTTTGACTTTCGGTATCTGACGAAAGACAACAGAAAAAGCCGGTTCCCCCTCCCCGATCTGATGCCGCTCTCCATGCAGCACCAGCGTAAACGGACAGTCGTCGAACCGGCTCATATATTTGATAAATTCATGGTCAACCAGATTCATGGCAGTCTTGCTCCTTTCCTGTTGTTTCTGGTTACCATTATTTCCCGTACAGGCATCTTTTATCCCTTTCAGACAAACAGTTTCTCCATCAGGACCGTCCCTTTTGGATGCTGGATATACTTTCCGCTGACCGCGTTCCGCACGGTGGACTCTTTGAGATTAAGCTTCTGCGCCGCCTGCGCCAGCGTCATGGACACCGGCTTCTGGTCCTCTTCAAAATATCCTTTCTGCCACTCCAGCACGGCTTTTGATACTTGCAGGATCGTCTTTTTCCGCTCGTCGATGGCCTCCAGTATCTCCTGGGCACGCTTAAGCTTGTTCTGAAAATACGCCAAAAGTTCTTCATCTGTACTTTCTGAAAGCATCTGCAGGTAAAATTCATTCAGATGATATTCTCCCAGCCAGCCGTCGTTTAACGATATATCCCACTGATCGTCTTTTTCTTCAAAAAGAACATCCGGGATCACATAGCTCGTCTTTCCTGAATAAAACCCCGATAAAGGCATGGGATTTAAGGTTCTGATAAAAGCGATGTATTTGCGCGCCGTCACAGAAGATATTCCAAGCCCCCTTGTAATTTTGCTGAGTCTCCCATGCAGAGCGTCGTTCAGATAAGAGCGGATGATACTGGTCAGCGCCTCATCTTCCACCCCCAGCGCCTCTACCTGTTTTAACAGACATTCCGACATATTTTCCGCAAAAATCCCCACCGGTTCCAGTTCTCTTAAGTCATCAAGACATCTTCTGACTGTCTCTGCAGAAGCGCCGGATATTCTGGCAGTCTCATCTGCAGAGATCGGATAAAATCCACTGTCCTCCAGATTCAGGATCAGGAAATCAATCAGCTCCCATTCGGCCTTCGTATAATGATTGACATTCAGCTGATCTTTCAGACAGGTACGCAGCCTGTCGGCGTCTTCTGCCATGGATGCCTTTTTTACCGTGGGATCTACTTTGTCGCTGTCTCCGTATCCGTCGTTAAATTCCTGATCTCCCGGATACCAGGATTCAAATTCCTCCGTGACCCCCGGCTCCCCGCTGCCTCCCGTATGTTCAAACAGCGGATTTTCCAGATATTCATTATTTAAAAAAGAGTACAGTTCCGTATTACACATTCCCAGTAATTTTAAAGACTGTGCATGTGTCTGTGACAATAACTGCTTCTGTTCTTTGGTCATTTCCATACGTTCACTCATTTTCACTTCTCCTTTGTCCGTTCTGCTGCCCGTCAAATCCCGATATTTTCAATCGCTTTATTTTACAATTATATCTGTATTTGTGCCCGCTGTAAAGAGGATAATCTGCCGTAAGCTTATATTGCAATTTCTCCTGCTTTTCTGTATAATCATGACAACATGTGACAAAAGGAGATACCGATGTTTAGAAAAGCTGGCAAAGAAGATATCGAACAGATTGTTAAACTGTATGATCAGGTTCACACGGAAAATGAAGCCGGAAGAATGACGACCCAGTGGGTCAGAGGCATCTACCCCACCCGGGAGACAGCCGAAGCTTCCGTCCGGCAGGGCGATATGTTTGTAGAAGAAGAAATGGCCGAAACCGGCGAAAAACAGATTGTTGCCGCCGCCAGAATCAACCAGGAACAGCTGCCCGACTATGATCACGCCGCATGGGAATATGACGCCCCAGAAGATCAGGTGATGGTGCTGCACACTCTGGTAGTCTCCCCCGCAGAAAAGGGGAAAGGCTATGGCTCCGCTTTTGTGTCCTTTTATGAGACTTACGCCCGGGAACACGGCTGCCGCTTTCTCCGTATGGATACCAGCGTAAAAAATCTTGCCGCCAGGGCCCTTTATAAAAAACTCGGATATAAAGAAGTCTCTGTTATATCCTGCATATTTAATGAAATCCGCCAAATGGACCTGGTCTGTCTGGAAAAGCGACTGTGACCTGCAAGGCACCAAAAAGCTGCCGGCGCTTTACCTGCCGACAGCTTTTTTACCCTGTTGTCTCCCTTACTGGTCTTCCAGGGATTCTTTCAGTTTGTTGATAAACCCTTTCTTTCTGGATTTTCCGCCTTCGATTTTCTGGTTCAGAGAGTTTCCGCTCTCCAGATCATATTCTTTTAACGCTTCCTTGGCCGCATGGCTCAGTCCCGTAGGCACTTCCACCACCAGCGTCACATAATGGTCACCCCGTACATTTTTATTGCGCAAAGACGGCATGCCTTTGCCCCGCAGACGGACTCTTGTATCGGTCTGGGTTCCGGCTTTTACGTCGTACTCCACTTCTCCGTCCACTGTCTTGATCCGGATCGTCCCTCCCAGGACGGCCACCGGAAAACTGATCGGTACTGTGGAATAGATATCCATATCCTGTCTCTGGAACTGCGGGTGGCGTGACACGATCACTTCCACCAGAAGATCGCCTCTGGGGCCTCCGTTGACACCCGGTTCTCCTTTGCCCCGGATACGGATACTCTGCCCGTTATCGATACCGGCGGGTACTGTGACGGATATTTTCTTTTTGCTGGCGATATAACCGCTTCCGTGACAATCCGGACATTTCTCCTTGATGACCTTGCCGGTTCCGCCGCATTCCGGACACGGGCGCACATTCTGCACCATGCCGAACAGGGATTGCTGCGTATACACCACCTGCCCTTTGCCGTCGCATTTGGGACAGGTCTGCGGGGAAGTGCCCGGTTTCGCACCGCTTCCGTGACAGCTTTCGCACTCGTCTTTGAGCGTCAGCTCCAGCTCTTTTTCGCATCCTTTCACCGACTCGTCAAAGGTAATACGCACACTGGTCCTTAAGTTCGCTCCCTGCATGGGGCGGTTGCCGGCCCTCCGGCTTCTTCCGCCTCCAAAGAGATCCCCGAAAATATCTCCGAAATCCCCGAAGATGTCTCCCATATTGCTGAAGTCAAAGTCTCCGAACCCGCCGCCTGCGCCGCCCTGTTCAAAGGCGGCGTGGCCGAACTGGTCATATTTTCTCCTCTTATCCGCATCGCTTAAAATCGCGTATGCTTCCGAGGCTTCTTTAAACTTCTGTTCTGCTTCTTTGTCTCCGGGATTCGCATCCGGATGATATTTCTTAGCCAGCTTGCGGTATGCGCTTTTAATAGCTGCCTCATCCGCGCTTTTATCCACGCCAAGGACTTCATAATAGTCTCTCTTTGTCTCTGCCATATGCTATCTGCCTTTCATCCTGCCGCGATCAAGCGCCTAAAACTTAGACTTCACGGTAATCTCCGTCTACCACGTCATCTGCAGAACCTGAAGCCTGCTCCGCGCCGCCCATATCCGGACCCGCGCTCTGGGCGCCTCCCTGTGCCTGCGACTGCTCATACATCTTCTGGAACAGTTTCTGCGCCGCGTTCATCAGGTCTTCTCTTCCTGCTTTCAAAGCGTCAATATCGGAATCGGAGATATCGGTCTGGTTCGCGGTACGGTCAATGACTTCTTTTAAGGAAGCGATCTTTTCTTCCACCGCCGATTTCTCGGATGCATCCAGGTTCGCGCCCGCCTCTTCCAGCGCTTTCTCTGTCTGGAATACCATGGCGTCCGCATCGTTTCTCGCGTCGATGGCTTCTTTCCTCTTCTTATCCTGCGCCTCGAACTCAGCCGCCTCTTTCACTGCCTTCTCGATGTCGGAATCGGACATGTTGGAGCCTGCCGTGATGGTGATGTGCTGTTCTTTGCCGGTACCCATATCTTTTGCGGATACATTCACGATACCGTTGGCGTCAATATCAAACGTAACCTCGATCTGCGGAACGCCCCTGCGTGCAGGCGGGATTCCGTCCAGACGGAACTGTCCGAGGGATTTGTTGTCTTTCGCAAACTGTCTCTCACCCTGTACCACGTTGATATCCACTGCCGTCTGGTTGTCGGCTGCCGTGGAGAAGATCTGGCTCTTCTTGGTGGGGATTGTGGTATTGCGCTCGATCAGACGGGTAGCAATGCCGCCCATGGTCTCGATGGACAGGGACAGCGGCGTAACGTCCAGAAGGAGAATATCGCCTGCGCCTGCGTCGCCTGCCAGTTTGCCGCCCTGAATGGAAGCGCCGATTGCCACGCACTCATCCGGGTTCAGCGTCTTGCTGGGTTCATGGCCTGTCAGCTGTTTTACCTTATCCTGCACTGCCGGTACACGGGTGGAACCACCTACTAAGAGGACCTTGCTAAGCTCTGACGGGCTGATACCTGCGTCGCGCAGCGCCGCCTGCACCGGGCCTGCCGTGCGCTCTACCAGATCTCTGGTCAGCTCGTCGAATTTTGCCCTGGTCAGGTTCATATCAAAGTGCAGCGGACCGTCGCTGTTCATGCTGATGAACGGAAGGTTGATATTGGTGGTCGTAGCGGAAGAAAGCTCTTTTTTCGCCTTCTCTGCCGCTTCTTTTAATCTCTGAAGGGCCATCTTGTCATTGGACAGATCCACTGCGTTCTGGTTCTTGAACTCACTGATCATCCAGTCGGTGATCTTCTGGTCAAAGTCATCGCCGCCCAGTCGGTTGTCTCCGGCAGTCGCCAGCACCTCGATGACACCGTCTCCGATATCGATGATGGAAACGTCGAAGGTACCGCCGCCCAGGTCATATACCATGATTTTCTGTTCTTTTTCATTGTCCAGACCGTAAGCAAGCGCAGCCGCCGTGGGCTCGTTGATGATACGTTTTACATCCAGACCCGCGATCTTGCCCGCGTCTTTGGTTGCCTGTCTCTGGGCGTCGTTAAAATACGCCGGCACAGTGATAACCGCTTCTGTCACTTTTTCACCCAGGTAGTTCTCTGCGTCTGCTTTGAGCTTTTGCAGGATCATGGCTGAAATCTCCTGAGGAGAATACTTTTTATCGTCGATGGCTACTTTTTTGTCTGTACCCATGCTTCTCTTGATAGAAGAAATGGTCTTCTCCGAGTTGGTAACTGCCTGACGTTTCGCAGGCTCGCCTACCAGACGCTCCCCGGTCTTTGTAAATGCCACCACAGACGGTGTCGTCCTGGCGCCTTCTGTATTCGCGATAACGGTGGGTTTGCCACCTTCCATAACTGATACGCAAGAGTTTGTTGTTCCAAGGTCAATACCAATAATTTTACTCATAATTTGCCTCCTATTATAGTTCCGCTGCAGCCCTTGCGGCACCCGTGGGCGCTGTCCGGGCTTTTGCTGTTTTTAGTTTGCCACTTTTACCATGCTGCACCGAAGTACAGCGTCTTTATATTTATAACCCTTCTGGAATTCTTCGACGACGACATTCTCGCCTGCCTCTTCCTCTTCCACATGCATGACCGCATTGTGGATGTTCGGATCGAATTCCTGGCCTACCGCTTCGATAGGGGTTACGCCCAACTCTTCCAGCACCGTCATAAGCTGCTTGTAGATCATTTCCATGCCGCTTGCCACCGGGCTGTCTTTTTCCTCCTCGGGGATACTTTTGATCCCTCTTTCAAAATTGTCCACCACCGGGAGTATTTTCTCAATGGCGTCCCTGGCTCCCACCGCGTACATCTGAGATTTCTCCTTCTCTGTGCGGTTTCTGAAATTTTCAAACTCCGCCAGCTGACGCTTTACTTTATCTGTCAGCTCCGCGATCAGTTCGTCTTTTTTGTCTTTCTTCTCTTTTTTCTTAAAGAACCCTTTTTTTCCTTCCGTCCCGGAAGACGGTTCCTCTTTTGACTCTTCCGCCGTCTCCGCTGTTTCCGGAGGAGCTTCCCCGGTATTGTCCTCAGAAATCTCTTCTTCGGCTTCTTTTGCCGGATCGTCTGTATCTGCAGTATCCTCAGTATTCACAATTTCTTCCTGCTCAAATTCCTTTTTCTCTTCCAAATGAAATTCCGCCTTTCTATTTATGGAAAACGTCATCCAACTGATCCATCAGTGTTTTCAATGTATTCATAACGTTCTCATAATCCATCCTCTTGGGTCCGATGATTCCTATGGTTCCCTGCAGGCCCTGACCGAGCTCATAGGTCGCGGTCACAACACTGCAGTCTTTCATGCTCTGAACCGGCGACTCATTTCCGATGTACACCTGAATCCCTTTGTTCTCTTTACTCAGAGTATCCGTCACCAGTTCCGCAAGCAGCTGCTTTTCTTCCAGCGTCTGAATCAGTTCGCTGGCCTTTCCGTTATCGCTCAGTTCCGGATAACGGAAAATATTCGTCGCGCCGCCGGTATAGATCTCCATCCCTTCATCCGAATGGATGGCTTCCGCCACCGCATCCACCACATCACTGATGATATTACTATGGATACCGGCCTGCTCTTTCATACTGGAAATCATCTGCAGATTAATCCCCGCAATGGTCTTTCCGTTGAGCATCGTATTTAAAAGAATATTCAGCTTTAAGATGCTCTCCGCGTCCAGTTCTTCACTGACCGGGATCAGTTTGTTGCGGATTACATTTCCCTCCGCTACCACCACCGCCAGAATCTGACTCTCATCCACTTTTGACAACTGGATAAACTTTAATTTATTCTGGTGGTACTGGGGCGCCGAAACCATGGTGGCATAATTGGTATTGTTGGCAAGCACCTTGACCACCTGCTTTAACACCTGCTCCATCTTATCGGTCCGGCTGATCATAAGCTCTGTCAGTTCTTTGACTTCCCGGTTCTTTTCCTCCATCAGATGGTCCACATACAGCCGGTATCCCTTGTCGGAAGGAATCCTCCCCGCAGAAGTATGGGGCTGTAAAATATACCCCATCTCTTCCAGGTCTGACATCTCATTGCGGATCGTCGCAGAACTGAGTTTCAGATCCGAATATTTGGAAATCGTCCGGGAGCCGACCGGTTCGCCGGTTTCCAGATAGGTCTTGATGATCGCATACAGGATCTTTGTCTTCCTTTCATCCAGCTCCACGGCCTCACTCCCTTCCTTTGTTAGCACTCGTTGATTAAGAGTGCTAACATCTTCTGTGATAAAGATAGCACCCCTGAGGGTGCTTTGTCAATACCTTTCCTGTAAATTTATTTAAACTTTATTTAAAAATCCGCCCACGCTTTTATAAAACAGGCTCAGCGGGATTTCAAAAACTCGTACTCCCTGGCTGCCGCCTCATCCTCGGGATAGCGCTCCAGATAGCTTTCCATCTTAAGCTTCGCGGTGGCAAAATCCCCCTTCTGTTCATATACGGCAATCTCATTCCCCAGAAGCTCTTTCAGCCCGTCGCTGTCTCCTTTGGCGATTCCTGCCTCCAGCGTCTCCAAAGCCGCGTCATAATCGCCCTGTTCGATCTGCCAGGAGGCAACCCTTGCATAAGCAGACTGGTGTTCGGCCTCGCCCTCCAGATAAAGCTGATATAAAGTAATGGCATACTCCCGGTTGCCCATCTGCCAGTACAGTTCCGCCAGCCAGAACGTCGCTTCCTGATCCTTCTTATCTGAAGCCTGTTCCAGATACTCCTTCGATTTGGCGTAGTCTTCCATATAATAATACAGCCTTCCCAGCAGGACCAGATCTCTTTTGGGCGCCAGCTCTATGGCAGAAGCAAAATCGTTGTTGGCCGCCTGCGTGTTTCCGGACTCCCGGTATAAAATCCCCCGCGCCATATAGATCTCCGCGCTTTTCTTCAGATCCAGAATCGCCGAACAGGTATCGATCGCCTGCGATGTCTCCCCGGCATGGTACTGGGCGGAAGCTTTATAGGCCGCAATATCCAGTTCCAGAGCGCCGACACGCATATCCGCCAGCGCCAGCGCCCGGTCGTAAGAATCAATCGCCTCTTCATACTCTCCGGCAAGCGCCTGTTCCATTCCCTGGCTCCTGAGGGCCATCTGTTTTTCTTCCGTCTCTTTGCTCTTACCGCAGCCGGTAAGGCAGGCCAGACACAGTCCCATAAGGACCGTTTTGAAAATAAAGGTCTTCATATGCCTTCCTCCTGCCAGAAGGATCGGTTCATCGTACACCACAGAATCACTTTTTGGGGCAGCTTTTTATACTGCTGACCCGCTTTATAACCCAGAAGCTTCCCCGCGTTTTGTGTAACCACCTGCCAGATCAGCCATGGTTTTTTTATCTTCAGGCAATGCGCCACGGTTTTCTTCACCAGCCGCATCCCCTCCGACTCCGAACGCACGCCGCCGAATACTTCCGGATGCATCGTCTGTGAAACTGCCAGGTCAAAATACCGGTGAAACTGTTCCGCCATGCTGTAATTATGGGAGTGGATCACCCTGGCATTGCTGCAGTAGGCAATCTGTCCCCCCTGGCGGATCAGCTTTCCAGCCAAAATCATATCTTCATTAAAAATCGTCTTTTTCTCAAATCCGCCATGTTTCAGATACTGATCCCGCCGCCACGCCGCGCATACATTAGAACAGAAAAAGGCTTTGATCCCCAGCGTCTCAAGATCTTCTTCTCCCTTGACGCGGCTTTCTTTCGGGTAATTAAAACTTCTTGTAAATTTTTCCACCTCACTGCATCCTTCTGCCGGAAGCTGCCTGGCATAGGCCGCCCACACGTCAGACTGCGAAAAAGGAGCCAGCAGATTCTCAAGTAAATGATCATCCGCAGGAAGCGCGTCCTGGGTCATACAGACCACGATATCTGCCGAAGACCGGCGGATACCCAGATCCCTGGTTCCGCCATGGTCAAATTCTGCCTTTGTAAGATGGAACACGTCCACATTCTCATATGCGTCTTCCAGGCCTTTCGGAAAGAAGGACGGTTCCGTGTTCATGATCAGAATCTTATGCACCTGGTACGACTGTCTGTTCAGCCGATCCAGAAGTATCTTAAGCCGGTCTCCCGGACGGTAGGTCGGTATCAGTATATCCGCTGTCATCAATATCCGGTATCCGATGTGATCTTGTCTGAGATCTCCTGCACTTCCGACGAAGCCGTGTAAGAATAATCGTCAAACAGATACTCATGAAGCTGCTTTACATTATCTGCCAGGTTAATCGGGATCACGCAGGAACCTTTTCCGCTGACCGTAGCCGGCGTCCGGTCGAAGGGGAAGCCCTGTGTATCGACGATATCATAGCCGATCATCTCCGGGGTCATCTCTACAAGCTCATCAAGTTCATAATTGGTGGCAATCATGCCGAAAATTGCATTGACAATGCTGTTGATCTCGTCGAGGCTCGCTTTTTTGGCCGTACTTACAAGTTCCATCACCACTTCTCTCTGACGCTCTGTCCTTTTGAAATCATCACCCGCCGTATAACGGATCCGGCAGTAGGAAGTGGCCTGCACGCCGTCCAGAAGCTGATAGCCCGGCTGTGTCAGTTTGGTGGTAGATTTGCCGGTCACTTTGGAAGTTTCAACCGTGTAGTTGTTCAGATGGCCAATCTCCGACTCGTCCACATCGATATAAATGCCGCCCAGCAGGTCAACCGCCTCTGCCAGAGCCGCAAAGTCCACTGCAATATAATATTCAATATCCAGATCCAGGTTCTTGTTCAGCATCCGGACTGCCTGTCCCGGACCTCCCACCGAATAAGCCTCGTTGCATTTGTTATATTTGCCGTTGGTCAGATCCAGATACGTATCCCGGTATACGGACACGAGTTTTACTTCTTTGGTGTCATTATTGATACTTGCGATAATGATCGTATCGCTTCGGTTTCCTTTGCCAAGCTGTCCGGCGTTCCTGGTATCCAGTCCGAACAGCGCCACATTCATATATCCTGACATGGTTTCCACCGTCTCCGGTGTGATCGTCTCGTTCACCTGCATATCTTCTTCTTCCACCTGAGGCTTTTGGAACTTGTCAAAAAGCCTGACTACATAAAATCCGCCCACCAGCAGGAGCAGAAGTACGATCTCCACGCCGAAGATGATGGCCCGCTTTTTCTTTTTGGCCGCTTTTTTTCTGGAAGATCCTTTTTTCTTTGTCACCCCATGGGCAGTTTTTACAGAAGTGCTTTTTTTAGAAGCGCTTTTTTTCGATCCTGGTTTTTTCAAAGTCTCTTTTGCCATAATTCATCCTTTCTACGCCTGTTAATAAGCATTCTTATTCACAAAACCTTTAAAGAACGTCAGGAACAGAATCTTGATATCCAGCCCCATAGACCAGTTCTCTATATAATACAGGTCGTATTCAATACGTTTTCTGATCGATGTATCCCCTCTGTATCCGTTCACCTGCGCCCATCCTGTAAGTCCCGGCCGAACCTGGTGCTTTACCATATAACGGGGAATCTCCTCCCTGAACTTTTCCACGAAAAACGGACGTTCCGGGCGCGGCCCTACCAGGCTCATATCCCCTTTTAATATGTTGAATAACTGCGGAAGCTCGTCGATGCTGGTCCTGCGGATGATCTTTCCCACGCCGGTCACGCGCGGATCGTTGCGCACGGTCCAGGCTCTTTTCTCTTTTCTCTCCGACTGCACTTCCATAGAGCGGAATTTGTACATCTGGAACGTCTGGTTATGAAGTCCAACACGCTCCTGTTTATATATAAGAGGCCCTTTTGAGGTCGCTTTTACCAGAATAGCCGTGATCAGCATCACAGGCGAAAACAGGGTGATCGCAGCTATGGCGCCCGCAATATCCACGATCCTTTTGCATACCATATTAAATGTATTGGTCAGCGGCACATGCCGGATATTCACCACCGGCAGCCCAAGCAGGTCTTCCGTATAGGGCTTTGTGGGGATAATATCATTATAATCCGGCACAAATTTCGTATGCACGCCGGACTTTTCACAAATCGCGACAATATGTTTTAATTTATAATACTCCTGAAGCCCCAGCGTCAGCGCGATCTCATCCAGACGGTTGTTCTCCAGGATTGTCTCCAGCTCGTCTGTGGTCCCCAATATCGCCACGCCTTTATAAGTGAATCCGATCTCTTTATTGTCATCCAGTATTCCGCTGACCTTATACCCCCACTGGGGATTCGAACGAATCCGGTCGATAAACGCCTCCGCCGCGCTGCTGTAGCCCACAAAAATAATATGGCGCAGATTAAACCCGCTTCTTCGGATCTTTCTTAAGCCGGCCCGGATCAGATTGCGGACCGACGCTTCCAACGCGATATTGATCCCGTAAAAATAGAACAGCATCGTCTTGGAATAATAATCGGCATAGTCATTATAGCCTCTGAGCAGGAACAATACGCCCATAACCAGCAGAAGGCCGATGGTATTTGCCTTTATAATATTACCGGCTTCCAGCCTGCGCCCCTGCACCCGCTTGGAAGTATACAGGTTAAACGCCAGATACAGAACCAGGTATAAAAGCACAATAGGAACCAGTACCAGACAGTACTGGTAAAAACCAAGTCCCGGCGGGTCTCTTAATATGATAAACTTTAAAACCCATGCCAACAGATACGCCACGCAAATGACGGCAGCATCCACTATGACGTGAAGCCGGTTAAAATACCGTTGATTATCTTTAATCAAAGCTCATCACCTGTCTCTTTTTGCCTTCACAGTCCAGGGTACAAAAAGAAGGATGTTCCTCCACAGTTCCAGTTGGATCTTTATATATTCCCCCATATGCCCCATACAAAACCGCAGTTTGCGGTCCGGATTGCTTTTGCACAGCCCAAGGCCTCTGATCAGGCCCGCCCGATAATCCTTTCCCAGTCCCTTTTTCACAAAAAAAAGATATTTGATCAAAAATCCCGCCAGCAAAAAAGGCGCATTTAACAATATCTGCAAAAAAGGCATATTTTTATAGATCAGATATACATTGTTTCCCGCCGAATGCACTACTTTAAAATGATTGTAGCGGGAACCGCTGGTGGCGCTTCCTATGTGAAGCACTTCGGCTTCCGGCGCGTACCAGTGATAATACCCATGGATCTTTGCCCGGTAGGACAGATCCATATCTTCCAGGTAGGCAAAATGGGCTTCGTCAAACCCGCCCAGCCGCTCCACCAGTTCTTTACGATAGATTGCGGCGCCGGCGCAGGAAGAGAAGATCCTGCCGCCCCTGGCATAAGATACGGCAGGCTTCCCCCTGCCTCTTGTGATCCCCCATCCGAAAGCACAGTAAAAATCTCCGGCATTATCCAGAAGGTCCGGATCATGATACTGAAGCATCCTGGCCGCGCAGGAAAAACGCTTCTTGTCGGCCCGGATGGCGTCCAGAAGCTTCCGGGCAAAATCCGGCCGGGCTTTCGTATCATTATTCAACAGTATGACATAAGGGCTTTCCGCCCTTTTTATCCCTTCATTCACCGCCCGGCAGAACCCGTAATTCTGATCCAGGCAGACCAGCCTGCATGCGGGAAAATGTTCCCGTATATATTCCGGGCTTCCGTCTGTGGAACCGTTATCCACCACCAGAATCTCGGCCCGGACCTCTTTCTGCGCAAAAAGGGAACACAGGCAGGCATCCAGGTATGAAATCCCGTTATAATTGGGAATCACAATCGTCACGTCCCACATGCGTCCTCCAAAATCCGCCACTGCGTATCGTTAAGGGACAGATTACAGTTATAGTATCCGTCCGGCTCCAAAAGAATATCTTTCCACTTTTTCTCAAAAGCCGCCGCAGGCCTCGCCGCTTTCTTCCTGCCGGAACCGTATTTTTGCTCGATCAGGACAATTCCCGGTTCATAAATATTTTTAAATCCCAGGCGTTCTAATTTCAGGCACAGATCCACGTCCTTCATCCGGTCTTCCACATCTTCGGAAAAACCTCCTGCCAGAAGGAAACGCGCCCTGTTTACCATCATGGCTTTTCCTGATACGGCATGATAATTCTGCTGCAGTCCGGCCTTATGAAAATACCCTGTATATCCGATCCGGAGTCCCGCGAAAGCATCCCCTGCCAGACCGCCAAGGCCAAGTACCTTCGCCCCATACCTGTATCTTCTGGCGCTGTCGTAAATACGGCCCCCCACTGCTCCCGCTTCCGGGCGCATGGCATTCCCCAGGAAATCCTCCATCCATCCTCTGGACACTTTCCCGATCCGACTCTCTAAAAAAAGTAAATATTCACTGTCCAGCTTCTCCGCAAGCCTTGAAAATGTTACAAATTTATTACATGCGCTAGTACAATATACTACTTTTATTGGTATTTGTCTATGTTCTTTTATAAAATTCAGAATTAATTTATTTTTTTCGGGATCGTCCAACAGGACTAAAACCTCTATATTGGCATAAGTGCGGTTTTCTTCCACCGCTCTGAAAAAGGCCTTTAAAGCCGCCGCCTTTGCCACATCCAGAAGAACAATACTTACTTTCGGAGCAGCGTTCAGAGCGTAGCTCACCCTGTAAAAGCCCGGATTTTCCATCGATTCAACCGAAGCGTTTATTCCGGTGCGTTTTAAATGCGCTTCTATGGCCCTTTTGCCGGCTTCATAGGCATAAGCCTTGCTTTCAGGGTCCGCGGCCGTAGAAGCGCTGTGGCTCCTCCAGTGGTACAGCACCTGGGGGATATGTCCGATCAAAGACGCTTTTTCCACACAGCGCAAAATAAAGTCATAATCCTGCGCCCCGTCAAACTCGCCGCGAAACGCCCCAGCCTGCTCACACAGGCTTTGCCGCACCAGAAGGAAATGGCAGATATAATTGTTGCTTCTTAAAAGATCCAGATTAAAATCCGGTTTAAAATGCGGCTGAAAGTATGTCGATTTGTCAAAAGAGACTTTATCCTCATCCGTGTAAACCATATCCGCGTCCGGATGTGTCTGCAGCCACTTCACGATCTCAAAAAGCGCATGTTCCTCCAACAGGTCATCGTGATCCAGAAATCCGATATATTCTCCTGAGGCCATTGCAAGCGCCTCATTGGTGTTTCCGGAAATACCGAAGTTGTGTTCCAGTTTTTTATAACGGATCCGGTTATCCTGCCGCATATAGCTGCGGATGATCTCTTCTGATGTATCGTCACCGTCACTTCCGTCCGCCAGGCACAGTTCCAGATTGGTATAGGTCTGTTCAAGAACAGACTCTATCATTTCTCTTAGATACAGTTCCGGCGTCCGGAATACCGGAGCCACAATACTGATCAGAGGGCAAAACACAAACATATGCGCCCTTTGCAGTTCCTTTTCGCTTTTTCCCGGACGCCTGGCAAGCATCCAGTCCTGATAACCTTTTTCCAGGCTGTTTCTGTGCAGGCGCTCCTGCATTTTTATCCCCAGTCTCGCCACACCATAATTTTTTACATAATGATAACCGCGCTTTGCATAACTGACATTTTTCATGACTTTTTAAAATGTAACCTCACCGTCGTGGGCGATCAAAGAAGCGGAGACAACGCCTTCCATGGAAGCCACATCCGCGACCAGAGCGCTTTCATCCTTTACTCTCAACTCTATAACCAGATCCAGATGTCCTTTGGACAGATTTCTGGATTTTACTTTATAGTGTCCTGCGTATCTGTTCACTGTATCAAGAATCTCTTTTTCTCCTTCCATCCGGGAACTGTTCACCACCAGCATCACAGGCGCTTTGGCCACCGGCAGAAGATCCAGCACCAGAATGCATACGGTTACGGCAACGCTTGTGACCAGTGCCACCTCATACAGACCTGCGCCGCATATAATGCCGATGCTGATAGACCAGAACAAAAATACCAGATCCATGGGATCTTTGATGGCAGTACGGAAACGGATGATGGACAGAGCACCCACCATACCAAGAGAAATGACCAGATTCGACTGCATGGCCAGAATAATAGCCGCCGTGATCATGGATATGGCAGTAAGAGAAATATTAAATGTTTTGGAATAAAATACTTTCCTTGTCACCAGACGATAAATCATAAACACATATAATCCCAAAAGAGCCGTCACAAGCAAAGTGGCGGCAATCTTGCCGGTTGTAATGTCCATACTGGTGAAACCTTCTAAAAATGATCTTTTGAAAACATCCTGAAATCCCATCTTATGTAATCTCCTTTTCTCATAAATGATACATTCTGCATAGATAGTATTTGGAAAACGCCGTCTGCCTTAAATTTTCCAGATGTGCCGCATGATAGATAAAATCCGGAAAATACTCGTCGTATTTGATCTCCAGGATATGCTGCCCGGCCGGAAGAATCGGTCTTTTGGGAATCTCTTTTTCCAAAAACAGATCCGCCCGGTTTGACGAGCAGATATTTTCGTCCATAGTAATCCGTACATTCCCATAAGGATATACATAAGGAACCCTGTCATACTCCACAATCACTTTCGGACGCATCAGTCTGGTCCGCATCAGAAGGCAAAGTTTTACAAGAAGCCTGTCTGCGTCTTTGGATACATCGGGAATCTCTCCTTTCATCAAAAGACAGCATTGTTCTTCTGTCAGCGGACAGGAGAATTTCCTGGTTTTTCCCCGTATCTTCTGTTTCAGCTCCAACATGATCCGGTCGCTTTTTTGATTATAGATCCGTATGCGGAATTTCTCTCTGGGATCCGTGCCCGACTCATTCTCTTTCAGACAACTGTCATAATAATCGTCAAAATACAGGCTCCTGATATTGTATATTCCCTCTTCTCCCACATGAGAATCCAGGCGCATAAAACCTGAAAGCCGCACTGCAAGCATCTTAAGCTGCATGCAGGAACACAAATACTTATATTCATGCCGGAACTGATTTTCCAAAAGAGACGCGTCAAATATTTTTGCCTCCATCCTGTCACCTCATATTTTCCATGTTTTCTGCCAGTTCATCAAGAAATACCATCCGTTTTTTCATAAATGTCCGAAGGCTGTCATACTCCCCTCCATGGCTGCTGTCCGGCCACCGAAAGGCATCCCTTACAAAAGCACCGGAATCCTGCACCTGATGCATACAGTCAGAAAGTATATCTTCCATATGGACGTCTGACAATACGCCCCGGCGCAGTTCCTCCCACCTTAACACAATCCGGCTTCTTATATTTCCCACGTCCAGCCGGATCATCCGATCCAGTAACGGCCATGCAAGATATGCTTCTGCCAGCTCCTTGTCATATACCGTATACAGCTTTTTTTCGTCTTCCGTGTAAATATTTCCCCATGACAAATCCGTATCCCAGGGGACCAGATACATACGATAACCGTCCGGCTCCTTTTTGAAAGCGAAGAACATATTTTTATATATATTATCTTCTCCATAAATCATCTGAAGATACAGCCAGATATCGGCTATATTGTCCATATTAAAAAGTTTTTCCGCTTCTTCGGAAAATATTTCATCATCCGCCTCACATATTTCCACAAACCGGCGAAAGCATGCCCAGTCCTCAATGCTGCCGGAACCGTCTCTGCCCTTTATTTCCATACCAAGGACTGTCAGGTATTCTTCCGGCATGACCTGATCAAACGCTTCTGATAAAAGTTCCCGTCCAAACGTTCTTTTATACAGATATTCCTGGTCGGATATTCCAAGCTGCGAACAGTCAACAGGCTCCATGATTCCATACAATCCCCTGTACTCCCCGTTGACAAACAGCTCCGCATACTCCATATGGGTTCCCATATGTGTCCCGGCTGCCATCCTGTCAGCCCCGAATCCATTCCATAATTCTGTATTCAGCTTGTCCCTCACTTTTGTACCGTCACTGTAAACAGCATAAAAAATCCACGAATCCGAATTTCTCATACCAAAGACAGTACAGGGATTTTTATTAACCACGCCTGCCGGCGTCACCTGAATCAGGTCAAAACGATATCCCTTCTTGGGGAAAGCCCGGGTCGTCTGCCCGCGCTCATGGGCCTGAAAACCGGTCTGCACTGTCCAGTCTGCCTGTCCGCACCGATCGTAAAATACCATACTGCCCGCAAATACCGTGTCAACATCCAGATCCGCGTCCGTCTCCACACGCACCACGGCGACCCCCGTGAACACCACAGAGACGATCCCGCAGGACCGCGCTTTCTCGTCCCACGCCAGCAGAGAAACAGATTGTCCTTTTGCGATCACAGCAGCTTTATCGAAAAGCGTATAATCCTGCAAAGGAAGGATCTTTACACTGCCTCCTGCATCGGTAAACGCCCCTGCTTCCCACGCCCCGCTGTCCATATCGACCGGAAGATACCAGGTAAGGGACGCCCTGTCACAGGCCAGCTCTTCTCCCCGAAAGCAAAGACGAAGCTGCTTTGTATCCAGCGTATGTCCCAGAGTCCGGCAGAGGTTTTCCGCCCGGCGCACCTGTCCTGCCAGAGAACCTTTTTCCAGAACCTCCACAGGCTTCGCGTTTCCCGGAAAATATGCAAAAAAAATAAAGAATCCTCCAAATAACAGAACGCTGAAAACCAGCGCTATCTTTTTTTCCATCGCACCTCTTCCTGTTACAGCTGTCTGTAATTTATTCGGTTATTATATCAGCTTTCTTTCCAATGCGCAACTTTACTTTTTTACTTAATCATGTTAATCTAAAGAATACGGAACATCCCTTTCCGGGAAAGATCCCGCCATTTATAACCAAAGGAGATGCATTATGATAAAAAAACGTCTTTTTTTACTGGGAGTCCTGCTTATGGCCGCTCTTGTTCCCGGCTGTAAGAAGGCAGAAAGCCCGGACCCGGCTTTGGAAGACTCCCTGACTGTTGACGGCGCCGAAGAACCGGAAGCTGCCCTGCCCGCGCCCGGCGAAGAGAACTGGGGCACATCTCCGGAATTTAAAGCGCCGTTAATCACCACTTCCCCGATCCGCTATCTGTCCGCCACAGTCGGCAGCACGGAAGAAGAAGTAAACCTGACCTGGTTTTCGCCTTCTGAAGAAGCCGGACAGGCCTACTGGACCACCGCGGACGACACGGAATTTGAGAACGCTTTTGTATTCAGCACTTCCTGCGTTCCATCAGAAACCATACCCGGATATTATATAAATCGAGTAACCGTTACCGGACTTATGCCTGAAACAGAATATCTTTACCAGGCAGGCAGCGAAGAAGGACTGTCCCCTGCCTATACTTACACAACCCCTGCTTTTTCAGATACTTTCCGCTTTACCGCTGTGGGAGACATTCAGATCGGCAAGCCGGTAGAAGAAATGGACTGGCAGAAAAACAACTGGCACAGGCTTCTTAACAAAGTCAAATACCATTTTCCGGACAGCAGTTTTTTAGTGTCTTTAGGCGACCAGGTGAACAATTTTGACGATGTGGAACAATACAACGCGTTTATGAATCAGGGTGCGCTCTACAGTATGTCCTTTGCGCCCATCAAAGGCAACCATGACATGGGCGGCAGTCAGTTCTCCGAACACTTCACCCTCCCGAACCAGTCGGCTTTGGGTATCTGTGACGACGAGCAGGACGGCGACTACTGGTTTACAAGAGGAAACACACTTTTCATAGCGCTTAACACCATGGACGCATCCAGATGGGGAGAGCACAAAGACTTTATCGCCTCCGCCGTGGAAGCAAATCCTGACAGCAAATGGAGAATTGTATTTTCCCATTACTCGCCTTACAATGCTTATGAAAACTATATGGAAAATGCTCAAAATATCCGCCCCTGGTTTCTGGAATTTACCAGCGCTTACAACATCGATCTGGTCATGTGCGGCCACGACCACGCATATACCCGGACCTGGTTTATAAAGGAGGACGGAAGCTACAAAGAATATGAAAGCCCCGCGCAAAGCCCGGAAGGCACCATGTACCTGACATTAAGTTCTTCCAGCGGAAGCCTTTATCACCAGCCTTCCCCGCAAAATGAAGCCGCAGTTTCCCTGAAACGAAAGATGCCGGAAGTAACCGATATACAGATTACCCCGGACAGTCTGAAAGTCAGCACCTATATAGCGGAAACATGGGAACTGACCGACGAATTTGAAATACAAAAATAAATAAAGCAATCGGCCCTGCACAAAAGAGTCTGTCCGGCAGACTTCGCGCAGGGCCTTTCTTTTATTCTTCTTTTTTCTCTATAAAAATTTTACGGCTGATAAAATTGTAAACCATGACTACTGCGGTAGCGCCAATCTTGGATATCATATAATGGATGGCAAGGAGTTCCACGGCAAACCACATACACGCTTCATTAATTCCCAGACCTATAGTGCTTAAAAAGACAAATATGACAAATTCCCTGAAGCGGTTTTTATTCTTATCGGTCTCAAACACGAATGTTATGCTTAAAATATAATTGACTGCCACAGACACGGTAAAAGAAATCCCGCTGGAAACCAGATAGTCCACACCCATGATCTCGGTCAAAAATACCATAATCCCATAATCAATAAAAAAACACAAAAAACCTACAAACCCGAACTTGATGATCTGCTCTATTAATTTTTTCATCTTTTACTGCCTCCACTGTGCTTTGGTTCCGCAGACCACACTGTACAGGCAGTCCGCAATCTGCCTGTATCCCGCTCTCCCCGGATGGATTGCGTCTGTCGGTACTTCCATGGTCAGCTCCGAATGCGGATTGACCGGTGTCTCTTCCATATTAAAATTATTGGCGCTGTCATGGCAGATGCCTGCCGGTACAAAATACAGACATTTTTCTTCCTCCAGTGCAGCTTCCAGGTAAACCATCAGATCGAATACTTTACGGTCTTCTTCATATTTATAACGGTCTCCATAAAGCGCATAGCCTTTATTATTCCAGGAACCGATCCCGTCCTGGCTGGCAGGATAGAGCGTATGCACCAGATAAACGGGAAGCCTGGGATCTGTTTTATGGATATTTTGAACAATCTTTATAATATTGTCGCCGTTCTCTGATGGGTCCGTGTCAAGACCGTTGGTCCCTAAAAACAGTTCTACCATGTCCGGCGCAAATCCCGTCGTTTCTTTATAATATTCCCAGTCGAAACCTCCTGTTTCCGGATTGTAAAAAGGGTGGACATCTTCTGCCGGCTCTTCTAAATCATAGCCGGTTTCACTTAAATAATCGGCCGCGGAAAAGCCCCTTCTCGCCTCGGTCAGAGAGCCTCCCACACCTCTTGTGCCCATATAGACAATCTGACCGTCCGTCAGTTCATTGAGACGCTCATAGGTAGCCGTATCGCAGGATAAACTGTCTCCCAGCGTCAGAACGGAAAAACTGTCCTGTATAGCCGGCACAATCCGAAGAGACGTGGACGCTTTGGCTACCTGCGCGCCGTTATTATCGAACACACTGAAGATCAGAGGATAACTTCCTCTTAGATCTTTCGTTCCGGTAATAGAAAATTTACGCTGCATATTTTTACCCACCGCGCAGGTCCATTTTACATTATAGTCGGCAATCCGCTCCCCAAGAGAAGAGATCTGGCTGTTGTACAGCTCGATGGTCACGCCTTCCGCCACATAGATATTCTCCGGCAGGAACACCTGCACACTGGAGAAAAGTCCCGCGTCATTTTTCAGCACGCCTTTGGCTTCCAGCCTCTGCTCCAGTTTCCTGACCTCATACTCCCTGGCCAGTTCATGAACAACCAGCACAGCACCCAGAAAAATGCAGCAGGCAGTCAGGATCAGTATCATGCTCCTGTATGCGTTTCGTACGACTTTTTCACGCTCAATCCTCTTCATGGCTCTCCTTTAACAACTCCTTATCCTAGAATCTTAAAGTAAAATCCGAATAGTCCAGAGAAAAGTTCGGGTTATAATAGGGATCTCCGGCGTCCAGAGCTTCTTTCCATTTCTCCCGGAAATGGGCGCATTCCCGTTCATAGCGGCGAAGCTTCTCTCCTTCTTCCATTCCCCTTGTTTTGGATTCATAGTGATACAGCTCGGCAAAAGGCGTAAATATATTCAGATATCCTTTTTTCCGTATCTTAAGACAGAAATCCACATCATTCAAAGATATGGTGAACGTCTCGTCCAGGCCTTCCACTTCGTCGTAAATTTCCCGTTTTACCAGAAGACAGGCGGCCGTCACAGCCGTCACGTCCTGCGCATAACACAGACGCCCCATATAGCCTAAATGTTCCTTAGGCATCTTATAGTGCGTATGGCCTGCGGAACGATGGGCGCCAAGCCCTATGACCACTCCGGCGTGCTGGATCGTATTGTCCCCGTAATAAAGTTTCGCGCCCACTGCGCCCACATCCTGACGCTGGGCGTACATAAGCATCTGCTCGATCCAGTCCGGCGTGATCACTTCCGTATCGTTGTTAAGAAACAGAAGATATTCTCCTTTGGCAAAACCCGCGCCGTAATTATTGATCCTGGAATAGTTAAATTCTCCTGTATAAGTGACCACCCTCACCTGAGGCATTGCTTTTAACTCTTCATAATATGCAAAGATGCTTTGCTCCCGGCTGTTGTTTTCTATGATGATGATCTCAAAATTTTTCCAGGTCGATTTTTTAAGAATTGATCCCACACACCGCCTCAGGTCTGACACATGATCTTTATTGGGAATCAGAATACTGACAAGGGGCGTCCCTTTTATGGGATATTTCACCTGGAAGATGGTCGGGAAGGCCCGGGTGCTTTCCACCTCCACCTCTGTCTGATAATAATCCCGCATATGGTCATGCACCGCCCGTTTGGCCGCGTCGATGGCATATGTCTTCGCATTGATGTCCGCCGCCACCGAATTGGGGTGGGAGCGCCAGTAGTACAGAATCTTCGGTATATGCTGTACATTCCTGGCCTCCTCCGTCAGACGCAGAATCATATCGTGATCCTGGCTTCCGTCATATTCCGGACGGAATAATCCTGTCCTTTCCAGAAGCTTTTCATCAAACAGAGAAAAATGACAGATGTAATTGTTGGCCCGAAGGTTATCCGGAGAATAATCCGGCTTAAAATGCAGCACGATCAGGTCGTCCAGGTTGGGCGAAGTAAAGGTAGCTTCGTCCGTATATACATAATCCGCGTCTTTTTCGCAGATGACTTTCATGCACTCATATAACAGGCTTGGATGCATCACGTCGTCGTGATCGAAAAGTCCGATAAAATCGCCGGTCGCCATGGAAAAGCACACATTCGTGTTGCCGGAAATGCCCAGGTTTTTCTCGATCTTCTGATATCGGATACGACTGTCCTCCCTGCCGTACTGCCTGCACACTTCACCCACGTCCGTATGCTTTTCGTCGCTTCCGTCCGCCAGACACAGCTCCCAGTTTTTATAAGTCTGGTTCCTGACCGAATTAATCATCTCCCGCAGGAATTTCTCCGGCGTATTGTACAGAGGCACCAGGATGCTGATCTTTAAATCGCGGGGAAATACAGTCTGTTCCTCTTCTTTTCTTCTGACTTCGTCAGGAAAACTTTTCGTTCCGAAATCCACCCGCTTTACAGCTTCGCCCCGCTTCTGCCGCCAGCGCTTATACATGCCTTTCAAACCGCCGTAATGGATATAGGCGTTTCTTATGCGCAGGAAAAAATGGATCACAACTCTTAGTGGCTTGCTTGCTTTCCAGTACCATGTATCCCGCACGCCGTCAAACCGTTTGTCTCTGTGCGCAGGAAGTTCCTCCTGCCTGTGTTCTTTTCCCATAATCTTTTCTACTTTCTGATTTAAAGTTCCGCTTTGTCCCCGCGGCGTTTACGCTTTGATCCGGCGCTTCCGGAATTTCGCTGTTTTTTTGAGTCTTTTCAGGAAGCGAAACGGCGCGCTGGCATAAAGTCTTTCGGCGTTCCGCACCCGGTTTAAAAGATGCATGCAGGCATAGGCCGTACCCGGGTGCAGTTCTTCTATCATCAACTCTCCGTAGAGGCGTCCGGTACCGGCGACCAGGTCCGTGACGACGATCTGGGGATCGGTTGTGGTATATAAAATACCCTGATCCTCCAGTTCCCGGCCATTGTGGCTGTAAGTAATCGGATAAGTGCCGCCTAATTCTCCCAGAAGCTGTATCACCTTCACCAGGCAGGTATGCTCCGCCGGGTCCAGACGGACTGCCACGGTCCCCTGGGGAAGCAAAAGCTCCACATGGGTCACGCCTCTTTTGTCAGGCTCTGTATCGACCCAGAAGCTCTCTTCCTCACAAAATCCCTTCCCCGTATCCACATACACCTGGATCCGGTTCTTCTTTCCCTCTTTTATCATTTCTTCCAGACGGATGGTCCGGCCGGCGGTGGCAAGATACTGGGCGCTTATGGTGGCGGTTCCGTCTAAAAGCCAAAGCTGGAAATGATGCTCCATAAGGGCAAAAATCTCTTCTTCTTCCCCGGAAATCCCCATCTGCGCCATCAGCCCCAGCCCCTGAAGGTCCTCTCTGCTGTGGAGATACAGATGCAGGGCGCGCCACAAAAGATATTCCACGGGAACCTGTACCGGAAACGTCCACTCATAGTCAATAATCCAGAAGCCTTCCTCTGTCTCCATAAGGTTTCCGAAGATCCAGTCCAGATTATTAAAGGCGGCTCCTTCATATGCTCTGGAAAATTCCGGATTCCCGAACATCCGGACAAACGTCCCGCTTTTGGAAAAAGGCAGAAGGTTCTCTCCCAAAGCCTCCCAAAGAAGCCTTTTAAATTCTAAAAGATCTTTCAAAAGCCCTTCATAATCCTTTTGTTTCCTGCGTTCATCCAGCCGTTCCTCATAGGTTTTTCCCTGCAGGAATTCAAAGCAGGCGCATCCTTTTTCCAGACGGCACCGGTTGGCGCGGACCGGACTTTTCTTATACTGCTCATTCAGCGCCTGTTCCTGGCGGCTCATGCGCTCCACATGTTCTTTTGCTTCCCCAGTCAGGGAGATTTTACGGACTTCTTTTTTGTCCGGCGTCTTTACAATATCCGTCCGGATCATAAAGCGGTCGGCGCGGTCATTGGAGTATTTGACAAAGACGGCCTGTTCCTTCCTCTTGGGTCCTGCCACGCACAGATACGCGTTGGCGTACTCCGGAAACCGTCCGTCCGCGATCAGCTGATCATACACCTTCTTTTCATCGAAAAGCACCAGACGTTCCCCTTCAAAATTCCGCAGATTATGGTTCAGCTCACCCGCTTTGGGAAGGTATTCATCCGAATAGATGGCGGCAGGAAACCACCGTTCCGGATAAGGGTAATAAAACCTTACGTCCTCGCACCCGCTTTTCTCAAAGATCCGCAGAAGTTCCTGCCTGGAAAACGTATGCCCGTTTCCTTCCAGACTGTCAAAATACCTGCCGGTGTGCGGCTCCATGGCCCCTGCCCAGTATTTAAGCCCGAACCGGTTATCCGCGGCCAGTACAAGATGTCCCTCAGGCGATAAGTATTCCTTCAGCTTTTTGACAGCGGCCGCTTCCGGATACGGGCAGGAAAAATATCTTTCCGCTTCCGAAAGAAGTCCCGGCGCGATGATCCAGTCAAAGGCTTTCTTCCCGTCCGTAAACGCGTCCAGAACGGTCCATGGATCTCCGGCATAGACTTCCAGGTTACAGGCATCCGCATATCTCTGCGCCAGGATACGGCTTCGGCTCACGCTTTCTTCCAGGCAGACAACGCTTCCTGCTTTCTTTAAAAAACCGGCTGTCAACTGTCCTGTATCCGCTCCCAGCTCCAGCACCCGTTCTGTCCCGCAGATCGGAAGCCACTCTGTTAAGTTGGCTCTTAGATGGGACAGATGGTACAGCACCGGCCAGGAGACAGACGTCCCCCGGCGGCAGTCATAGCCGGACTCTACAAGTACACGGATCTTTCCGTCCTCCGGACGGACCGGCTGAAGGGATTCCATATCTTCCTCCAGATATCCCACCGACACATTTCCATATTTTTCCTTATAAAAGCCGCCGTCTTTATATGTTTCTTTTTCCATGCCCTCTTAACCTTTTTCAACCGTGATCACCGTGTTCATATCATAGAATCCCACCGTGTCTTTATCGGACAAAACGGTCATCCCCACCAGATCATACAACCTGTGATACACCTTAAACTCGTCTCCCTCATAGCCGGTGCAGCCTAAAGAGATCAGATACTCTCCCCCCTGCAGATCAATCCGCTGGCTGTAGGTGACGATGCGCGTTTCCCCTGCCTCCACGGTCCCGGTCTCCACCCGCTCGAACATACTGTTGGTCCCGGTGATATCCGTTCCCTGCTTATTGCGGATTGTGATGGTAAAGATGGGATTTTTGATGCGGCTGTGAAAATAAAGCTTTGCTTTGACCTGACAGACAGAGCCTTTCTCAATGATGCCGGAAAACTGCCCGTACTGGTCGATAATCCCGAAATCCACGATCTCCGCCTGCTTCTCTCCGTAATCCAGGAGCGTGGGATTGACTTCAAAGTGGTCTTTCCAAGCTTTCCCTTCGGCGGTATGCCGGTCGATTTCGCTTTTGCCGCTTCTGTCTTCCAGCGTCTCCTCGTCAAGTTGATGGACCAGGAGCTTTTTATACATATTTACCATATCTTTGGGCGTACCTTCCGCCAGCTTTACGCCTTTGTTCAGAAGGACGACCCGGTCGCAGTATTTGGCGATGCTGGTCAGGTCATGACTGACGAACAGGATCGTTTTGCCCTGTTTTTTAAACTCTTCAAACTTATGGTAGCATTTTGCCTGAAAGAATACGTCGCCCACCGACAGCGCTTCATCCACGATCAGGATCTCCGGATCGATATTGATCGCCACTGCAAAAGCAAGGCGCACAAACATACCGCTGGAATAGGTCTTGACCGGCTGGTGGATAAACGCCCCGATATCCGCAAAATCCAGGATATCCTGAAGTCTTGCCTCTATCTCTTCCTCCGAAAAGCCCAGCATTGTTCCGTTCAGATATACGTTCTCCAGGCCGGTGTACTCCATATTAAATCCTGCGCCCAGTTCCAGAAGGGCGGAAATCCGTCCGTTTATATCCATCTGCCCGCTGGTGGCGCCAAGTACACCGGTGATAATCTTTAAAATCGTGGATTTGCCGGAGCCGTTGACGCCGATAATCCCCACCGTCTCACCCTGGCAGATAGTCATGCTTACGTCTTTTAAAGCATAATGCTCACTGTAGCATTTCTTCCTGGTAAGGCCCAGAGAATCCTTTAAGCGGTCCCGGTTCCGGTTATATAATTTATAAACTTTTGTAATATGTTCCAGTTTGATCGCGGGGTTATTCATAGCTGTTTGTATCCCTCTCCTTTACTCCGCACTGCTTACAGCACATCCGCAAAATGCACCTTTAATTTCTGAAATACGCTGCTGCCGACTGCCCAGGCCAGGACCGTCACAATCCAGAAGTAGACGTTCATCCATCCCAGCCCCGCGATGGTGTCTGTCTGAAACAAAGCGGCGCGGTAGCCGTAGACAATATAGCACAAAGGATTCAGTTTCAGTATGGCCAGGAACGGATATTTGACCAGCAAATCTTCCAGAGACCACATAATCGGCGTCATCCAGATACCCACCTGGAGAAATATATTGATTATCTGGCTTAAATCTCTGAAAAATACCACCAGCGCGCTGGTCAGCATACACACGCCTGTGACAAAGATCATCAGGCTGATGCTGAAATAAACGACTTTCAGCGTATGCAGCCCCGGATAATATCCGTACAGCGCGAACAGAAGAATCATGAACAGCACGAAAAAACCATGGATAAAAAGCGCCGCGATGGTCTTCACCAGAGGCAGGATATTAATATTAAACACTACCTTTTTAACCAGATAATTGTATTCCAGCAGCGCGTTGGTCCCGTTGCTTAAGCATTCCGAAAAATAAAACCAGGGGACGATCCCGCTGACCAGCCACAGGACAAAGGGTACATGGATGCCCTGTTTTAACTCCGCCGTTGCATTGTTCAGCCCGATCTGAAAGACAAACCAGTATACCAGTACGATGACCACCGGCTGGACCATCGCCCAGACCACTCCGAAATAGGAGCCCGCATACCTGGTCTTAAAATCATTTTTGGACAGCTTCCAGATCAGCTTTCTGTTTTTCCAGAAATCCAGAAACATATGGTACGCCATATGGTTCCTCCTTACCTTTTCAGTTCGTCGATGCCGCCCCACTTCTGATCTTTCCCGGAGATCGTAAGTTCCATGCCCTTCGGTATGGGCCAGTCCACGCCGATCCTGGGATCGCTCCATAAAATTCCGCCCTCGTCATTCGGATGATAAAAGTCCGTACATTTATAGACAAACTCCGCAAAGTCGGACAGCACCAGAAAACCGTGGGCAAAGTTCTTGGGGATAAAAAACTGCTTTTTATTTTCCGCGGACAAAATCTCCCCGTGCCACTGCCCGTAGGTTGCAGAACCCGGCCTTAAATCCACAGCCACGTCGAACACTTCCCCCGATACCACCCGCACCAGCTTGTCCTGGGGATACCTGATCTGGAAATGCAGGCCTCTTAAAACGCCCTTTTTTGACGCGGACTGGTTGTCCTGCACAAACTCCATGTCAATCCCTGCCACGGCGTAATCATTATAATTATAGGTCTCCATAAAATACCCGCGCTCGTCTCCGAACACCGCGGGCGTAATCATCTTCAGTCCCTCAATCTCACAAGTTTCTACCGTAATTTTTCCCATCTTTTTATCTCCCATTATAGTTTTGCATCTGCGCGGGCAGATGCCGGCTTACAGCCCGTTTGCCACATCTACCAAGTACTGCCCGTATGCCGTCTTCATCAACGGCTCTGCCAGTTTTAAAAGCTGCTCTTTACTGATAAACTTTCTTCGGAAGGCAATTTCCTCAATACAGGAAATATAAAGCCCCTGCCGCTTCTGAAACGCCGCCACAAAGTCCGCTGCATCCAGCAGCGCGTCATGATTTCCCGTATCCAGCCACGCGAAACCACGCCCCAGGGTCTCCACCCGCAGCGTGCCTCTTCTTAAATATTCATTGTTGATACTGGTGATCTCGATCTCGCCTCTGGCAGAAGGTTTTACATTTTTCGCGATCTGCACCACGTCGTTATCATAAAAATACAGTCCCGGCACCGCGTAATTGGACCGGGGGTGTTCCGGCTTCTCTTCGATCGATATTGCCATACCGTTCTCGTCAAATTCCACCACGCCGTATTCTCTCGGGTCCCTTACATAATAGCCAAAGATGGTAGCGCCGCTTTCGTGGGACGTCACCCGCTTTAACACTTTGGAAAAGCTCTGTCCGTAAAAAATATTGTCTCCCAGGATCAGCGCCACACTGTCTTTTCCGATAAACGCTTCGCCGATCAGGAAAGCGTCCGCCAGCCCTCTGGGCTGTTCCTGCACCGCGTAGGCAAATTTCATCCCCAACTGTTCTCCGTCCCCCAACAGCTCCTCAAACACGGGCAGATCCCGGGGAGTGGAGATGATCAGCACCTCCCGGATGCCTGCCAGCATCAGGATAGACAACGGATAGTAGATCATCGGCTTGTCGTAGACCGGCATGATCTGTTTGGAGACCGCTTTGGTCAGGGGATACAGCCTCGTGCCGGACCCCCCTGCCAGTATAATTCCCTTCATAATTTCATACCTCCTATGGTAAGTTTACATCCGCTGCCCGCAGCAGCAGATCACAGTCTGTGAGAAAATTCCGGGCGAACAGAAAATACCTCTGCCCGTCTGTCTCTTTTACTTCGTAAAGCCGTACCGACCGGTTGTCCGGCATGGCTGACGGCGTATAAGTACCAACCGGCTCGAAATCCGGCGTGTAGTCCGCATAGTAGACCGACGCCCCCTGGTAGCTCTCCCCCACACAGGCATAATCGCTGCTCACATAGAGCCGCCATCCTTCTTCTGTGGGCTCGCACGCCGCCATCTCATTATCCGCCACAGCGGGGAGCAGTTCTTTCGGCGCTTCCCATGTCCCGCCGCCGTCCGCGGATGTCATAACACAGATGGCCGAGGGCCCTTTATCATACTCTTCCATCTCGAAAAAATAATGTAAAACCCCGTCTGTATACCGAAGATCTCCGTCTTCTATATTCTTTTTTCTGCTTAAAATATCCGTCACATACTCCCAGTTTTTAAGATTTTCTGAGCGGTACAGCTTCACCGTGTAGGTCCCGTTGTCACCGCCCGGGGCGGGATTATTGATCGTGCCGTCAATTTTCGTATGGGTCAGATACCAGGTATCGTCTGCTTTGATCAGGATCGGGTCAATGGCCAGCACGTCCGTCTTAAGCACCATCTGATCCCCCAGAAGTTCATAGTCTTTTGAAAGCCGCAGAATATGCGTCTCATTGGCATGATTGCTGTAAGCGACCCTGTAGGCGCTTCCGTCCGCTTCCTCCCCTTCCTGCACATAGAGCCAGGAAGCCAAAAGCCCGTCATACTGCGCAGTCAGGTTCCCGTTCAGATCCAGGATGCGGATTTCTTCATCCACGCTGGTAATGATATGGTCCCCGATAAACTTAGCGTCCGCGTTATGGTATTTTAATAATGTAAAGCCATACTCCTTTACACCTGTCTCTCCCAGGAGCAGCGCCAAAACCCCGATCAGGACCCCCAGCGCCGGAATCACAAGTTTTTTCATGATCGTTTCCTCTTAGATGCCGCCAGATAATGGTTGGATTATAACATTATTGCAGAATTATTACAAGTACCATGGATTTTTAAGGGGGAACATGATATATTAAGAAGTATTGGCAGAAATACAAATAACCATCCCGGAGACCACAGATTATGAAAAATATCTATTCTACTTTGATAACCCTGATCCATAAATGGTATGTTCCTCTTTTCCTCCTTCTTGCCGCCGCCGCCGGATTTTTATGCTTTCGCTGCCTGGGCGGCGCTTCCATCGACTCCTGGGACGAAGCGCGGCACGGGATCTCCGCTTATGAGATGATCCAGAACCGGAATTACCTGGTCAACACCTTTGAAGGAAGTCCCGACTACTGGAACGTCAAACCTCCGGTTTCTTTCTGGGCTGTGATCGCCGGTTTTAAGCTGTTTGGATATACCGCGGTGGGACTTCGTTTCTTCTCCGCTCTGGCTTATTTTGCGACGGTTGTCATAACCGGGCTTTTTGCCAGACGATACGGAAAGCTTGCGTCTCTTTTTACCATGGCGTTTCTTTCGGCAAATTATTTTCCTTTTAAAGCCCATCTGGCGCGAGCCGGAGACGCGGACAGCCTGTATCTTCTTTTATTTACGCTGTCCATGCTGGCCATGTTAAAGATCCGGGAAGACGTGCGCTGGCTGTATGCCTGCGGACTGTGCTTTTCCCTTGCTTTTCTGACCAAAAGTTTTCACGCAGGTGCCATCGCTGCCGTGGGAGGACTGTTTCTTTTGCTGACCGGGGAAATCAAAAGACTGCGCCCCCGTATCTGGGCCGGCTTCCTTATGACGGCTTTTTTCCCTGTTCTCGTATGGGGATTTCTGCGCTTTCGATATGACGGTACTCTTTTTTTCCGGAGTATGTATGAAGCGGATATTGCCGGGCGGACTGCCCTTGGCGGGACGGAAGGGCATGGAGCGCCTTTTACGTTCTATCTCACTTCCGTCTTCTGGAATTTTGACTATATTTACGGGTTTTTAAGCCTGATTTTGCTGCTGGGGATTTTATATATCCTGATACGCCCGCTGCGCACCCCGGATACGCCGCTGCCCCAAAATGATCAGGTGGGCATCCTTTTATGGCTTTTCATCCCCCTTTTATTATTTTCCTGCGTATCCACCAAACTGATGTGGTATGTATATCCCTGCCTGGTCCCGCTTAGCCTGCTGTCTGCGGTGTTTCTGGCGCGCTTTCTGGAAAATCCCAAAATTCCTGCCGGAATTGTATTTTTCTGTCTTGTATGTACCGGCGCGGGAACGCTTTTCTTTCTGTGGAATAACTATGCGGATAATGTGCGGGGAGTCCGCACCAACGATTTACAGACATTTGTGATGGAACAATTTGACCGGGACAGCGCCCTGTCAGGTTCTGTTGTCTACCTGGACGCCTACGACCCGTTCCTCTACGCCAACACGGACACATGGGAACAGAATATGCGCCTGCTGGCCATGATGGAAGGCGACCTGGTCTGCCGGGACGGCGGAGCGGACGCTTATCTGGCGGATAAAAATCCCTGTCTTCTGATATTGTCGATTCCGTTTTTACAGGATCATCCGGAGTTGGAAGGACATGAGATACTGGCGGATAACGGGCAGTATCTGCTGATCAGAAAATAAAAGAAATTTTTCTTGACTTACCCCGCATTTTGCCCTATACTGCTCATAGAAACTGTTAATTTGACCAAAAGAAAGGAGGACAATTTATGACTTACGCAAACGATTTCTCAAACGCAACTGTATATCACATTTCACGCAGAGGTCTGGTTGTCCGTCCGGTGGCCGAATAATCAATCGTAAAAAGAGCTGTGTCTTTTTTTGATGTGCCTCTGCGCCCATGCAGGGGTATTTTTGCGCCCAAAAACGGGCCTTACCTCCTGATCGTAAAAAGAAAGGGACATCATGAAAGAAATAAACGGCACTTACACATCTGCGAAAATCTTCACAGACTCCATAGATACTTATGCAGCCGCGCAGGTTCAGTTGATCTGCGACCATATAAGCGCCAGGGGCAGTTTCATCCGCATCATGCCGGACGTACACCCCGGGCAGGTGGGGCCGATCGGCCTTACCATGACGTTTAAAGAACAGCTCCTTCCGGCGCTCCTGGGCATCGACATCGGATGCGGCATGACCTGCGCAGTACTCAACAAAAAGAAAATCGAATATCAGCGGCTGGATACCGTGATCCGCGAACAGGTTCCCTGCGGCATGAATATCCGGCACACACCGCTGGCGCGGGGCGCGGATTTTCCCTATGAAAAGCTCCGCTGCGCAGAGCATATTAATCTGGAAAAGGCCATGTGCAGCGTCGGCACCCTGGGCGGAGGGAACCATTTCATTGAGATCGACAAAGATACGGACGGCGCCCTTTATCTGACCATCCATTCAGGAAGCCGGCGGCTTGGAAAAGAAGTCACCGAATACTACCTCCATCTGGGGCAGAAAGAATTAAAATCCCGGAAAATACCCGCGCCCTGGCCGCTGATCTGGCTGGACGGCCGGCTTCTTACGGATTTTCTGCACGACGTTTTCATCGTGCAGGAATTTGCCCTTGAAAACCGGCTGGCAATTCTGGAAACACTTTGTAAATATATGAAATGGAAACCTTCAGACGTCTTTTCCTGCCCTCACAACTATGTAGAACAGGAAGAAGACCACTATCTCCTGCGCAAAGGCTCTGTCTCAGCCAGAAAAGGAGAACGCATCCTGATTCCCGCCAATATGCGGGACGGTATCCTGCTGTGCGAAGGAAAAGGGAATCCGGACTGGAACTTCTCCGCCCCCCACGGTTCCGGACGGATCTTAAAGCGGGAGGACGTATCCAAACGCTATACGCTCTCCCAGTTCAAATCCGAGATGAAAGGAATCCACTGTTCCTGCATCGGGAAAGATACGCTGGATGAAGCGCCTTTTGCCTATCGGGACATAGCAGCCATCGCCTCCCGGATTGAAGACACTGCCGTTATACAGAAAATACTGACTCCCGTCTACAACTACAAAGCCGGAAGCCGAACCTGAGGAATGGAGTAAAACTATGGCTCATTATAGAGAAACCCCCTGTAAATATTATCTGGCACTGGGTCAGTGCATGAAAGGCAGGGACGCCTGTCACCGGACTTACTGCCAGCACTGCAAAAAATATGTTCCCCGCGCCAAAGTGCGGCGTATCAACAAAAAGAAACTGTATAATGAAAAAGAAAGGGGGCGTATTTTATAAATCCCGTTGCGCAAAACGGATGGAAAAAATTATTATTCTATGTTAAAATTATGACTGCAGCAAACATCCGAATCCAAACCGGATGAAACATAAAATGACAGCAAAGAAGGAGGAAAACATGAAAGTATTGATGTTAAATGGGAGCCCAAAAGCAAATGGGAATACATATACTGCGCTCCTTGAAATCGGAAAACAGCTTGAAAAAGAGGGCATCAGCTATGAAATCGTGCAGATCGGAGGAAAACCGGTCAGAGACTGCATCGGATGCGGCAAATGCAACGAAAACGGATGCGTATTTACCGATGACGACGTAAATGCCTTTATCGCAAAAGCAAAAGAGGCGGACGGCTTTGTCTTCGGGACGCCGGTCTACTATGCGCACCCAAGCGGCCGCATCCTGTCCTTTTTAGACCGGGTATTTTACAGCAGCAGCCGTATTTTCCGTTTTAAGCCCGGAGCGTCCGTTGCCGTAGCCAGAAGAGGCGGCACTACAGCTTCCTTTGACTGCCTGAACAAATATTTCGGCATCTCACAGATGCCGGTGGCCGGGTCCACCTACTGGAACAACGTCCACGGTGCAGTCCCCGGGGAAGCAGAACAGGACGCGGAAGGTTTACAGACCATGCGGAACCTGGCGCGGAATCTGGCCTGGATGATGAAATGCTTTGATGCCGGACAAAAGAGCGGAATCCCTTTGCCTGAGACCGAAATCGACAACAGGACAAATTTCATCCGCTGACCGTGCTTTGCCGGCTATTTAATATACACAACCGCATAATCTCCCATTTCGATTCTATCACCGACCTGGAAACACAGCGGTTTGTGGAACACCGGCCCATCCACTGCAAGCGTGTGATACTCGCCGTTTTCCCCGCAAATATCAATGCCTGCCGACTTCATGGCCAGGATAGACGTCTCGTCAATCAATGTTCCTAAAAGACTCATGGGCAGAACCGTCCGGTTGACGCTTTTAATCAGACACTGATAGCCCAGCCGGACCAGCTCATACACAATTTCCTCCCGCCCCCGCTGCCACAGCGGAAAGAAAGGGAGCAGCCCGACGGCCTTGCAGCGTTCTTCTTCCCACCTTCGGTTCTGCTCAATATCAATGTCGCCAAAGCAGACCGCTTCGGCCCCCATGCTTTTTGCTTTCATCAAACCCGCTTCAAAGGCTGACTGATAAGTCTTTCCTTCTGCCGGGCAGGTGATCATCGGAAGCGCCAGGGCCTCCGAATAGCGTTCCAGCATATCAGGGTCCGCGCCGTGGAAATAGGAACGCCCCGCGGCTTCATTGACCATAACAACCAGGCATACGGGCTTATGCCCCTGCTCCACCATTTTGTGGAAGGCCAGGGTACTGTCCTTCCCGCAACTGTACGACATGGCAAATTTCATAAGATACCTCCCCAAAATTTCATTCATCAACTCTGTTTCGCCAGCAACTGGGCCCTCTTTTTTGCGATTTCACAAAAGTCTTCTTTCACAATCTCGTATTTAGAGGCGTCTCTTAGAATTGCCGAAGGATGATAAGTAGCAGTCAGGGCACAGTTTTTCCGGTAGATCCAGGTTCCGTGCTGTCTGGTGATTTTAAAATCCGGCGTTATAATGCGCTGCGCCGCCACACGGCCAAGGCAGACAATGATTTCCGGCTTCAAGAGGTATGTTTCGTATTTCAGATACGGAAAACATGCCTCTTTTTCTTCTTCTTTCGGATCGCGGTTGCCGGGAGGATGGCATTTTATAATGTTGGTAATATAAATGTCTTCTCTTTTCAGTCCGCAGTCCTGCAAAAGCCTGTCCAGTACCTCTCCGGAGCTTCCCACAAACGGAATCCCCTGCTGATCTTCCTGCCCTCCGGGGGCTTCCGCGATCAGCATGAGCGCAGACTGACGGTTCCCGCGTCCCATGACAGGCAGGCGCCTGGTCTTACATAACGGACAGCAGGTGCAGACAGCGACGTGTTCTTCGATATCTTCCCATGTGTATATCATATAATCTCCTATGTACCTATAGTTTTAATCCGCACTGCCGGCTGGCGGCAATGCGGATTGCAGGGGTTATTTACATTCGCAATTAAAAGTAGCACACTCAGTCTGGTCGCATTTGCAGGCGTTGGAACCGGCCACCTGGATCTGGTCAGCATGGCATTTGCACAAATGGTTGTAGGTGCAGCTTGTGGCGTCACAGGAAACCTCCGTAGGCTTGCTGGGAATCTCATTGACATTGCAGGCGCCGTCCGTTCTGCGCTCCTGGAAGCTGTCACAGCAGGTCTGGTCGGTCACTCTCGCATCGCGTCCGCCTACATGGATATTGTCCTTGCAGCAGGAATTATCCTTATTGTAGGTGCAATTTACAACTGAGCAGTCTAATCTGGTCATATTCATTTCCTCCTTTAGATAATTACAAGGATAGTATCCTGAATCCTGGAGGAAATTATGCCGGGTTTTTCTGGTAATTCCCACTTCATTTTTAATCAAAAATTATTTTTCCGACAGCTTCCCCTTCCAGATCACGCAGATCATCGTGAAAAAGCTCGCGCATCCGCCGACGAGATTGGAGATCGGCTCTGCCAGAAAGACGCCGTAAAGGCCGATTCCCGGGATAAGCGGGAGCAAAAGAGTCAGGGGCACCACGATGACAATCTTACGGAACAGGGAGAATACGATCGCATACCGCGCCTGACCCAGGGCCTGGAAAGTGGTCTGTCCGGAAAACTGCAGCGCCATAAAACAGAAACCGAAAAAATAAATATGCATGGCAGGCACACCGGCTTTCAGAAGACCCGGGTCCGAATTGAACATCCGGATAAAAGACTCCGGGAAAGCAAGGGTTATGATCCACGCTATACAGGTATATACGATACATACGGTCGTCATAAAGCGAATGCCCTGCCTGACCCTGTCCTTTTTGCCCGCTCCATAGTTAAAGCCAATCACCGGCTGGGCGCCATTGGCCATGCCGACCACCACCATCGTCAGCACCTCGCGGATTGAATTTAAAACCGTCATAACGCCCACATACAGGTCGCCCCCGTAAAACTGTAACTGCCTGTTACAAACTACCTGCACCACACTGTTGGTAAAGTTCATAATAAAGCTGGAAGTGCCAAGCGCCATAATCTGCCCTACCAGATTCCAGTCGGGTATGCCCCATCTAAGTTTCAGGCGAAGTACAGGCTTTTTCCCTGTAAGAAAAAGAAGCACCCAGGCAGCGGAACATAACTGGGCGATGACCGTCGCCAAAGCCGCCCCCTTCACACCCATATGAAATACAAAGATAAACAGTGGGTCCAGCACAAGATTCATCACCGCTCCCAGCGCCACCGTAATCATGCCGGTCTTCCCGAACCCCTGGGAATTGATATACGGATTCATTCCCAGCTCGATCATAAGAAACAGGCTGCCCGCAAGATAGATCTTAAGATAAGCGCTGGCGTATATATAAGTGGCGTCGCTGGCCCCCAGGCCATATAAAAGAGGCCGTTCGATCCCATAGCCGACCGCCGTAACCGCAAGTCCCGTCAGGATCAGCATCCAGAAGGCATTCTGCATGATATCTTCCGCCTGTTTCAGGTCGTTTTTACCCCTGGCGATAGAGCAAAGCGGCGCGCCGCCCATACCAAACAGCCCTGCAAACGCCACGATCATGCTCACAATCGGGAAAGTCAGCCCCACACCCGTCAGCGCCAGCGAGTCCGCCCCCGGAATATGCCCGATGTAGATCCGGTCTACCAGATTATACAAGAGGTTCAGAATCTGCGCGACGGTCATGGGAACCGCTATGCTTATGATATTTTTCGCCACACTGCCTTCGCCAAAATCATTTTTCTGCTCCGCCATTGTTCTGCTACACCTTCTATCAGCTTAAATTCTATTCAAATACTCTGCGGGAGTAAACGCACTGACTTTGCTTTCTCTGAAATCACGAACATTCCTTGTAATAATGTAATGTACATCCATACGTTCTGCAATCGCACTCTGTATTGCATCTTCAAAGTCATCCCATTTCATTTCTACAGCTTTTGTAAGATCAGAAGCGCAAAAATCCGCAATCCGAAAAATGACCTTCAGTTTATGAAAAATATCTTCGATTTTTTCAAAGTTCAGCTCTTTTCTCATCACATAGAAAAGATTGGCAATTGTCAAAGAAGAAATATATCCCTCTGCCTGTCCCGTTTCGCATAATTTCCAAATAAGTGACGAAGCATGATAATGCGGCTCTCTCTTTTGTAATACATCCAGCAAAACATTCGCGTCAATCAGCAATCTCATATTTCTCTTTCAGTCCTCTTTCCCGTTCCTCTTCAAAATTATATTCGCCTGTAAGGACTCCTGTAAGGGAATCTGTCAGATAAGAAACAACGGCGTCCTTGGGAATAAATCTTCCAACCTCTTTTCCATTTTTTGTTACGATCACTTCATTTCCATTCATGACCATATTCAGATATCTTCCAAAATTATTCTGCATTTCCGTTGCAGTCGCCATAGCCTGAATCACGAATATCCCTCCTTTTATTTAGCTGTTTTTATTATAGCATTTTTTAGCTAACTTACAACGAATATTTTACAACCGGGAAAAAAGAGGCTGCATATCCTCGCAGCCCCTTTCCTGTCTTTTATTTAAAATATTCCACACCTGATTCAAATATTCTCATATCCTGTTCCCCGTAGATGTTCATGGCCACCGCCTCACCTCTTCGTTCGGAATGGCCCATCTTGCCGAAGATGCGTCCGTCGGGGCTTATGATGCCTTCGATGGCAGCATAGGAACCGTTTACATTCCAGTCTTCATCCATGGTAGGATTGCCGTCCAGGTCCACATACTGGGTGGCTACCTGTCCGTTGGCGAACAGTTTATCAATCCACTCTTTCGGAGCCACGAACCGGCCCTCGCCGTGGGAAGCCGGGATCACATAGGTTCCGCCCAAAGCCGCGCCCGCAAGCCACGGGGACTTGTCCGTCACGACTTTCGTATAGACCATACGGGAAATATGCCTGTTGATCGTATTGAAAGTCAGCGTCGGCGAATCCGGCGTCTGTCCCACGATCTCACCATGGGGCAGTAGCCCCAACTTAACCAAAGCCTGGAAACCGTTGCAGATGCCAAGGATCAGTCCGTCTCTTTCATCCAGAAGCTTTCTGACGGCTTCTTTGATCTTCTCATTCTGGAAGGCGGTGGCAAAGAATTTCGCCGAACCGTCCGGCTCGTCGCCTGCCGAGAAGCCGCCCGGGAACATGATGATCTGCGCCTGGCTGATGGCATCTTCAAAGGCGTCCACCGACTCCAGGATATCTTGCTCGCTCAGATTCCGGAAAATCTTCGTCACCACATCCGCGCCGGCGCGCTCAAACGCCCTGGCACTGTCATACTCGCAGTTGGTACCCGGGAATACCGGGATAAATACTGTCGGTCTTGCCACTTTATGTTTACATACATAGATACTGCCCGAACGATACACAGGCGTATCCAGCATTTCTTTACTCTTTACCGCCGTGGTCGGAAATACTTTTTCCAGCGTTCCCGTCCATGCTTCCAGCGCCTCTTCCATGGAGATTGATACGTTTCCGTAGGAGAAGCCGCTTTCGGTCACTTCACCAATCAGGGTATAGGTGATGGACAGTTCTCCCACCTTGCCGTCGGGAATCTCCGCCACAACAGATCCAAAGCCCGGCGCGAAAGCGTCTCTCGGGTCCAGATTGTGTTCCAGTTTCACACCCAGCTTATTGCCGAAGGCCATCTTGCTGACCGCCGCGACGATCCCTTTACCGTCCAGTGCGTAAGCGGACACGATCTTTCCTGCCTTCACATCCTCAAAGAATTTCCCGTACTGATCCATGGCCTGGGCATAATCTGGCAAATCGTAGGCATCCCTGTCGATCTTTAAAAGCACCAATTTATTTCCGGCTTTCTTTAACTCCGGCGTCAGAATATGCCGGCAGCTTGCGATATCCACCGCAAAGGAAACCAGAGTCGGCGGCACATCGATCTCGTTGAAGGTGCCGGACATACTGTCCTTACCGCCGATGGATGGCAGGCCAAATCCCATCTGCGCGCTGTATGCGCCCAGAAGCGCCGCGAACGGCTGGCTCCAGCGGTGGGGATTTTCCGTCATCCTGCAAAAATATTCCTGGAAGGTAAAGCGGATCTTACGATAATCCCCGCCGCCCGCCACGATCTTCGCCACCGATTCCAGCACCGCGTAGACGGCGCCGTGATAGGGGGACCAGCTGGACAGATACGGGTCAAAACCGTAACTCATCATGGTCACCGTATCGGTCTTTCCTTTCAGGACCGGCAGTTTCGCCACCATGATCTGGGTTTCCGTCAACTGGTATTTACCACCGTAGGGCATCAGCACGCTCCCCGCGCCGATGGAACTGTCGAACATCTCCACCAGGCCTTTCTGAGAGCATACATTCAGATCTTTCAGTGTGCTCAGCCATGCCTCTCTGACGTCGCCCACATCTTTTCTTTCAAAATATTTCTGTTCCTCAGAAGGCATGTCCACTGCCACGGCCGTCTCCTGATGGGCGCCGTTGGTATCCAGAAATGCCCGGGAAATATTGACGATCTCTTTTCCCCGCCACTTTAAGATCAGCCTGGGAGACTCGGTCACCTCTGCCACGCAGACGGATTCCAGGTTCTCTTCCGCCGCGTATTTCATAAATTCATCTACATTTTTCGGGTCTACCACCACCGCCATACGCTCTTGGGATTCGGAGATGGCAATCTCGGTGCCGTCAAGACCCGCGTATTTTTTAGGAACCAGGTCAAGATTCACCATCAGTCCGTCCGCCAGTTCGCCGATGGCCACAGACACGCCGCCTGCGCCGAAATCATTGCATTTTTTAATCAGACGCGTCACTTCAGGCCGGCGGAAAAGACGCTGGATCTTGCGTTCCGTGGGCGCGTTTCCCTTCTGGACCTCGGCGCCGCAGGTCTCTATGGACGCTTCCGTGTGTACTTTGGAAGAACCGGTAGCGCCTCCGCAGCCGTCCCTTCCGGTACGGCCGCCCAGAAGGATAATGATATCGCCCGGATCGGACGTCTCACGGATTACGTCTTTCCTGGGAGCCGCCCCCATAACCGCGCCGATCTCCATACGCTTCGCCACATAGTCCGGGTGATAAATCTCTTTTACATAACCGGTGGCAAGGCCGATCTGATTGCCGTAAGAGCTGTATCCGCTGGCCGCTCCCCGCACCAGTTTCTTCTGGGGCAGCTTGCCTTTTAAAGTCTCGGATACCGTAGCGGTGGGATCTGCCGCACCGGTCACGCGCATGGCCTGATACACATAGGTACGCCCGGATAAGGGATCGCGGATGGCGCCGCCAAGACAGGTGGCCGCGCCGCCGAAAGGCTCGATCTCCGTGGGGTGGTTATGGGTCTCGTTTTTAAAATTGACGAGCCATTCTTCCGTCTGTCCGTCCACTTCCACCGGAACTACAATGGAGCAGGCGTTGATCTCGTCGGACTCTTCCTGGTCTGTAAGCTTTCCTTCCCGTTTCAGCTTCCTCATAGCCATCAGAGCCAGGTCCATCAGGCAGACAAATTTATCGTCCCTGCCTGCAAAAATCTCCTTATGGTCGCTTAGATACTGCTGGTAAGTGTCTTCGATGGGTTTCCTGTAATATCCGTCCGCAAACGTCACCTCCGTCAACTCCGTGGAGAAGGTCGTGTGACGGCAATGATCCGACCAGTAAGTGTCCAGCACCCGGATCTCCGTCATGGACGGGTCGCGCTTTTCTTCCTTTTTAAAATAATTCTGAATATGAAGAAAATCCTTAAAAGTCATTGCCAGGTTCAGAGAATCATACAGATCCTTTAAGCCGCTTTCCGGCATATCCTGAAAACCGTCGAAAATCTTCACGTCGGCCGGTTCGTCAAATACGGTCACCAGAGTTTCAGGTTTCACCATATCGGTCTCCCTGGAATCCACCGGATTGATGCAGAAAGACTTGATGGCCGACAGTTCCGCCTCAGTTACAGCGCCTTCAATCACATAGATCGTCGCCGTACGGATGACCGGTTCTTCGGAAGAATTTAAAAACTGTATACATTGTACCGCGGAATCTGCCCGCTGGTCGAACTGCCCCGGAAGATATTCCACCCCAAAGACAGCCGATGCCCCGTCGGTATCAAAACTTTCCTGATATACCAGATCCACGGGCGGCTCGCCGAATATCCCATGGCACGCCTTTTCAAAAGTATCGCTGCTGATATTTTCCACGTCATAGCGGATCAGTACACGCACTTTCGTCACGGTTCCTATCCCCAGATAACTTTTAATCTCTTCCTGTAATTCCTTCGCTTTTACCGCAAATGCTTCTTTTTTCTCCACAAAGACACGTCTTACCATAGTTCCTTACCTCCGTCGTAAATTATCTTTTCCGCCTTTTCACAATTAATATGCTTCCCGTAATGATAAGCACCAGACCGGTCCCTGCTGCCAGGCATGCATATAACAGGATCGGGTTGTCGTCCCAGGTAAGCGCGCCGATGGAACTGATCAGGGGCGTACCGCCGGTTCCTCCTGCCTGCGCTGTTCCTGACTGTCCCCCGGGTGTGCTGCCGGACTGGGACGTGCCGGAGGTATTCCGGGAAGAGGAACTGTTGGAGGATGACCGTGAGGAACTGTTGCTGGAAGAAGAGGAATTCGACGAAGCATTATTGGTCGACGTCTTCCATGCGATTCCTACAGGTGAAAGGCCCGTGACCTTAATCACAAGTCCTTTGCTCGTCTTCTTGACCTTTGGCTGTTCGATCATGCCGGGTACTTTATTAAAATCTGTGCTGGCAAACATATGTGCCGCAATAAAATCGAAACCGTCGCTTTTGGTTCCCGCGGGGTAAGGAATGGTCACTGTCAGGTTCTTGGTAGGATAACTGTTTGCGTCCGCCTCATACCAGGTCTCGCCTTCGTTTTCGCTGACCTGCAGAACCACATCATATACCTCAGTGTTATTTTCTGTGTAACCGTTCTTCTTGGTAAGAATCCGTATCAGCTCCTGACGGATCTCTTCAGGTGTGCCAAAGCTGGTGCCTTTCAGTTCACCGGGAACGGAAGATAACCCCTCTTCCATAACCATCTTGTATTCCAGACCGTCTTTATCCTTGGGTGGGTTTACAAGTTCTGTTACGCTGGTGACTTTAGCTGCCACATCCGGATTTCCCTGAGGAAGATCATAATTCGGAAGATACTGGGGTGTGAAATTCCAGATGCCTACCCTCGGGATTGCCTGGACGGTGTAATTGCCTGCTATAATGGTGTCAGCAAAGCCGCTGGTGATCATGGTATTGGAGACGGTAAGGGTTACGCCTTCGTCTATGATGCCGTCCACTGTAAGACTGCCGTATACGCCTGCCTCACCGACTGTACCTGCTGTTTTGTATGCCGTCAGATCGGAGCTGTTCCAGGTAAGCTGCTTTTTCGCAACGGTAGACGCCACTTCGCCTCTTGCTTCTCCAAAATTCTGATTTCCAGAATATACCGCATAGATCCACTGTTCCCCTGCAGTCAGTCTGGATTTATCCAGAGTAATGCTGGCCTTTCCGCCGGCTGCCGGAATGTTCTGAGGCTCGCCTACCCTGTTCTCGTCTGTCACAAAACCCTGGTAGAACTGCACGGTTCCTGCCATGGAATCCTTATCGTCCGGGTCTACGCTGGAAATTTCAGCCGTGTAGGTAGCTTCTTCCCCATAGGTAAGCATGGTGCGGTCGGTCGTAAGTTTCATGGCGGAGTCGCCTTTTTCTATGATGGTCAGGCTGTTGTCGTTGGCAGTACTGGAGAGAGTATAGTTGGAACTTGTTCCCAGTGTTGCGCTAATATCTTTGTCCCCGGGGATATCTGTCGTATATGTACCGGTAAAGACGCCGTACTCTCCGCTGGCTCCTTTCAAAGTGACTCTCTTTGGTTTTTCCGCGCCACCTTTGTCGGATACGATCAGTGTAATATCCTCGGGCTTAATCCAGTTTCCGGTCATGGGGGTATCATCTGCACTGTAAAACAATCTGATTGTAATCGTAACAGGCCTGTTAATCTTCTGCGTATCAGGATTGTGGCTGATATCCATAATCAATTTTGCAGGTACAATCTGGCCATTGTATTCACTTACTGTCGTTTCTGCTAATACATAATTCCCTTTGGCATTTACAAGCACAATATCCGTCGCTGTCACCCGCTTATGTTCTCCGGCATTTTCGTTGTCATAAGTGATAGAAGCAGCCGAAGCAGTTACACCGCTGTCAGTCTCAAGCAGACCATCCAGGGCAATCACCACTCCTTCCGGCGTCTTCGTGGTGCCGTCATAAGTTTTAACAATCGTATTATTGCTGATGTGTGGCGTAACCTTTCTGGGATTAATCGTCACCATGAAAGGGCCTCCGGTAGCCACATGATTGCCCGAACTGCTCCTGGCTGTTACAAGCAAAGGATAAGTGCCCGCATTCTTAGGCGCATCGCTTTGGTCTGTCCCCCAGTTATAAGACCACTTAATGTCCGTTGGAGAAGGGGGCGTACCATCCCAATCAGTCTGAAAATATTGCCCGCCGTTGGTCTCCTTCAGTCCGTAAATGCTGATTTTATCATCGCCTTTTTCCCCGTATGTATACTTGGTCTGAAGATCCTTGATATCAATCGTCCCGCTGACAGGATCAATCCTGATATCAATACTGTCATCCCAGGAGAAACCAAGCTTTTCAATTTTCGCCACTACACGAATCGTATGTGTGCCTACATCTTTTTGTAGCGTTGCGAAGGGAAAGGTACATATATATTCATTTCCCGATGTTTTTGTCGGATTCATCGGTTTGGTACTGCCGGAACCGTCAGTCCATGTAAACATAATGTCTCCTTCGTTGATGTCAGGCTGGACTATGCTGATCTTTGCAGTAAATGTTATGGTCTTATTCGTCCCCCAACTGAAAATCCTATCCTCGGTATCCGCTGTAAACGTAAACTCTGTTCCTCCCCCCACCGGAGATTCCGCTGCCGTCACATTGGAAATGGATGTTGCCTTTAAATCAGCCGAACTTGTCACCCATTTATCATTCGTACCTGCGCTTGTGCTTCTGCTTTTTGCCTGCGTACTTCCGCCGGTTCTTTTAAACGCATATCCGTCCGCCAGAAGTTCTCCTATTTTAAGCGCCTTTTCAGGCGAATCGGAACCGGCTGTGGATGTGATCTTTGCAAATGTACCTCCCTTAATGGATACTTCCAGATCATCCCCCTGGTTATCGAGCGCCAGTCCGCCGCTTCCCATTTCGCCGCCGGATACGTTCAGCGTACCGCCGTGAACGGAAACAGCTCCTACGGTCCTGCTTCCCGTACTGGCCGTATTGGCATATTTCCCGCCTTTGATGGTTACTTTCGCATCTTCCGTATACACCACCGGACCCACATTTGACGCGAAATTTCCGCTCTCTATCGTCAGTTTCGCCCCGTTTGTGGCGTACAGGCAGGCGCCTGCATATCCGTTGCCGCCGTCTTCATAGCGCATCTCACCACCTTTGACGGTCAGGGACGCTTTACTCCCGCTGACCTCGATCATATCTTTGGAGCCCGATGCACCTTCACCATTTACATAGGTCCACTGGTATCCGTTCATATCCAGTGTAATATTTCCGCCGGACAGCGAACAGGTTCCTTCCTGTCCCTCTGTTCCCGTGGACACGTTTTTCAGCAGCTTAATCGTAGCTGTCTTACTGTTCGTCGCAGCTCTCCAGGCTTCTGTGATCGTCTCATAGGATACAGTATTGCCTCCTGTAGTCACCTGGGCCACGCCGGTTGTCTGAGGAGTCGTAACTGTCCCGGTTGTCCCGGACGTATCCCCTGTCTCTTTCGTTTCGGACGTGTCCCCTTCCGTGGGGACAGTCTGGGTATTCATAATAAAATTCTGCCCTGTTCCAGGCACAGCAAGCGCCTGCAGCTGTACCGTACTACCAAGCAGGACCGCCGCCAATGCTGATAAAATGATTCCTTTCCATCTTCTCATCGTACATCATACTTCCTTCACACTTCTGTTTTCCTGGATGCCCTTTCAGACAATCCCTTTAAATGTATGTAAAAAAGACTCCAGATATTAATAATATAACACAAAACTTTCTCTTTGCCTACTCCCTTACGGCTTAAAATTATGGCAATTGTAACCGATCTGCCCAGCAGACAAAAAGCAGGCTGTATACCTGCTTTCAGACTTCTATTTTTGCCTTATACTTTTCCATCACGATTCTGTTTATTATGCAGAAAGCGCCTGACTTCCATAATCTTGTCAGACCCTTCATCATCAATTACGACATAATAAACCACAAAATTCTTAACATAAATACGATAATACGGATATTTTCTTTCTTTTAAAGAATGATATGGCTCAAAAGACTCCGCATGAGGCAGTCTTCCTAATATTGCCCTTTCAACCGCATCCAGCAAATTATTCGCGGCCTGTGGATTCATTAACTTCTCGGCAATATAAATCATTGTTTCTTCTAATTCTTCATAAAATATTGGAAGATATCGCAAAATATATTTTGTATCAGCCATTAATCTTTTTCCTGATCTTTCCGAAAACTTCCTCATGGGTATAGCGTCTGCTATTGTTTTCTGCCGCAAAATCCGCCTGATTTAAAGCTGTTTCCACGCCGTCTGTCAGTTCGGCATAGGCTTCAAGGCTCAATACAACCATCGCGCCGTATCCATTCTTTGTCAAATATACCGGTTCGCCCATATTTACGATCTTTTCAATTTCAGAAAATTTATTTCTCAAATCAGAAACAGGTTTAATTTGTATCATCGTCCCACTCCTTATCCTAATTTTATCAAAATTTTATCATATTTCATACGGTTTGGCAACGATTACATTAAAACACGGCACATCATCATACAAACTTACTCAATCAAAAAAACAGAGCGCATACCGGCAGATTTCCTTGAACCTTATCTGCCGCCATGCGCCCTGATCTTAATGATTCCTTATTCCCTTTTACAGTCTGTCCGCGTGTGCATTCATATTAATATAGGAGGCAACGGAGCAGTCAAATCCTTTGATATGCTTATACAGCCAGTCTATTACATTCTTATTCACTGCCTCTACAAAAGCGTCGCTGGGGCCTTCCTCGTCTTCGAGCATCTCATGAAGCTCGGATACGGCTTTTTTAAAGTCCGCGTGCTGCTTTTTGTGTTCTTTGATTCCCGGATAGGACACGTCTTCCTGAAGTTTCTCCTCGTCGCTGAAATGGAAATCCGTATAGTCGGACAGATAGTCCAGCATTTTGATCGCTTCCAGCTTACCGCCGCCCTGCTCGCAGCAGTCCACCAGCTTATTGATCTTGCCGATCAGCTCCTTGTGCTGAGAATCAATGGTTTCGTTGCCTGTTACCAGGCTGTCGTCAAATTCTGCATGCATTGTTGTCATTACCTCCTGAAAATTATATTTTAAATTTTTATAGTTTCACTGTAATCACAGATTTACAGAGCATACTGATATTCCGCCAGATCATCCATTCCATAGAAATCTCCGTAAGTAATATCAAATACATCTTTCTGCTTCAGCAGTTCGCTTACATCAACGCTGTTTTTAATCAAATACTGCCAGTGTCCCGTATGAGAAATATCCCCCTGGATCAGGATCGCTTTCAGAACGCCGTCTTTTACGATGGCTTTCTTATAGCAGTTTCGGCTCTCTTTTACATAGATATCCGCGCCTTCGATCTGGGCGTTGATATCGCCGATGGTCAGCATCTGAAGTCCATAGAAATTGGACGTGTTTTTCATGCAATATCTGTCCGTATACTCTGCCTCGACACCGCACATATTGGCGGCTGCCACCCGTCCCATATCCATGGCGTTGGGCCATACGCCGGACAGCCCGGTCACATCGCCCGCTGCGTAGACATCCGGCGCGGAAGTGCGCATATATCCGTCCACCGTGATGCCTCGCTCCATGGCAAGGCCGCTGTCTTTCAGCCACTCAATATTCGGGCGTACGCCTGCCGCGCAGATTACGAAATCGCACTCGATGGTCTCTCCGGTGGAAAGCACCACGCCGGTGATCTCATTTTGATCGTTTACAATGCTGTCACTGGCGCCGATGCCCAGAAGGAACCTGGCGCCTTCCGCCTCAAACCGCTCCTGATAAGCTTTCGCCGCCGTATCGTCTGTCTGTAAGGGCATCACTCTGGGAGCCATCTCCGCGATGGTCACTTTCACGCCCCGCTCCATCAGGCCCACTGCCACATCCAGTCCCACAAGGCCGGAACCTACGATGAATACATGTTTTGCGTTCTTCGCCTTTACTGCGGCGTCTATCTTCCGGGCGTCGCTTAAATCACGGAAGCCGTATACATTGGACGCCGTCCGGAAATTGTTGATGGGCGGAATGCCGAATACGGACCCGGTGGCGATCAAAAGTTTGTCATAGGGCTGATATCCGTTTTCCATGCGGATCTGCCTGTTCTGTATATCCAGACCCAGCGCTTTCTGTTCCTTCCCCCAGAAAATATTATTTTTCTCAAAGAAATCCGGCTCAACGAAAGACAGTTCTTCGGCCGTGCGCTCACCGCCTAAATATTTATGCAGCATACAGCGGGAATGGGAATACTCGTCTATGGACATCATGATAATCGTCACATCTTTTTTATAAAGGCGAATCCGTTCCGCGGCGGCTATACCGGCCGCGCCTGCACCTACAATCACATAAATCTCAGCCATTTACTGCACCTCCTCTGCCCGGATCGCCTGCTTCGGACAGGCAAGGACGCATGCCGGCCCTTCCGGACGTTCGTTGCAGAAATCACACTTTAAAATCTTCGTGCCTGCGGCGTCCGGCTTCGGGATTCCGTACGGGCAGTTCATCACACACATGAAGCACGCGCCGCAGCGCTTTTCGTCATAAGTCACATGGCCGGTCTCCGTATCCTTTTTCAGCGCGCCGCTCATACAACTGTTGGCGCAGCCCGGCACGCTGCAGTGACGGCAGAACATGGGCAGATATCCGCCTTTGCCGTCATTTACAATCTCATTGCGCGCCTGGGTTTCGGGCAGGTTAAAGTTCAAAGTCTCAACACCCGTGCCGCCGTCTGTCCGGTGGCTTTCCATACAGGCAAGCTCACAGTTTTTGCACCCGTCACATTTCGAGGGGTCAATCACAATTCTCTTCATCCTGTACCCCCTTAGATGTTCAGTCCTTTACGTCTCTCCAGTATAATGGCTTCCATCTTGTCTGCCGCTTTCACAGGATCAATCTCCACCAGGACCTGTCCGCCTGTGATCTCTTTTAAGCCTTCGGTCAGCACGTTTACAACCAGGTCGCTGCCTGCGATGAACGGCTGCTGCCCCAGATGAAGGGGCAATCCCAGCGCCAGTCCGAAGCATCCGTCCGCCAGCGCCTGCTCTTCCAGCCACTGAGGCGCGGAGAGCACCAGCGGAAGCTGCGGAATATCAATGCCGATCTCTTTTGCCAGCGCGGTAGCCACCATCTCCAGGCGTCCGATGGCAAGGCACGGTCCGAAGTTCAGAACCGGCGCGATCTTCAGACTCCTGCATACTTCTTTCAAGCTGTCGCCTGCCAGGTCCGCCGCTTCCGGAGACATCAGGCCGCAGTTTTCCAGTCCGCCTGAGGAACATCCCGCGGAAAGGACGATAATATCCCGCTTAATCAGTTCTTTTGTCAGTTCCACGGTCAGTACATCATGTCCGCCCGCCGTCAGGTTGGAACATCCCACTACGCCTGCCACACCTTTGATCTTGCCGGATACGATCAGGTCAATGAGAGGTTTCCACTGTCCGCCTAAAAATTCTTTTAAAGAACCTTCGGATATACCAGTCAGCGTAGTATCATTGCCGTGTTCCGGCTGAAGATTCATGGGAACCGTTCCTCTGCGCTCTTTATAAGCCGCGATCACTTTATCGATAATGACTTCTGTCTGTTCTTCTCTCTTTTCATAAGAATACTCCACAGACTCGGCGTTGGCTTTTTTAGCCACCAGGTCCAGGCAGATCTGCTTGATCTTTAATTCGTCGCAGATCGGTTCAATTCCCGGAAGGGTGCAGTTGAACTCGGACAGCACCGCGTCGATGGCTCCTGTCGCCAGCACAGCCTCGCTGGTATAGTTGTTTCCGGCATGACCGTTGAAGATATCCGTATAATGGGCGCCGCGAAGCTGCAGATCCTGCCCGACACAGGTACAGCCTACCAGCTTAAAGCCTTTCGCGCCTGCGGCCTGGGCCTTCTTCACCACATCCTCGTCCGTCAGACGGTTCTGAATATGCGTAAACAGGGAGTGCTGATGTCCGGTGATCATAATATTGATATAATCCGGGTCGATGACGCGCATACCTACCGGCGCAATACGGATTTCAGGCTCACCCAGCATTACATCATTTAACAGATTCGTAAGAGTCAGGCCGTATAATCCTGTGGAAATACCCAGGCGCAGACAGGTCATCAACATCTCCACCGGGTCGGAGCTTAAATTGGTGGAACATTTCACAACGCCGTCGAACACTTCTGATTTGGCGCCGCCCGGCACGATTCCCAGTTCTTTCCATCTCTTATATCTGGGCGGATACGCCACCTTTTCCACCAGCTCCATCTCTTCCCAGACCGGCTTATACAGATCGGCGATCACTTGATCCGCCACCGCCAGTGCCTGGCTGTGTTCATCCAGAGATGTGTCAACGCCAAACTCTTCCGCCAGCGCCGCCAGCGCGTTGTGGCCTTTGATCTCTCCATGATTTAAGGCGGTGTTTTTTAAATTCCATGCGGTTTTCTCTATAATATGGATATAACATCCGCTGCCGCAGGCTACCGCGCGCAGGAAGTTACGGGTAACGATTACATCTGCCGTGGCGCCGCAGATCCCCCGCGGAGCGGACGGTGTGATCCGGCACGGGCCGTTGGAACACAGACGGCAGCAGACTCCTTTCAGTCCGAAACCGCACTTGGTGCTCTGTCCTTTCACACGATGGTGGGACGTCTCCATGGGGAGCCCCGCAATAAAGCTCTCCAGCGGCTTATCCGCGCTTTTACATGTCTCACAACTGTAACATTGATTCATTATATGTACTCCTCCTTACAAAAACAGCAGAAACACCGGCTTTTCATGTTTCTGCCTTAAAAACAAAAGCACTATACAGCCTCGCCTGCAAATGCCCTTTATCGCAATGTCTTTGTATATAATACCATTGATTTCTGTTTTATTCAACCTGAAATTTAGTAAAATTGACGTACTATGGCCCCTTTTCCTTTTCTTCCAGTGCTTTGTGAATTCTTTCCAGCATTTTCTTTGTCCATTCTTCAGAATCAAATTCTGGCGGCAACTTAATCTTTTCAATTTTTGCGATTCGTCTTTTAAAGTGTTCCTTTGCCAAATCGGGGTTACTGTCAATTAAGTTGTTAAACCCCTTCACATTGTCAAGTCTAACGGCTTCATCTATTAGTAATCCAAATAGCCACAAGTCAAAACCATGGTCACTACTTTTAATTCGACCGATTTTTTTCTTTTTCATTAGTCCATTTCCTCCATAGGTGCTTATATAAGCTTTGCTTTATTATACTTTGCTTTAATAGGCTTTGTCTATAATGTGAATTATTTTTAAAGCTCTGCTTATATATAATGATATGAAAAGAGGTGGAGCACATGGACGACAAATACACAAAAAAGTATTATTTGCATATACGTTTGGAAGAACTATTGAAGGAAAGAAACATTTCAAGGGCCAGATTGTGCAAAGATTTAGACTTACAGCGCACGAACCTCAATAGATATTATAGGAATCAGTTTCAGCGATTGGATGCCGACTTGATCGTAAGCCTTTGTAAATATCTTCAATGTGACATATCTGATCTTTTGGAAGTATGCGAAAAAGAAGACTCTGCGACAAGTTAAATTGTACTGGCGGTCTGTACCGCAGAGCCGCTGATAAAAGGGCTTAGTTGCCCTCCCGGCCAAAGAAAAGCCCTTCTATGGAGTGTTAAGAGCCTGCTTTATGATGTGTTTACCGTTGTCTATCAGTTAAAAAGACAAAAAAAGAAGCAGAAACGCTGTAAAATCAACATTTCTGCACCTTTATAAAGAGCACGAGACGGGATTCGAACC
>DKVI01000087.1:0-3259 GCA_002491115.1 Lachnospiraceae bacterium UBA7182 | reverse complement strand
TCCACCACTGAGCCACTCGTGCAACTATTATATTTGTATGCGCCGCATCAACGACATAAAATATAATATACTAAAATTCCTGTTCTGTCAACAGAATATTTCCAGATTTTTTATTTTTTTTACACAGACAAACAGTCCGCCAGTCTTTCCATCTCATCCAGATATTCTCCGAATACGGCAAGCGCGTCCGTCACCGGCTGCGGATCTTCCATATCCACGCCCGCCATCCGAAGCAAATCCAGCGGGTACATGGAACTTCCGCCGCAAAGGAATTTCTTATAATCCGCCACCGCTTCTTCGCCCTTTTCCAGGATTCTTCTGGACAGCGCAATGGCCGCCGAGAACCCGGTGGCGTACTGGTAGACATAAAACGGCGTATAAAAATGCGGAATCCTCGCCCACTCCAGCGCAATCTCTTTGTCCACGCAGATGTCTTCCCCAAAATACATTTGATTCAGATCATAATAAATCTCACACAGCCTGCCAGCCGTCAGCGTCTCTCCCTGCTCTGCCAGCGCGTGGGTAATCTTCTCAAACTCCGCGAACATGGTCTGGCGGAACAGAGTGGTACGAAACTGCTCCAGAAAATAGTTCACCAGATACGCTTTTTTCTTCGGATCTTCTGTCGTCTCGATCAGATGATGAATCAAAAGCGCTTCATTGCAGGTAGACGCCACTTCCGCCACGAAAATCTTATACCCCGCATATACATAAGGCTGATTTTTATCCGAATACCAGGAATGCAGCGCATGCCCCATCTCGTGGGCCAGCGTAAATACATTGTTTAAATTTTCCTGATAATTAAGAAGCACATACGGATGTGTCCCGTAAGCGCCCCAGGAATAAGCGCCGCTTCTCTTCCCTTTATTTTCGTAAACATCGATCCAGCGGGAAGAAAACCCCTCTTTCAAAAGTGCTTCGTATTCCTCGCCCATGGGTTTCAACCCTGCAAGCACCATCTCCTTCGCCTGCGCAAACGGTATCTTCTGCTCCTCGTCCGCCACTACAGGCACATACAGATCATACATGTGAAGCGTATCCACCCCCAGAAGCTTCCTGCGAAGCCTCACATACCTGTGCATCAGCCCCAGCGCCCCATGCACTGCCTGAATCAGATTGTCATACACCGATACGGGAATATGGCTTCCGTCCAGTGCCGCCTCCAGATCCGAACCATACTTTCTCGCCCGGGCGTAAAATACCTCCTGCGTTACATTGGCTCTGTAAGTGGCCGCCAGCGTATTCCGATACCTTCCATACACTCCGTACAGCGACGCAAACGCGTCCTTTCTGACTCTCCTGTCCTTACTTTGCAGCAGCGAAATAAAACTCCCGTGGGTCACTTCCACCGGCGCTCCATCTTCCCCCATAATCTCCGGAAACCGGATATCCGCATTGTTGAACATGGAGAAAATATCCTTAGGCCCCTGGGCCAGCTCTCCCACGGAAGCCAGAAGCTCCTCCATCTCCCCTGTCAGCACATGCTCTTTCTTCCTTATGATATCCCTGAAATACTGGCGGTACATCAAAAGTCCTTCCTCTTCTTCCAAAAACCGCTCCACCGTCCCCTCCGGCAGCGCCAGTATCTCCGGCTCTATATAAGCGCCCGCCTCCGAAAGCTCCACCAGGACTTTCTGCGCCATACTGGACAAATCCTGATACACTCCGTTGTCCGTATCCTCATGCAGTTTCTGGTTCGCATACACATACACCTTCTCCGCGCGCATGTTTACTTCATCATACATTTTCTGCATGGAAAGCAACGTCTTCGCGCTCTCCCCCAATTTTCCCTTAAATTCCCTGATCTTTGGAATCATCTCCCGAAGTTTCTCGTAATCTTCCTTCCAGGCTGCATCACTTTCATACAGATCCTCTATCGCCCATGTATCCTTTACATCTATCTCATCTCTGTGCTTCATACAATACACCCGCTCCTTTCTGTGGCACATTCCTCATTTTTCTGCTATAATACCATAAAAACACCCAAAGTGAAAGGAGTTCATACCTATGTCACCAGTGAAACAATCCAACGAAAATGCTGCCGCCACCCTCATCTCCAAACTCAAAAAGCGCAACATCGACGCCTTCTTCTGTCAAACCTCCCGGGAAGCCACAGAAAAAGCCCTGTCCCTCATGCCGTCAGGTTCTTCCATCTCCTGGGGCGGCTCCATGACTATCAAAGAGTGCGGTTTAATGGATGCCATCCAGTCCGGGGACTACACCCTGATCGACCGCATGACCGCCACTACCCCCCAGGAAAAGCGGGAAATTTTCGCCAAAACCGTGATGGCTGACTATTACCTTATGAGCACCAACGCCATCACCATGGACGGCGAACTGGTCAATATTGACGGCTTTGCCAACCGGGTTTCCTGCCTGTGCGCCGGCCCCGAGAACGTCATCATTGTCGCAGGCATGAATAAAGTCGTAAAAGATATACAGTCCGGCCTTGACCGCATCCGCACCAAAGCCGCGCCGCCCAACACTGTCCGCCTGGGCAAAAACACCCCCTGCGCCAAAAACGGAGTCTGCGGCGACTGCTTCTCTCCCGACTGTATTTGCAGCCAGATCGTAGTCACCAGAAGAAGCGGTATTCCCGGACGCATTAAAGTCATCCTTGTAAACGAAGACCTGGGGTTCTAAAAAGCCCGTAAAAAAATGCGGTGCGCATTTGCATTAAGTGATTTCACTCTGGACACTGATTTTGACATAAAGCCTATGGTCCAGAGTGAAGATCATTTTAGAAAAATGAACTATAAAAGCAATGGAGAAATAATTTTTGATTATGGAAAATAAAATTGTCATACAAAATTTCGGACCGGTAAAAGAAGCACAGATAAATTTAAACAAAAATTTTCAGATATTTATAGGTACACAGGCTTCTGGAAAAAGTACAATTTGTAAAGTTGTATATTTTGTTCAAAAGATAAGAGATTATACTTTAGATTATCTGATGGATGCAGCACAATTTACGCAGAATCATAAAAATGAGTATTTTAATAATTTTTTGAAATATTTGACAAAGCAGTTTATGGGGTGTTTTGGAAAAACCAAACATATGCAGAAATTTAATATTTCTTATATGTTTGCCGGAAAACATATCAATATTTTCTTAAACCGTGATGGCTATGTACGATTTTCTTTTGACGCCAAATTAAAAGAAGGACTTTTGAGATTGATAAATGAAGCCTCAGAAATGTTTTTAAATAATTTCAACACAAATGGGCTTTTAGATAATCTGAACCACTACCGGCTAAAG
>DKVI01000040.1:1225-12845 GCA_002491115.1 Lachnospiraceae bacterium UBA7182 | reverse complement strand
ACCTTCGTGAAACAACCCTAGTCACTTTTTGAAAATATTTGTAAAACATCTGTTCTTGTGATAAAATAAATACGCGGGGTTTTAGCACGGGGATAAAAAGGAGAATGACTATGAACGATTTAGAATTATTAAATGAGCAGCAAAAAGACGCAGTGCTGCATACAGAGGGGCCGCTTTTGATCCTGGCGGGGGCAGGTTCAGGGAAGACCCGGGTGCTTACTTACCGGATCGCTCATCTGATTGAGACATGCGGCGTGAATCCATGGAATATTCTTGCCATTACGTTCACAAACAAAGCGGCGGGCGAGATGCGGGAACGGGTGGACAGGCTTGTGGGATTCGGCTCTGAAAGTATATGGGTGAGTACTTTCCACTCTGCCTGTGTCAGGATTCTTCACAGATATATAGACCGGATCGGGTATGATAACCGATTTACCATCTATGACACGGAGGATCAGAAGACGGTCATGAAAAATGTCTGCGGGCGTCTGCAGACGGATACAAAACTGTTTAAAGAGCAAAAGCTGTTAAATATCATTTCTCATGCAAAAAATGAATATAAACCGCCGGAGGAATTTAAACTGGACGCCAAAGGGGATTTCTGGATGGAGAAGGCAGCCGAAGCCTACGTGGAATATCAGAAAGAATTAGAGAAGAACAATGCGCTGGATTTTGACGATCTGCTGATGAAGACAGTGGAATTGTTCCAAAGCTGTCCGGATGTGCTGGAATATTACCAGGATCGTTTCCGTTATGTTCTGGTGGACGAGTACCAGGATACGAATACGGTGCAGTTTAAATTTCTAAGCCTGCTGGCGGAAAAATATAAGAATCTCTGTGTGGTGGGGGACGACGATCAGTCCATCTATAAGTTCAGGGGAGCCAATATTGAAAATATCCTGAATTTTGAGAAAGTATTTCCGAATGCGAGAACGGTCAAACTGGAACAGAACTACCGCTCTACGCAGAATATTCTGGATGCAGCCAACAGTGTGATTTCTCATAATAAAGGACGCAAAGAAAAAGTGCTCTGGACGGATAACGGACCTGGTAAACCGATTGTCTGCAGGCAGTTCCAGACGGGATATGAGGAAGCAGAATATATCGCAGGGGATATACGGAAGAAAATGGAGGAAAAGGCAGAACACTATAAAGATTTTGCCGTTTTATACAGAACCAACGCCCAGTCCCGCCTGTTTGAAGAAAAATTTCTTATGGCAAATATACCGTATAAGATTGTCGGCGGCGTAAACTTTTATTCACGTAAAGAGATCAAAGATGTGCTGGCTTATCTGAAAACGATTGATAACGGAAAAGACGATCTTGCCGTGCGCCGGATCATCAACGTGCCCAGACGGGGGATCGGCTCTGTAACGCTGAATAAAGTGCAAAGCTACGCGGACGCCCAGGGTATGAGTTTTTTTGAAGCGCTGGAAGATATGGACACGGTGCCGGGGCTTGGGAAAGCGGCGCTTAAGATTCAGCCTTTTGTTCATCTGATCCATGCGTGCAGGCTGAAACTTTCTGATATTTCTGTAAAAGGACTGATTGAGGAAATCCTGGATCAGACCGGTTATGTCCGGGATCTGAAAGCGGAAGAAACCGAAGAAGCAGAAGCGCGCCTGGGAAATATAGATGAGCTGCTGAACAAGGCGGCAGCATATGAAGAACAGGCAGCAGAGCCGGATCTTAGAGGATTTTTGGAGGAAGTTGCTCTGGTTGCGGATATCGACAGCCTGGAAGACGGCGATAACCGGGTTCTTCTGATGACATTACATAGTGCCAAAGGCTTGGAATTTCCTTATGTATATATGGCAGGTATGGAAGACGGCATATTTCCCAGCTATATGTCCATTGCGGCGGAGAACGCAGTGCAGGAGATTGAGGAAGAACGGCGTTTATGTTATGTGGGAATCACAAGGGCTATGAAAGAACTGACCATGACTGCCGCCAGAGCCCGAAAGGTAAGAGGGGAAAATCAGTATAATAATATTTCGCGTTTTATCCTGGAAGTTCCGTCAGATCTGGTAGGCAGAGGAACCCCATGTAATGCGCCTGCTGTGCGGCCGTCTCAGAAAGATATGGCGCATGCCCGGGCGAAAGAAGCTTTCAAGGCAAAGACTTTCGATCCGCAGCAATTTAAAGTAGTCAAAGCGGACAGCCTGGAATATAAAGTGGGGGACAGGGTGTCCCATGTAAAATTCGGAAAAGGCACAGTACTGGAGATCGCGGACGGTGGAAGGGACTATGAAGTGAAAGTAGACTTTGAAAAAGTCGGAGTCAAAAGAATGTTCGCGTCTTTTGCCAGGTTAAAAAAAGTTGAAAGTCTATAGTATTTTCGCAGAAAGTATGGTATACTAAATAACAATTATATTTTGAGAAGAGAGGTATCCGTTATGAAACATGTGGAAGATATTGTCAATGCTGCGAAAACCAACGAGATGCTTGGAGAACTGCTTCATATTAAGAAAGAAGAAGAGAAAAAACAGAACGCAGTCATGTGGATTTTTATTATCATAGGGGCTGTGCTCGCAGTAGCGGGGATTGCGTACGCGGTGTATCGTTTCTTTACTCCGGATTATCTTGATGATTTCGATGAAGACTTCGACGAAGACTTTGAAGACGACTTCTTTGATGATGACGATGAGGAAGAGGAAGCAGAAAAGACAGAGGAATAGACGGATAGGGGGTTGTCGCATAGACAGCCCTTTTTATATATTGGATTTCAGGAGGATATGAATGAAAAAAGGACAGATCTATGAAGGCGTGATTCAGAAAGTTTCGTTTCCCAGTAAAGGCTGGATTGAGGCAGAAGGACAGAATGTGACTGTAAAAAACGGTGTGCCGGGACAGAAGGTGCGCTTTCTGGTCAGTAAAGTGCGCAGAGGAAAGGCAGAAGGGCGTATTCTGGAAGTGCTGGAACAGTCACCGCTGGAGTGTGAGCCCCGCTGCCGTCATTTTAAAGACTGCGGAGGCTGTACGTACCAGAGCCTGCCCTATGAAGAACAGCTCAGGTTAAAGGAACAGCAGGTAAAAGAGCTTCTTGACCAGGCGCTGACCGGTCAGGATGTTTCTTATAGATTTGAGGGCATAAAAGAAAGCCCCCGCGCTTATGGTTACCGCAACAAGATGGAATATTCTTTCGGAGATGAGGTAAAGGACGGCCCTCTGACCCTGGGGATGCATAAAAGAGGGAGCTTTTATGATGTTGTGACCGTGGACGGTTGTCAGATCGCGGAGCCGGATTTTGGAAAAATTTTAAAAGAGACACGGGATTTCTTTTATGGGCAGGACATACCTTTTTATCATAAAATGAGGCATGTAGGCTACCTGCGTCATCTGCTGATCAGGAAAGGGACAAAAACAGGGGAGATTCTGGCAGATCTGGTGACGACGACCCAGAGAGACTGTCTGGATGGCCTGGATGAGCGGGAACTTCTGGCATCCTGGAAGGACAGGCTGTTGAAACTTCCGCTGGAAGGGAAGCTGAAAGGAATCCTTCATACGGAAAATGACAGTCTGGCAGATGTGGTGCAAAACGACAGGACGGAAACGCTCTATGGAGAGGATTTTTTTTATGAAAATCTGTTGGGACTTACCTTTCGGATTACCCCTTTTTCCTTTTTTCAGACTAATTCTCTGGGGGCGGAAATCCTCTATCGGACAGCCCGTTCTTATATAGGGGATACGAAAGATCAGGTGATCTACGATCTGTACAGCGGAACCGGAACCATCGCGCAAATCCTGGCGCCGGTGGCAAAGAAAGTCATCGGGGTGGAAATCGTGGAGGAGGCCGTGGAAGCCGCAAAGGAAAACGCCGTAAAAAACGGTCTGACAAACTGTGAATTTATCGCCGGAGACGTATTAAAAATGCTGGATATGATCCGGGAGAAGCCGGATTTTATCGTACTGGATCCGCCCCGGGACGGCATTCATCCCAAAGCGCTTAAAAAGATCATTGACTATGGCGTGGAGCGGATGCTTTATATCTCCTGTAAACCCACCAGCCTGGCAAGAGACCTGGAGATGCTGACAGAGTGCGGGTATCGGGTGGAGAAAGCGTGCTGCGTGGACATGTTTCCGTGGTCGGCGAATGTGGAAAGTATCGTGTTGCTTTCAAAACTTAACGTTAATCCATAAATATCTCAACGCAGGAGTGATCAGCGGAGGGGTATTCAGAAAAGATGAGGAATAAAATCAGGGAGCTGGCGGAGAGGAACAACGGATGGGGGAATGAATACAGAGCCATGAAGCTGGCACAGGATCAGGGCAGTCTATTGGAAACAATGGAAGAAAGTCAAGACAAGGTACCGTATGATAAAGAAATACGGACTGACAAAATGGAAGGTACAAGAGATGGCGAATTGCAGAAAAAGGATATGGCGGTCTGCAATCATGTTAAACAGTGTGCTGACTAAAACAGAAATGCTGATTACTCGTAAAAAGCGGGTAACTCCCCTTTATGAGCCAGATTCAGCCTGTTTTCTTCCAGAACATCATCAGACATTAGATTCTTTATGCAAGATCATAAAAACATCAGTCCCTTTAGAATTTATGGTTAATACCGCTTTGCTTCATAATGGCATTTGCTGTATGGCGGGATTTTATCTTTGTATCGACGGTTATATGGCGGTTGGTGATTGGGCTGTACCATATATCATGGTCGCCTTTTCCACGCCGTTTAAAAATGCAGCCATTTTGGGAAAGTATGTCTCGTACCTTCTTTTCATATTCTGCCATTATAAGACCATCCTTTCGTGGCGCTCTGACAGGAATGATAAGGAGATGGGAAGGCCAGAAGATTTATTTAAAGAAAGCAATTCCGGAACGGCAATGCGGACACGCTCTAATAAAGCGTCAAATGAGCCGGATTCCAGTACAAGACCAGGAATATCATCACTGGTTGCAATCCAGACACATGCTTCATTGTCCCAAACAAAATTCACAACATATTCCATATAAGATACCTCCCTGATTTTAGGCTTTTCTATATTTTTTTGAGTGTACTTTTCCTTATATAAGGATTATATGTTTAATCCGTAAAAAAAACAAGAAATTTTAAAAAATACGAAAAAGTGTTAGCATCATGGTTAAATTGTCGTATAGTGATGTAGGATATGAAAGGAGGGAACATACTGAAGGAACTGAGAACGAGATTCACTTTTGCCGGGGCCTTGCACCGGCTTTTTTATGCGTATATAATGATGGCAGTGCCCACAGGCGATGCAGTATTGGGCGCCGGCGGTGAAAATAGCGGAAAAGAGCGGAAAAAAATGAAACGGAAGATACGGACAATTATGTGCTGCTGCGGCAATGGGGTGGGAACCTCGCTTGTAATGCAGATGACGATAGAAGAAGCTTTGGCACGTCTTGGGGTGGATGACGTGGAGGTGCTGTTTGGTTCGCTGTCTGATCTTTCAGAAAGCAGGGCCGATTTATTTGTGGTGTCTGAAGAAGTAGTACCTGGGCTGTCCGGAGTTTTAGCCATCGGACTTTCCGACCTTATGGATGAAGAACTGGCGGCAGAACAGTTAAAACCGATATTGGGGATAGAATAATCATATGGCGACCGGATATTTAAATGAACGCACGCAGAAAATGATCAATATGATCCTGAAAAGAAGCAACCCTGTTGGTATCAGAGAAATTGCGGATGAATGGTCTGTATCAACGCGGACTGTCTACAATGAACTGGATCGGTCAAACAGTTGGCTTAAAATGAAAAAGCTTCCGCTCATCCAGGTCATAAGGGGAAAAATACAGCCTTTTTCGGAAGAAGAAAAGCTCCTGATGGAGGCTGCCCTGGGATCTGAACAGCCGTATAACGATTATATTTTTACTCCGGGGGAGCGAAGCCGGATGATCGTGTGCCAGATCATTGCTTCAAAAGAACCTGTCTATGTGGAAAATCTGATGAATACCTGCCTTGTGAGCCGCAACACGATTTTTACGGATCTTCAGGCAGTCATTTCAAATCTTTACAGTTATCAGTTGGAACTCAGGTATGAAAAGAAAAGAGGATACTGGATCGGGGGTGACCCGATTCGGGTAAGGGCGATCTTTTTTTTATATTTTAATATGCTTGAGCCGCTTCTGTCTGCCGGTAAACTGCAGTTTTTGCATATGGAGGAAATTTCTCCGTGGTTAAACCGGATTGAACAGGTGGAACAGGAGCTGAAGGTAAGTTATGTCCGAAACGATATGCTTGCCCTTGCCGCCATGATGCCCGTGATCAAACGGGGCAATGAAAAGCTGATTTTCTCTGACGTGAGCATACAGAAAGTGAGAGCCTCCAGGGAATACGGCCTGGTGCAGAAATATTTTGCAGAGCTGACCGACATGGAGAAAACCTATGTGACACTGCATTTCCTTGGCGGAAGGCTGGCAGCCTGTTCCAGGGAAGAATCGGACACACAGGAGAATGAGTCCATACTGGAAGTATCGAAAAACCTGATTGCGGAATTTGAGCGGCGGGCCTGTGTGGTATTTGAAAAGAAAGAGGAGCTTCTAAGGGATCTGTATCAGCACATCGCGTCTTCAATTTACCGGTATCGGTTCGGCATTCAGATCGGCAATCCCATGGCGGAGGATATCCGGAGAGAATATCTGTATATTTTTGATGTGATGCGGGAGAGCGTGCGGTATTTGGAGCAGCAGATTGACGTTCAGATTTCGGACAGCGAGGTGGCCTATCTGGCGCTTCATTTCGGCGCGCACCTGAAATATGCCCGGTCTGACGAGAAAGAGCTTCGGATTCTTGTGGTGTGTATGAACGGGATGGCGACGGGAAATATGATCAGCCATGAACTGGGGCGCATCCTGCCGCAGGCGAAAATCGTCGGTGTGACGGCCGCTTCAGAACTGAAAAATCCTCAGAGCGTCTGCGACCTGGTTGTGTCTTCCGTGAAAGTGAAGGCCATGGTACCGGTGATTCTTGTGAATCCGGTCTTAAATGATTTTGACCGGAAAAATATATTGAATCATCCGCTGGTACGAAACCGGTTCAGATTTGTAGATACAGGCGCGTTGTTCCAGGTGGTGAAAAAATATGTTCCGGCGGCGCGGCATACAGAGCTGAAAAATGACCTGGATCGTTTTTTCGCGTGCCGGCAGGAAGAAAAACAGCCCGTTTTTAAGGCCGGCGTCTGGAAGCTTACGGACTATCTGACAGAGGACCGGGTGTTGTTTCTGGACAGTCGCGGAGGCAGGATGGGGGATCTTTCGCAGGATTTCCCAGACGGGTACAGGACAGACTGGCAGAGGGCCATTTATACGACTTCCGTTCCGCTTTTGAAACGCGGCAGCATGGATGAAGGCTATGTGCAGTGTATTATCAACAGGCTTTTGGAAGCAGGGCCGTATATGTTTGTCACCCGGGATCTTTTGCTGGCCCATGCGCGTCCGGAGAACGGAGTGAAACATCTGGATCTTTCCATCGGGATAGCGCCGGAAGGAATTTTGTTTGACGGTGGAAAGAGGGCGAGAATCATTTTCTGTCTGGTAGTGGAAGACCAGAGTAAACATATGAGAATCCTTCAGGATATCAGAAAATCTCTTGCGAAACCCTGGCAGGTGGATGAACTGACAGCGGCAAAGAACCCTGAGAGGGTATGCGGGATTCTTCGCGCCAGGCTTGTTGATCAGTGAAAAAGGTGGAGTTATGTATATTTTTACGATTGTTCGGGAAGTAATAGCGACGCCTGCGCTTCTGGTGGGTCTGGTGACACTGGCGGGTCTTTTGCTGCAGAAGAAGCCGTTTGCGTATATTGTAAAAGGAACGGTTACGGCAGTGGTAGGTTTTATCCTTTTGTCAGCGGGCTCTGATTTTCTGCAGAACGGGGCGCTGAAGGATTTTGGCGTGTTGTTTGCCTATGATTTTCATATTCAGGGAGTCATCCCCAATATGGAAGCGATTGCGTCGCTGGGAATCGCGCAGTATGCTTCGGAAGTGTCGGCAGTCATGCTGCTGGGCATGATCGCGAATTTGATCATGGCGCGCCTTGGGCCGTTTCCGTATATTTTCCTGACAGGCCACCATACGCTGTATATGGCCTGCCTTCTGACAGTGGTATTGCACGGAGGCGGAATAAGCGGATGGCGGGTTATTTTGGGAAGCGCCCTGGTGCTGGGGCTTTTTATGGCGATGATGCCCGCCGTGGCTCAGAAAGAAATGAAAAAAATAACCGGGGAAGATAAAATTGCGTTTGGACATTTTTCGACGATCGGCTGCGTGGCGGCGGCGCGGATCGCCCGTCTTGCGACCGGGAAGAAGCAGCACAAGGATACGGAAGATATCCGCTTTTCTTCCAAAGTGTCTTTTATGAGGGATTCGACAGTGGGAATTTTTATTGTGATGACGGCTGTGTTTTTGGTTGAAGCCGGTATTGCGGCCGCACGGACGGATCTGGCGGCGCTGGATATTTCCTATGGAGCAGGAGGGGGTCAAAACTGGGTGATTTATGCAATGATCCAGGGCGCGCAGTTTTCCGCGGCTATTTATATTATATTGTCCGGGGTGCGTCTGATCGTTGGGGAGATTGTACCTGCGTTCAAAGGCATTGCCAAAAAGCTTGTACCTCACGCGAAGCCCGCGGTGGACTGCCCGATTGTTTTTTCTTATGCGCCCAATGGGGTGATGATCGGTTTTCTGATGTCCTTTCTGGGCGGGATTGTCACAATGGCGGCCCTGATGGGGATTAACGCGTGGTATGGAACGCGGCTGGTTCCGGTCATTGTTCCGGGTGTTGTCGCTCATTTTTTCTGCGGCGCCTCTGCCGGGGTTTTCTCAAACGCAGAAGGCGGGGTAAAAGGCTGTATGATTGGCTCTTTTGTCCATGGAATTTTGATTTCCGTGCTGGCGCTGGCTGTTATGCCTGTACTTGGCACGTTGCATTTATCAGGTACTTCCTTTTCGGATGCGGACTTTTGTATTGCAGGGATTGTGTTTGGAAATCTTGCGTCCGTCCTGCCGGATGACGGTATATTTCCTCTGTGCGTCTGCTGCTTCTTTGTTCCGATTGTGTGGGAGCAGGTGAAAAGACGCCAGAAAATGTAAAAAAACAAAGAAAGAAACGATTCACAAAACTGACAGGAAGACACAAAACCTGTCAGTTTTTTTGCGTTGTCTGATCCAGTCCTTTTCAAAATAAGTTGAAACCTTCTGGACTTCTGTTTTGTTTTCCGGAATGCTATAGTAACCACAGAAAGACAAAAACACATTCAATTAAGAGGAGGAAATGGATATGAAAATTGTTGGAGTTTGTGCTTGTACCGTGGGGATTGCGCACACGTATATTGCGCAGGAGAAACTGGAAAAGGCGGCTAAAAAGGCAGGTTTTGAGGCCAGGTTTGAGACGCAGGGGAGCATCGGGAAAGAAAATGCGCTGACGCCGGAGGAGATCGCCGCGGCAGACCTTGTCATATTGGCAATTGATGTAAAGATCGCGGACCGCGACCGGTTTGAGAACAAAAGAGTAATTCAGGTATCAACGGATGTGGCGATTAAATCCCCCAATAAGTTGATGGAAAAAGCAAAGCAGATTGTGGAAAACGCATAACAGAAAGGAAGGGCAGATATGGAATTTACAGAAATTTTAAATCCAAAAACAATCGTCACCCATCTGAAGGCAGGCAATAAAGCGGAAGCTTTGGAGGCCCTGGCAGATCTGTTTGTCAGGGCGGGGACGGTGAAAGACAAAGAAACGTATTTAAAGGATGTATATGTCCGGGAAGGGATCGGCGAGACAGGAATCGGAAACCATATCGCGATCCCCCATGGGAGAAGCGAATCCGTTGTCAGGCCGGGGGCGGCAATTGCGGTTCTTGACCATGAGATCGAATGGGAAAGCCTGGACGACACCGGCGCGAAAGTCGTGATTCTTTTTGCAGTGGGTACAGACAATGCAGCCGCGGAAGACCACTTAAGGCTCCTGGCAATGTTCTCAAAACGTCTGGGAAATGATGCGGTAGTCTCAAAGCTGATGGATGCGGATACAGTGGAGGATGTGATGCATATTCTCACGGAAGAGAGCGGGGAAGAGGAGACTGAAACAAACGAAGAGGAGCTTGATCCCGACGAGATTTTGATTCTATAAAAGGAGGAAAAAAGATGGCAATATTCGCACCGTCCCTGATGTGTATGGATCTGGGAAGGATGAAAGAACAGTTTACAATTATGGATCAATATATGAAACTTTATCATGTAGATATTATGGACGGCCATTTCTGTAAAAATATGGCGCTGACCCCGGGTATTTTGAAAAGCTTTCGGGAAAATACGAAAACGGATATGGACGTGCATCTGATGACGACAGATCCGTCCGACTGGATCGAAATGTGTGTAAAGGCAGGGGCTACTTATATAAGCCCCCATGCGGAAACCATCAATACCAACGCTTTTCGGACCATGCAGATGATTCAGAAATCCGGCTGCAAATGCGGCGTTGTTTTGAATCCGGCTACACCGCTGAATTATGTGGAATCTTATCTGGAGTATATTGATCTTTTGACAATTATGACAGTGGATATCGGCTTTGCCGGACAGAAATTTATTGATCAGATGTATGATAAAATCCGGCAGGCCAGAAGGCTTCGGGAAGAAAAAGGATATCATTACCGGATTCAGATCGACGGCCACTGCAATAAGGAAAACTACAGGCAGTTGGTGGAGGCCGGCGCAGATATACTGATCATCGGGAATGCGGGATTATTCGGTCTGGATCAGGATCTGGATACGGCATGCCAGAAAATGGAAATGGAATTTCAGCAGTGTATGCTGGAGAAAGTGGGATAAGGAGGAAAGAGAGAATGGAAAAATTGAAGAGTCTGAATTTGAAAAGTCATTTATTGACCGCGATTTCTTATATGCTGCCCATCGTGTGCGGAGGCGGGTTCCTTGTGGCGATCGGAATGGCCATGGGGGGAACCAATCTGTACGGGGAAGGGCTGATACAGGGACAGTTTACCTTCTGGGATGCGCTCGCCACAATGGGCGGCGCTGCCTTAGGACTGCTTCCTTTGATCATTGCGGTGGGTATCGCGTTTTCGATTGCCGGGAAACCGGGAATTGCGCCGGGGTTTATTGCGGGCCTGTCGGCGATTGCAATCAGCGCAGGCTTTATCGGCGGAATCCTGGGCGGGTATATCGCCGGATATCTTGCGCTGTTTATCATTAAAAACCTGAAACTTCCTGACTGGGCCAAAGGGCTGATGCCCACCGTGATTGTTCCGCTTTTGTCTTCTTTCGCGGCGGGGCTGATTATGATTTATGTGTTTGGTGTTCCCATTGCGGCCTTTACAGAGTGGCTGACAAATGTGCTGCTTGGCCTTGGAACCTCTTCTAAACTGCTGCTGGGTATCGTGATCGGAAGTTTATGTATTATAGACTTCGGAGGTCCCATTAATAAGACAGTATATGCGTTTACACTGACGCTTCTGGCATCCGGTATTCGTGAGCCGGTGACGGCATTGCAGCTTGTCAATACGGCGACGCCGATCGGTTTTGGACTGGCATATTTCATCGCGAAGGGTCTGCATAAAAATATTTATGAGGCAGAACAGGTGGAAAACTTGAAATCAGCCGTTCCAATGGGTATACTGAATATTGTAGAAGGTGTGATTC
>DKVI01000040.1:0-937 GCA_002491115.1 Lachnospiraceae bacterium UBA7182 | reverse complement strand
TGAATATTGTAGAAGGTGTGATTCCGATTGTCATGAGTGATCTTGTGCGCGCGCTGGTCGCGTCGGCCATCGGCGGCGCCTGCGGAGGCGCGGTGACGATGGTTCTGGGGGCGGATTCAACTGTCCCGTTCGGCGGATTCCTGATGCTTCCGACTATGACGCGTCCATGGACCGGCCTGCTGGCGATCATTGTCAATGTGGTTGTGACCGGCTGTGTGTATGCGGTGATTGCCCAGAATAAGACAGAAGAGGTAATAGGAGACAAGAAGGAAGAAGAGGAAGAACCGGACCTGGGCGAGCTTGACATTCAGGTGTTCTGATCCTGGTGAAAATCTTTGGCGGCACCAAATGCAAAACAGGGGGAAAGGTTTATGGTATCAAGAATGCTTACAATTACGAATCCATGGGGGCTTCNNCCGAAACGATATGCTTGCCCTTGCTGCCATGATGCCCGTGATCAAACGGGGCAATGAAAAGCTGATTTTCTCTGACGTGAGTATACAGAAGGTGAGAATTTCCAGGGAATACGGCCTGGTGCAGAAATATTTTGCGGAGCTGACCGACATGGAGAAAACCTATGTATTCGTGAGCTGGTGACGGCATTGCAGCTGGTCAATACGGCGACGCCGATTGGTTTTGGGCTGGCATATTTCATCGCGAAAGGTCTGCATAAAAATATTTATGAAGCAGAACAGGTGGAAAACTTGAAATCAGCCGTTCCAATGGGTATACTGAATATTGTAGAAGGTGTGATTCAATTACGAATCCATGGGGGCTTCATGCATGGCCTGCGTGTGTATTGGCGAAAGAAGCGATGAAATGCAGGTCAGAGGTAACCATGGTTGTGGGGGACGCGGTCCTCAACCCCAAAAGTATTCTGAACATTATGGCTGCCGCCATTACACAGGGAACCAGGATTGAACTTCGGTGCGACGGA
>DKVI01000111.1 GCA_002491115.1 Lachnospiraceae bacterium UBA7182 | reverse complement strand
TATAAAAGTTGTAAAGTGGTGTTTCTTCTTTGTATAGTACATTTAATGCACATCGTTCTTGTATATCTTTATGGAACCCTTTTCCGCTATGGGAAAAGGATCGTTTTTCTACCAGACTATACTGCGGATTCCCACAATACAACTTGGCGAGATCATATTTATATGTTGGAACATGTGCATTGTGTATATTATTACGTTTGTAGGGAAGCTTTGTGTCGAAATCCCATGCAGCTAACAAACCGCCTGCTTTCAAGACGCGATCTGCTTCAGCGACAGCTCTCAGCAGATATTTTCTGTCTACCCAAAACACACAGAAACCCATAAGGACTATATCAAAATGTTCGTCAGGAAATGGAAGGGTATCGGCAGTTCCTTGCTGCAGGACAACCCTAGTGTTACTTTCATCCACTAAGAGCTTTTTCCCGTACGAAACTGCTTCTTCAGATGGTTCGATCCCATAGCCTTCCAATCCGTATCTCTCACATAGCCACAACAGATTATATCCATAACAACACCCGACTTCTAAAACTTTTTTATTTGACATAGATCCTGCATAATCATCTAAGAAATCGCCAAATAACCGGCATCCGATCGAAACGTCTATCTTTCCACCTTTTAGGTTTCTTTCAAAGTATGAATTCCCTTCTTGCCGAAGTACCTCTTCCTTTGCATTTTCATGTATGTCCATTCTCTGATCCTCTCATGGTTTTAATTCAACCGTTCAAACCCTGCATGGCAGACCGGCCCATCCAGACATTCTTCAATCCTTTTCTCCATCGCATGAACCTGCGCAATCTCCCGGAAGACAACCTCGCATGCTTCCAGGTATCCACTCACGATCCCGTCGGTATGCGCCAGCGACACATAGAGTGCAGTCGCGGAGAGATATCCTCTTTTCAGCATCTGCTGTGTAAAATAGGTCTTATAGGCAAGTGCATCCTCATAAACAAACTCAAAATGTATCAGGGGCAGGATCCCGGATGTATGGATCTTTATTCCCGTTTTTTCCGCAGCCCGGATCCATCCTTCTTTTACACGTTTCCCGATCCGGCTCTGGTGTTCATCCACCTGATACTTCTGATAACACTCGATTGCTTTTACTGCTGCAGCAAGCGCGATCCGCTCTGTCCAGAAGGTGCTGCTGATGAATGTTTCCTGAGCCGCCTCCATCACTTCTTTTCTTCCAATGACCGCAGATACCGGGTATCCGTTTGTCATCGCTTTGGCAAATACAGCCATATCCGGATTCACTCCAAGTTTCAGGTGGCTGCCGCCGGCACACAGGCGGAACCCTGCGGTGATCTCATCAAAGATCAGCACAATCCTTTCTCTTTGTGTGATTTCCCGTATGGTTTCCAGATAACCGGGCTCGGGATAATCATTCCGAATGGGTTCCATGATTACAGCGGCGATCTGTCCCCGATAGGTTTCTATCAGAGTGTCAAATTCTTCCGGCCGATTATAGTGGAAAATCAGATTTGTGCCTGCCAGACCTCTGGGAACGCCCAGTGGCGCCAGTCCTTTTAAATGAACATCCGCCAAAGGATCTCCTTTGACCAGATTGGCGGACAGGTACCAGTCATGCCAACCGTGGTATCCGCATACCAGCACAATGTCTTTTCCCGTATACGCTCTCGCGACACGCGCCGCCAGAGCCATCGCTTCTCCCCCAGCCTTTGCATACCGTACCATGTCCGCCCAAGGATGCAGTTCCAGAAGTTTCTCTGCCAGATCTACTTCTTCCGGTGCGTTTAGCGTGCACATTCCGCCACGATCGACGGCGTCTTTGGCCGCCTGATCTACTTCATCAAACGCATAGCCAAGGACATTGGCTCCTACTCCCATGATGCTCATATCAAAGTAATGTGTGCCGTCCAGATCCCATACTTCGCAACCCTTTGCCCGGCTGTAATAAGACGGCCATTGTTCCGGAAGCCACATTTCCGGCCGTTTGCTCAATAATTGTGTCCCGCCCGGAATGATCTGCTTTGCTCTTTTGTAAAGTTGCTGTCCTTTTCCCATGTTCGTCCACCTTCAGTTTTCTGTTTCCACAGTTTTGTCATTCGCGATTGATTTTGCCAGTCCTTCATTTCTCGCAAATTTCTGGTTGATTTTCTCCAGTTCTGGATGTTCCTTCAAATACGCCAGAATATCCTCGGTTATAAAATCTTCTTTTCCTTTTGACAGGAAATGACGGTAAATCCTGCTGATCAGTTCATAATCTTCCTCTTCGTCCAGCGTCCATCTTTTGTCTCCAATCCCGGCAATGGGGCATTCCAGATTCTGGATGGTAAACAGTTCTGGATGGTTGCGGATATAAAGAGTTACATGCTCTCTTTCTGAACTCAGGCGTGCTTCCTTCCAGACTTTCTTCAGCGCCTGGAATTTTATAATCTCGATATCCAGGCCATCCGGAAAACTTTCCGTCAGTTCTGCCATATAGTCCGTATCTGAATCCATCTGTTCGACTGCCAGATCGAGATAACGCCAGTCGAAGAGCGGGCAGTCTGCCGTGACCCGGACGATATTCTCTGGATGGAGCAGCTTCGCCGCCTGATAATACCGATCGAGCACATCTTCCTCGGAACCTGCAAAAATACGTATCCCCAGTTCGGTGCAGAGCCTGATCAGCGGCAGATTATTTTTCTTGATAGAGGTAATGACCATCACTTCGTCTACATGCCGACTGCGTTGCACCCTTTCGATCAGCCATTGAAGGGTTGTTTTGCCTGATAAATATTTTAAAACTTTATTGGGAAGACGAGAAGAACCACATCTAGCCTGGATTAAAACTAAATATTTCATGTTATCCCTCAGAACATTTCTCATAATTGCTTCTATAAATTCCACAAAACCGGATTTACTAATCTTTCCTCCACATTTTCAAACTCCTTTCGTAATATACAAACCATATCATCGGGGAGTTGTTCATTCCACATAGAAGAATAATCTAATAACTGTTCTTTATTATCGACACCAAATACAACATGACCAATCCCTGAATGCCCTTTCACATAACACACAGCCGCTTTTAATGGAGAAATATGATAATCATTGCATACTGACAAAAATCTTATTAAGTAATTTTCTGCAAAACGCAACTTAACCGGCAGGCATTCCGGATTCATCAACATAAGTCCCTGAAGAAGTGAACTTCTGGCATATACTTCTATTTCTTTTTTCCGTGCCTGTTCAAAAAAACCGCACTGATCAAGCCGTTGGTCAAATACATTATAAGGAACCTGTATTACTGTAATCTCATTATATTCCAAAGCTTTCATAGCCTCTTGGGGCGTATAAATCGATACTCCTATTTTTCCAGCCATTCCTTCTCTTTTAACGCACTCCAAGGCATATATCGCTTCTTCTTCAAAAATATATTTTGCATTATGGAAAAGAAAAGCATCCAATCTATTTACATTTAACTTTCGTATGCTTTTGCTAATCTCTCTCAGTACAATTTCCTTTTGCTGTTTTTTTTGGGTTCCATTCAACGCCTTTGGTGCTAACTTTGAAACAATATGTATATCTTTTACCTTATCCGGATTCCTTCTAATAAAATTTCCAAGAACTTCCTCTGCATTTCCATAAGCAGCAGCAGTATCAAAGTGATTTATTTTATTTTCCAAGGCAAAAGATAATATTTCATCCGCTGTCTCTTGGGAAGGTCTCTTTCCTCCCTGTACGCCATAATCCATTCCAAGTTGTACTGTACCTAATGCAAGTTTCATATTCTATCCTTCTACTTCCCCAAAATCATAGCTTCATATATACTCTTTCCAAGATTTGTTTTTTTCATTTCTTCTTTATCCATACTGCTATTATTTATTATTTCTAAATATGTTTCAAAAATAGATTTATCTTTTCCGGTATCTAATATTTGGATTGCATCATCTTTTACTTGGATCAAGGGAGTCCCTCTATGCCCATTCCAAAATAAATAATCTATAAATGCAATACCGGAAACATATATCTCTTCAAAGCTATCATTAAAATTCAAAATATCTATTTCCGATTCAATTTCCAACATCTGATTTATCTGATATATTTTCTTCTGTTTATTTGCCAAAATCCAGATGCTTTTCTTTAATACTGCGGTAATACAGACTTCTCCTGGAAACAAACTTTCTATTGGATATTTCTTTTCCATCAAACAATTTTTATTAATATCATAAATCAGCAGTTTATCACAGCCATTTATGGTAATTGGAAAGAAATATATCTGATCATCTAATTTTCTCATTAGAAAATTATTTAACTGAGCATTAATAGCACAAATACGTACTTTCTTTTTTTTATCTAAATCAAATAAAATCAGTTCATTATCCACACTCTCAACCAAAAATATTTGATTCGAAATATGTACTGCACCACTGATAAATATCGTTTTTTTTTCACTTTCGAATAAGCTCAGCATCTTCATTTCATGTGTCAGCAAATTCATTTCTATCAAAAACCGATTATTTCCATGAGGAATAAGATATGCCCTTTCTCCCCTGAACACCATATCTGTAAATGGAATTACTTTTTCCTTAATTTCAGAAGGAACCTCATGGTAGCACACATTATTCGTAGCCATATTAAAACTGATTATCCTCCCATCTAAAAATGGTAATAACCATAATTCATCCTGAAAACAAACAATTTTATAAAAGTTCTGTCTTACATATTTGGAATTAAAAACGGTAACCAGTTCCGTTTTTTTCTCTTCAAAATGATATCTGAACAATCCCGGAACACATTGATCACAAAAATACAACCATTCATCCACAACCGTATATGCAAAAGGTGCGAGACCTTTTGTTCTTTCATAATACAATTTCGAATACTTCATATACAAAATACCTTCCAAATGATTTTAATTTAAGATTTATACAGGCTGCGGTTCTTTATAATTCGAATAAAATCCAACAACTTTTTTTACCGCTGCGATCACACTATCCACATCCGCATCACTCATAGCCGGATACAATGGTATCGTGATTATTCTTTCATAAAGAGCTTCCGCTTTTGGACACAAACCTTTCCGATATCCTAATTTTTGGTAATACGGAAAATAATATACGGGAATGTAATGAACATTACCGCATACATTTTCTGCCCATAAAGCATCAAATATTTCTTTTCTTCCAACAGACAGCTTTTTCAAATCCATCTGTATGATATAAAGATGTCGTGCTGTATCAGACGCAGATATTTCCTTCTGTAATATAACTCCCGGAAAATTCTTAAATGCTTCATTATATAAAGCTACTATCTCTTGTCTGCGTTTTTTGAATAATGAAAGTTTATCCATCTGACTGATAATCAAAGCCGCCTGGATATCTGTTATCCGATAATTATATCCCAGTTCCATCTGCTGATAATACCACTTCCCTATATTATCTTTACTTCCCCTATCCAGTTCCATATAGTCTGCACTTCTGGTAATCCCATGGGATCGGAACAAAATCAGTCTGTGATAAAGCTTTTCATCATTTGTAAGGACTGCTCCACCCTCTCCGCCAGTAATCGTCTTAACCGGGTGAAAACTAAACGTAGTCAAATCTGCAATGCTTCCGACAGGCTTTCCTTTATATAACGTCCCAATGGAATGCGCGGCATCTTCAATTAAAATCAAATGGTGCTTTTTACAGATAGAACGTATTTCATCCAGTTCTACCACCTGACCTGTAAAATCAACCCCAATAACTGCTTTCGTCTTTTCTGTAATATGTTTTTCTATAGATTCCGGATCGATATTATATGTATCCGGATCAATATCTGCAAATACAGGCTTCCCACCCGTATATAATATACAGTTTGCAGATGCCGCAAATGTAAGCGGTGATGTAATAACTTCATCACCCTCTCCGATATCAGCAGCATAACAGGCCGCATGGAGTGCAGCAGTTCCACTGCTGACCGCTACCGCATATTTTGCCCCAGTAGCATCACATAACCTTTTCTCCAGTCTTGCAATCTCAGGGCCACATGTCAGATAATCACTTTTCAGCACCTGCATCACTGCACTAATATCATCTTCATCAATGCACTGATGTCCATAATAGATCGGTACTTTTCTTACCGGAATTCCACCGTTTATGGCCAGCTTTTCCACCTTACTCTCCTCTTTCCTTAATAATCAGTTATATCTGTCTTTAATAATTCCCGGATTTTTTCTATGCTCAGCCATTCTGTATTCTTTCCTGAACTGTATTCAAATCCTTCTGCTACTGGTTTCCCGCCAGGGATCAACCTGCTTTTTCCCCACCAAGTATAACGAGGATAAATGACAAAGTATCCATTATACTCATATGTATTCATGGAATCTTCTCGTGTGATCATGATTTCATGCAATTTCTCACCTTCTCGAATTCCAACCTCCGGCATTTCGCATCCCGGCATCATCGCCTGTGCCAAATCCGTAATCTTAAAGGAAGGAATTCTGGAAATAAAGGTCTCCCCTCCATTTGCCTCTGATAATGCTCGAATCACCAGTTCAACCCCCTGCTCCAAACTGATCCAAAATCTCGTCATACGGTAGTCCGTAATTGGCAGTTCATTTTTGCCTTTTTCAATCATCTGTTTAAAAAAAGGTATGACGGAACCTCTGCTTCCCGCTACATTTCCATAGCGAACAACCGCAAAACGTACATTTCTTGCACCTGCATATGCATTTGCCGCTATAAAAAGCTTATCTGAGACTAGTTTTGTTCCACCATACAGATTGATCGGATTAACAGCCTTATCTGTGGAAAGCGCCACTACCCTTTTCACACTTGGAGTGTCTAAGACCGCATTGACAACATTCATAGCACCATCTATGTTCGTTTTTACTGCTTCGATTGGATTATATTCACATACCGGAACCTGTTTCAGCGCCGCCGCATGAATGACATAGTCCACCCCGCTCATTGCACGCAGTAAACGGTCTTTATCCCGTACATCTCCTATAAAAAAACGCATGACATCATCATATTTTTTAAATTTATTCGCCATATTAAACTGTTTGAATTCATCTCTGGAATAGATGATGATCTTTTTAGGCTTATAATTCTTTAATATATACTCTGTAAAATAATTCCCAAATGAACCAGTCCCACCAGTAATCAAGATCGTTTTGTCATTTAACATTTTTCTTCCTCTATTCTACATACATCGCAATTAATGGATTCCCAATCTCATTTACATTAATTTGTTGCTCCCACATCTTGTAGCAACATAGGTTTTCCCGATTCCTGACATAAGCTTACTACCGAACTATAATCCCCATAATACCCATCACAAATCTCAACCGCCCGCTCCAACTCCGCCGAATCATCATAAATCCCCCACCCAGCGTTTTTATACCCCCGAACGATCTCCTCATACTCCCCCCACAGCTCCGCCCTCATGCTCTTCACCGTCGCCTCCATCAGCGGATGCGGTCTCCAAAGAAGCGCCACGTCCTCCCGGCTCTCATAGAACATCCGGAACACGTCCCGCATATTCTCCAGATACTGCTCCCCATGCTTCAAAAGCGCTGTCACCGTCGTATTATAGAAGATAATCTTCTTCCAGCTCCCGTCCGGCTTTTTGATAATCCTAAGCCATTCCTCCGGGATCACCAGTTCCTCCCGCCTGGTATTCAGCACCTTATCCACCTTCGGCGAACCCAGACCCAGGATCTTCTCTTCCCAGTACTTCCGGTTCATCCCTTCTATACCGTTTTCTTTCGCGAACTCGGTCATCACATTAACATAAATCGTCCGCATGTCTTCCGACTGCACGATTACTTTATCCGCGTGGATCACTGCAGGCGTGGTACAGAAGTGCTCCATCCCTTTCACAGCGGCTGTATTGTCCGGGTCGATCTCACCTAAAATAAAATAAGGTATATATACTAATTTATCTGTATATTGTTTCAAATTTTTCGCATAAAAAAACGGATGCACACTTGTCACATAGTTGCACTCATCGTATGGATTATGTATAAACACCAGATCCGGTCTATGTTGTTCAAAATCATAATCCCCATACCAGGTCACCGGGACATAGTCCGGATACTGATCGCCTTCGTAGTGCTCTTCTTTAAAGCTTCCGTCCGGATTTCTGTCATAGTAAGGAATGGGAATTACATAAGCATCGCAGTCCGGATCTTCCTCCGCGGCCTTCCAGACGCTCTCCAGAGAATCCCACATGGATGCTTTATATGGAAGGAACACAGCCTCCGTCCGTACTTTAATATCGTTTTTAATACTGTTCTTAATCTGAATCAAGGACCTGTGCAGATTCTTATATGCTTTTCCGGCATTTACCTTTTCACCCTGGCGAAGCTTTTCATAGAACTGATAGACGGTCTCGCAGTATCCCTCCAGCAATGTGACGGTCACGAAACCTTCCCCTTCTGTCTCCTCGATCGCCTCGCCCAGATTGATTGTGCTCTCCTGGCACTGGCTCAAAAAATTCATGGCAGCGTCCTTTTCTCCCGCTTCTATGGACATCCTGACCCCATCATGTACTCTATCAAGCAGCCCGACCAGTTGTTCTGCTTGTTCTTTCTGCGCTTTTTTCATTGGTTCTCCTTTGAACTGCACTATTATATAATAATAAATATATACTTTAGGACAATAGGTATATCGACAGGAACATAAAAAACTTTAGCATAACACATTTAAAAAATCAAGGAGTAAGATACTTTTCCAGGATTTCCCCTGCCCGTGATATTTCGGGCAGAAGGAATTTGCTTACAAAAAATATTTTGTTGAGACTGTTTTAGCGCAGTTCCTGTTCCTGACTGATCAGTTCCTGGCATCTGCGGTTAAAGGATGAAAGCGGCATTTTACACAGCTTCGCGGCCTGCCGCTGGCTCAGCTCGCCCGACAGCCACATACCGCATATTTTTACGAAATTATCCGGCAGGGGTTTCTGTGGCCTTCCGAACTGCACGCCCCGAAGTCTGGCGGCTTCGATTCCCTCCTGCTGCCGCTGGCGTATATTTTTGCGCTCGTTCTCCGCCACGAACGACAACACCTGCAGCACGATATCGCTTAAAAATGTCCCCATCAGATCTTTTCCCCTGCGCGTATCCAGAAGGGGCATGTCCAGCACGACAATATCCACCTTTTTCTCCCGTGTCAGCACCCGCCACTGTTCCAGGATCTCTTCATAATTGCGTCCCAGGCGATCGATGCTTTTGATATACAGAAGGTCGTCTTCTTTCATACGCTTTAGCATGCGTTTATACATGGGCCGCTCGAAATCCTTGCCGGACTGTTTATCCATGTAGATGTTTTTCCTTGGCACCTGCTGACCTGTCAGTGCAAGCATCTGCCTGTCCTCCTTCTGCTCCCTGGTACTGACCCGGGCGTATCCATACATAGTTCCCATTCCATTCTCCTTTGTAAACGTTTGATACTGCTATGATATGAAAATATACCAGATTTTAGGGGAAATTCCTGCACAGAAAAAGCCGGAAAACAGATGAAATCATCACCTGCCTTCCGGCTTTTGGTATTTTTATATGATATCTTCATATCTTTGTAACTGATAGCACAGTACATCTTTTTCCCTGCTTTTTTCTTCCCCCTCCAGCCATCTGTATACCGCCGCATGGTCCAGATGAAAACCTGTACCGAAATACTGATACATCTTTTCATGGGAACCGCTAAAGGGTCTTGCGATCACTCTTTTTACATTTTCCTCCATGGGAAAATGCCAGTTGACACTTTTATTGGCCGTCAAAAGAGTGACTCTTTTCACCTCACCAGCACATCTTTGCTGGTAATCTGTTCCCCCGGGAAACGAAACCAGATAAAATCATTAAAAGATACTCCATGGGTCTTTTTTATAATCTCATAGGGAATATACGCCGTCAGTCCCAGATATTTCAAAATCTCATCCGAGTCCGGCCGCCCTCTGTCCCAGCATCTGAGTTCCAGAATGCAGTTCAGTTGATACCGGCTCATGGTATCTGCCGCAAATAACTGCCGCAAAGGGTGTTTGATATAGCGCTTCACTTTTACGATATCCTGTTCCACCCGCACCGAGGCTGTAAGTTCATCTTTCCAGAATACTTCAAACGAATAATTTTCCAACATCCACCCTTCACCCTATGTTTCCATAATCATTTTTCGTATCTCCTCTGCCGCTCCTGTCAAAGATCCCTGCACCATCTGCGGCTTGCCGCCGCCTTTCCCCTGGAATCTTTCATTGAGCGTCTTGGAAAACACCCGAAGATCCACCGTCCTGCTGCCGAGTATATAATGATAGCCGCCCTCGTCCGTCCCGATCAGCGCGCCGCAGATTCCTTCGCACATTTCCATGGCGCTGTTGATAAAATTCCGGGCGGCGATGTGATCCAGTTCTTCTTCTATGATGCAGACATTCCTGTCCTCTGGCGTAAGCTGCATAAGCTTTTGTCCCAGGTACAACTCCTGCATCCGGTTTAACTGCTCCCTTGTCCTTCCAAGCTGTTCCTTTACATGCAGAACCGCCTCCCCGATCTTCTCCGGCCTGGCGGACAGAGCGACGGAAACTTCCGTTACGTTTTGCTGTTTCCTCTGATAATCCATAAGCGCCCGCATGCCGCACAGGATGGTCATCCGGCAGCCCCCTCTGTGCCGCTCACAGCTTATGATCTTGATCAGGCCGATCTCCCCGGTCCTGTCCACATGCGGCGCACAGCAGGCGCAGATATCATATCCGGGAATCGACACGATGCGAATCTGTCCCTCAATCTCTATCTTGCTTCGGTAATCCACATTTTTAAGCTGCTCCTTCGTGGGATACAGCACCTGTATGGACACATTTTCGCACACCGCCCGATTCGCCCTGAGTTCCAGATCCCGCACCTGCTCCTCTGAAAGCTCTCCGTTAAAATCCAGCGTCGTCGCCTCCGCCCCCAGATGAAATCCCACATTGTCATATCCGTACAGATGATGTACAAGCCCCGATAAAATATGCTCCCCCGAGTGCTGCTGCATCCTGTCAAAGCGCACTGCAAAATCAATCTTTCCTTTCACCTTACGGCCGGGTTCCAGCGCCTCTTTCGTCTCATGATAAATGACGCCGCCCTTCTCCCGCGTATCCGTCACCTCCACCTCATCCAATCGGCCCACATCTCCGAACTGCCCGCCGCCTTCAGGAAAAAACGCCGTCTGGTCCAGTACAACCCTGTACCCGCCTTTTTTCTCATTCTCCTCACACGCCGTCACCACAGCCTCAAATTCCTTCCTGTGACTGTCCTTATCATACAGCTTCTCTGTCACTTTCTTACCAGTCTCCATCCTCATTCTCCTGCCAAATCAAACCTGTCTTTGTGCCGCAAACAGCGTACCAACCTGTTCGCCCTCTATAATACTGTATAAGGCCCGCGGATTCTTCCCGTTGGTCACGATTACGTCAATTCCCTGCGCCGTGGCAATATCCGCCGCCTGTAATTTCGTTTTCATTCCGCCGGTTCCCCGTCTTGAACCTGCGCCTCCCGCAAGCGCGTAAGTGCCGTCGTCTATTTTTTCCACGCGACTGATTAGTTTCGCATTCTTGGAAAGTCTGGGATCTCTGTCATAAAATCCGTCAATGTCCGACAAAATGACCAGTTGATCTGCCTTACACAGCACCGCCACCACCGCTGAAAGCATATCGTTATCCCCGAAGATTTTTTCTTCCGATTCAATTTCTTTGTAGCTGACAGAATCATTTTCATTTACGATGGGGATAATCTCCTGTTCCAGCAATGTCTCAAATGTATTTACGAGATTTTCCTTTTTTTCTTCGTCCTGAATATCATCCGCATTTAACAGTATCTGCGCCACGGTTTTATTGTAATAGCCGAAGAATTTATCATATAAAAACATATTTTCACATTGTCCGACTGCTGCCGCCGCCTGTTTCATCCGTAATTCTGTAGGTTTTTCTTTTAAATGCATTTTCTGCGCGCCCACCGCGATCGCGCCCGATGATATCAGAATCACTTCATTTCCCATATTCTGAATGTCTGACAAAATCAGCGCCAGCTCTTCAAACTTTCTTAAATTACTGTTGCCAATTTCGTTCGTCAATGTGGAAGTTCCTACCTTGACAACGATTCGGTTTCTTTTGATTCCCATTCTGACAATACTCCTTTGTTATTTAATTGTTCCCGGAACACAATTATAATCCATTTTCAACAGATACGCAATTGCAAAAAACCCCGCGGCGCTGTGCCGCAGGGTTTTTCCTTATCTCTTCCAACTGATGATTACTTTAAACAAATCGCCGTCCGTATCCACCTGAAACGTGCCGCCCTGGAGCTCCGTAAAGCTCTGCGCGATCGCCAGGCCCAGGCCGCTTCCTTCGGTATTCCTGGATAAATCCCCCCGCACAAACCGCTCGGTAATCTCTCCCGGCGAAAAGTTCATCTCGGCCGCCGACATGTTTTTAAAACTGACCGTCACAATTCCGTCCGATTCCCGCATATCAATATACACCCGGGAATGGGGCATGGAATATTTCAGAATATTCTGAATCAGGTTGTCAATCACCCGGAATGTCCTCTGGGGGTCCAGGAGAAGCACACATTTCTCATCCGGCAGATTCCACCGGAAATCCAGCGTACTTTCCGCGATCTTATCCTCGTTTTCCAGCCGCACCTGTTTGATCAGGCTGCCCAGATCCACATCGTCATAGTTCATGACGATATTGTCGGTGGATGCTTTGCTGACCTCAAAAAGATCTTCGATCAGCACCTTTAACCTCTGGGATTTCTTATCCAGCGTATCGATATATTTCTTTCTCTCGTCCTCCGTAATATCCTCTTTTTTTAACAGATCCACATAAGTGATGATCGCCGTCAGAGGCGTCTTTAAGTCATGGGACACATTCGTGATCAGCTCAGTCTTCATATTCCGGCTGCGCACTTCTTCGTTGACCGCCTTTTTAAACCCGCTCTGGATCGCCGAAAGCTCATTGCGGATCGGATTGAAAAGCCCCATATCCTCATCCATGGGCGTATTGAGCTCACCCGCGGCGATATCCCTGGTCACATTTAAAAGTTTCTGATAATCCGACTGAATTTTAAAACATTTCTGCTTGATCAGAACATAAAGGACAATGGTATAAATCACGGCTCCGAATACGCCGCCGAACCAGATACAGCTAAAAGCAGCCACCATCAGGCCGTTTAATCCCACGATTTTCCAGATGCTTTTGGTCAGTTTTTCATCCAGTTCCACATCCGTAGCCCAGTGCCAGAGTTTCAGCCACAAGTTTTTGCCCCACCTGCATAGGCTGATACAAAGGGCCTGCTCTCTTACAGTCTGTACCGGATGGGTAAAATAAGGCAGCACGGACGCCACAAACCAGTACCAGCAGAAGGCGAACACACTCCAGAAAATCCAGATAAAAGCGGTCGCCGCCGCGCCGGACGCGTCTCCGAATCCTATATGAGAAAAATCTTCCACCACCTCACCAGCCATGGTGTAGACGCCAAATTCCGCGGAAAGAGACATTGTCATCACAAAGCCTGTACAGCCTGCACACGCTACCAGTTCTGTAGGAAGGCAAAACAGCCGGTTTCTGCGAAGTCCCAGGACAGGGACATTTTGCAGTACAAGCGCCAGTGCTGCCATAGCCGTCACAATCGCAAGTACGCCTATCATATAGCCACTTCTTGTATAAGAATTGCGGGTCATCCAGTAATCCTGCCATTCATAGTCATTCATATAGTCAAGATCAGAATTAATGCCAAAAGCAAACGTCATATTCTGGATTTTGGGTGCGGGAATCTGGCTCAGAAGCATACCGTCCGTCATATCATACTCACCGGTTTCTTCCACTATAATCCGCTCGTCCTCTTCCTCGACCATATAGGTTTCCGCAGGCTCCTCAGAAAGTTCTTCCACGTAATCGTCCTCAGAGTAATAAGACTCATCATACTCATAGCTGAGTCCGTTATCCTCCATCAGCTTACTCATATAGCCCATACTCAAATACCGGAGAAGCTCCGGCTCGCTTACGCGCATATTCCACGAATCTTTCACACTGGGAACCCCTCTTCCGTCGTAGGAGATCACAATGCCTGACCGGTAGATGTTTTTGGCCTCCTCAGGATTCCCGTAGATCGCGGAACGAAGGTTTCCGTCCGTACCATAATCTTTTTCCACACCCGACGCGTAACTGAAATAATTGTTTATGTTCTGGGTGGATACATACTGGTTGCGCATATTTTTCATCAGACGGGACGCCGCTCTTTTTACTCTTTCCTGCTCGTCCTTCGTCATGCGGTCCATATCGTAATCCTGCGTCAAATAAGTATACGCATCCATCCCCGGCGTCGCTTCATAATTCATATAATAAACAGCCGAGAGAAGATACCTCATAAAATTTTCGTCCACATGAAAAAGATTCTGTGTTTCATCATCATGATTGTTTTCTTTTTTATAGGCCTCTATATTTTTTTCTGCCTGGTTTCTGAAAAAAGGATAGGCATTACACATAATGGTTGACGCAATCATGGCGCATACCATAATCAGTAACAGACCTTTTGCACTATTGTTTTTCCATTTTATATCCAACGCCCCACACCACCTTTAAATATTTTGGATTCTTAGGATTGATCTCTATTTTTTCCCGGATGTTCCGCACATGGACCATGATCGTGTCCGAGTTTACAGCTTTTTCATTCCATACCCGCTCGTAGATCTCGTCCGCGGAGAACACCCTGCCCGGATGTTTCATCAGAAGAAGCAGAATGCGGTATTCCATCGGCGTCACTTTCACCGGCGTACCGTCCACCCGAAGCTCTACTTTTTCTTCGTCCAGTTCCAGGCCTCCGATCCGGTAGACATGCTCCTCCTCTTTATTTCCGTTTTTCAGCTTTTCCAGATAACGGCTGTAACGCCGAAGCTGGGAATTGACCCTGGCAAGAAGCTCCAGCGGCGTAAAGGGTTTGGTCACATAGTCGTCCGCGCCCATATTCAGTCCGAGGATCTTATCCACCTCTTCGGATTTGGCCGAAAGCATAATCACCGGAAGGTCGTAATCTTTGCGCATCTCCATGACCATCTGAATGCCGTCTTTCCTGGGCATCATCACATCCACGATCGCCAGGTGAATCTCTTCTCTGTAGATGATTTCCAGCCCCTCGATTCCGTCAGCCGCCTTGTACACCTCATATCCCTGACTTTTTAAATAGATCTCGATCCCGTCCCGGATCTCTTTGTCGTCTTCTACCACTAACACATGATATTTATCCATATTTTTTAACTCCCTCATCTCTTTCATATTGGCTCCATGACGCTCTCCTCTCTGATTCATTGCAATCATTGTAGCGTCCGAATCTTAAAAACAAATGCAGGTATTTCTAAAGAAAATCTGAAGAAAACCTGCCCCTGCACATATTTTTTACATTATATCACATACTTACTACCAGAAAAACAAAAATACCAATGGAGAAATAAAAAGATGAAAAAGAAAAATGCCGAAGACCGCCAGGAATCTGAGTATTCCTATATGAAACCCTGCTCCGCCCAGGACTGTACCGGACTGATCCCGGCAGGAACAGTGGATGAAAACGAAATGGAAAATTATGAAGAACTGTACCCCTTCCTTCCGAAAATTCCGGATGCGTCAAAGTTCAAATCAAAAATTAACCCAGATGCGTCCTGACAAGCCTTTGTACTTTTTGTATCTCATCCGGTATCCGTATCTTCCGGGGGCACCCGGCAAGGCAGGGCATGCGGGTACACGCCCTGCACCGCCCGGCGCTTTGATCAATTCCCATATCCAGCTTGCGAAGCGCCCAATGGTCTTTTCCCAGAAAATAATAAAGGTATTGCCTGAATATCGTATGGATTTCCGTCCCATAAGGGCAGCCGCATCTCTGGCACCGGTCGCAGGGAATGGGAGAGAACTTTTTCTCCAGTACCGAAAGCGCCTCCTCAAAAGCAGGAATCCCGGTTTCATCCGGCTGCTCCTTCCGGTCAAAAGCCATATCCGCCTGGGCAAAACTGCCGACACCGATCAGGGCGCTGGATATGGGATAGAACAATACCGCCCGGATCAGAAGATCCGCAGGAAAAAACGCCGGAAGCATGCCCGCCGCATACACCTTATTGACCAGGATGCCTTTCTTCCGGAATCGCGGCTCTTTTTTCATCCGTTCCAGCATCCCCCGCTCCAGCAGGTTGCCGCTTCCCTGCAGGACATCCACTCTTAAATCCATGGCTCCGCGAAGGAGCGTATCATAGTAATGGGACGCCACGCCTGCAAAGCGAATCCGTCCCTCCTTTTTTAACTCCGTCAGCGCGTCCAGCGCTCCTCCCGTTTTAAACACTTCGTCTTCATGTTCCGCATCCACCTGATGGACAAAATACAGATCTGCCCAGGTTCCCAGATTTTCACAGGACGTTAAGACCGCCTGGTACATCTCGTTCCCGTCAAAGAAACGGGCCTTATCCGAAATAATGATACGCTCCCTGCCTGCACGGGCCGCGAATTTTCCCAGCTTCACCTCCGCGTCCCCATATTCCGGCACGATGGCGGTATCATACAGATTACAGCCCAGCAGAAACGCGTGTTCCATCACGGCGATCGCTTCTTCCTCATTTAGATTATAATAATCCGGCAGCACAGGGACGCTGCCTTTCAGAACAGGAATCGTGCCAAAGCCCGTCTCCGAAACGGTCAGTCCTGTATCTCCCAGTTTTCTATAACGCATCCTTCTTCTCCCCCGCATCCGACGAACGCCCGCTCTTCGACCCGGGCTTTCTCCGGCACCCGCACTTTTTTAAGCCCGCGGCAAAAAGCGAAAGCTTCTTTCCCTATTCTTCTGACCGTGGATGGAAGGGCAACCCCTTTCAGGCCGTGACACCGGTAAAAAGCTTTGTCCGGTATCTCCTCCAGCCCTTCCGGAAGCAGGATTTCTTCCAAAAACGTGCAGTTTTCAAACGCCCGCGCGCCGATCTTCTGACACGCGCCCGACAGCTCTATATGCCTTAACTGTCCGCATCCGGAAAACGCCTGCACGTCAATTCGCTCCACGTTTTCTGCCCCGTATACTTCTCCAAGCCATTTACATCCGGAAAACGCGCTTTTTCCGATGACCTTCACAGTCGATGGAAAGGTGATCTCCGTCAGCAGATTTCCGTCCTGAAACGCGCCGTCCCCAATAGCCGTGATACCCTCCGCCACCTTAAGCTTCGCTATATTCCCGGTACACTCTGTCAATACGCCGTCTTCGTCTGTCTTAAAGCAGTTCAGGCTGTCCATCACCGCCTGCTTCGCCAAAGGAGGGAGGTCTTTTTTCCGGTCTTCGATTCCCGCAAGCCTGACAGATGTGCCGTCCGGCAGCAGGATCTCTTCCAGGTTGATACAGTTTCTGAAAGCGTACTCGCCCACACGCACCCGATCGGATAAGAAACGGATCTTTTTTATCTTCGTTCCGCCTGCGAACGCCCATCCGCAGACCAGAGAGATCTCTTTTGGCACCGTCACTTCCCCCTCGCACGCGGAACCGTCCAGAAGCATACCGCTTATCACCACCATCGGGGATTTCTGCCGCATTCCTTCCAGCCAGGCGGTTCCGTGAAAGGCCCGTGCGCCGATATACACGACGCTTTCTGGTATCTTTACTTCCTGAAGCATCAGCATATCCCGGAATACTTCGGACTCAATCCGTCGGATTCCCTCCGGTATCTTTATCAAGCTTCCCGCGCCATGATACGCGCAGAGAATCTCTTCTTTCTCTGTCTCAAAACAACTGTAAGCGCTGTGAAAGAGCAGACGCGCCGTCTCAGATATGGTTTCCGAACAAATGTCGCTGTAAGTGTGAAACTCCCACCGCTTCCCCCGCTCTGCCACACAGGTAAGCGCCGTACAGCCGCTAAAGGCATACTCCCTTAGATGCAGTACCCCTTTTGTGCCTTCAATACAGACTTCCTCCAGACGGCCGCAGTCTGCAAAGGCATGGGCATGAATACAGACGTCGTCTGATAAGGTTATACATCCAAGGCTGTCACAGCCCGAAAAAGCCCATGCCCCTACCGTACGAACCTCCCGGAGGTCAATTTCTTTCAGACGGCCACAGCCGCAGAAGCAAAAATCCCTGATTTCCCGTACCGCTTCACAAACGCATGTTTCCAGTTCCCTGCAGCCCTCAAAGAGCCGTTCCTCCAGAACCGTTACTTTAGAAAGTGCCGCTTTTTTAAGAGAAATACAGTAAGCAAACGCCCCCTTGCCCACGCTGTCCGTCTCCAGCTCAACCTCCGGAAGCGAAATACACTTTTCAAAAGCCCGCGGACCCAGGATACAAAGAGGAGCCTGAAATCTGACCTCCGACAGAAGTCTGCATCCAAAAAAAGCGCCTTCTTCGACAAATTTTAAAGACGCCGGAAATGTCACTTTTGTAATTACATGGTTTCCCGCAAAGGCAAAAGGCGCAATCCTTCGTATGCCTTCCGGAAGACAGATTTCACCTTCGGACAGATCCGCCCCCACGACCACGTCTCCTATGACCGCCAGCCCGTCCTTTGAATATCGCAGATAAACCGTATCTTCAAAAGCCCCCTCGCCGACCTCATCCAGAACGGCGCTCACCCGGCTTCCTGTAAGGCTGCCGCAGCCCAGGAACGCTTCTTTTCCGATCCTTTTCACCCGATCCAGACAGACACTTTGAAGCTTTTCACAGCGATAAAAGGCGCGTTTTCCCACAGACTGCCAGTGCAGATCCGTTTCTGCCGGACCGGCTGCCCGTTCTAACACCGTACATCCGGCAAATACTTCTTCTTCAATGCTGTCCAAATGAAGCGGCCATATCACCCGCGCAAGCCGGCTGCACCCTTTGAACGCCGCCGCGCCCACCTGACGGACACCTGACAGATCGATCTGCGTGATCTGCGTATTTCCATAAAAAGCGCCCCCTGCCACCACACGGGTCTTTCCGGAAAGGCACACATTCCCGGACAGATTCCGTCCGTCCCACAGGATTTTCTGCTCCGTTTCCTGCCCCTTTTGAAGCCACCTTTCAAGAAAAGGCGTATCCTCCCAGACATTTTTCCCCACAGACAAAAGGAAATCCGGCAAAGATATCTCCTGTAAGGCAGTACATCCACAGGCAAACCGATCCGGAATATGCACTGCCCCTTCTTTCAGATCGATCTTTTTTAATCTTTTACAGCCAAAGAAGATGCCGTCTCCCCAAGATCTGCCGGCCTTATGTATCGTCGCTTTTTTCACGCCGCTCTCTGCAAAAGCAAGGCTTTTTACCGTCTCTGTGCCTGCGGGAAGGTCGATCTGCGCCAGCCCGCGGCAGCGGTAGAAAGCCATCTCCCCTATAAAGACAAGGCGCTCCGGTAAAGATACCTCCTTTAACGCCCGGCACCCATAAAAAGCCTGCTCCTCTATGGTCCTGACTTCCCGGCCAAAACTTACCTCTTTTAGTACCTGGCAGCGCTTGAAGGTTCCCTTTTCCACTTTCGTAAGACCCGGCGGCAGAAAAACACGGATCAGCTTGACACAGTTTTCAAAGGCGCCCGCCCCGATACGCTTGATTCCGTCCGGCAAAAAGATCGTTTGCAGCAGAAGGCAGTCTTTAAAAGCCTCCGCGCCGATCACGCGAAGACTTTCCGGCAGGATCACCCGGTCCACGGATTCCTTTCCCGCAAACGCGCCTTCTGCAAGGACGGTGATCCCTTCCGGCACCACAACCCGGGACTCCTCCCCGAGATATTTTAAAAGAATCGTCCCGCTGATCCTGAAATTTCCAAGTATCTGCCTGTGGATGGTCCGCGCCGGTTCCGGCAGTCCCTTTTCTGATGTTCCTTCGATCCCTTCCAGCCGGCAGCATCTGCCGTCCGGCATCTGTATCTCCTTTAAAGAAGTGCAGTTTTTAAACGCGTCTTCGTGAATCCGGACGGATTCTGACTGGAAATATACGGTTTCCAGATTGATGCAGTTTCTGAATGCGCGGCTTTCAATCTCTTTTAAAGTTTTCGGCAGTTTTACAGACAGAATCCCTCTTTTATCAAAGAAACAGCTCTTTCCTATCTTTTCAATGCCTTCCAGTATGTCCACATGTTTTAAATTGGTCAGAAATTTCACCAGGCACCGGCCGTCAAGTTCCATCATCCGCAATATATCCACCGCAATCGCCCGGATCAGTTCAGGTACCGCATGTTTCCCTTCCGCCGCCTCCACCGCGTTGGAAAACTGCCAGCGTTCCCCATCCCCAAAGGAGATATCCGAAAGACCCCCGCACCCGGTAAAGACATCGCAGATACATTCTTTCTGAAGGTCCGGGGATATCTCGAGCCTTTTCAGCCGGACATCATTTACAAATGCCTGCTTTTTTATCATGGTAACGCCCGGAATCCTGGCTTCCTCCAGACTGTCACAGTAGAGAAACACACAATCCTCCAGCACGCTGACAGAAAGCGGGAGCGATATTTTCCTCAGAGAATGACAGCGATGAAAGGCATAAGCCCCCACTTCGCACAGCGTGTCCGGAATCTTTATTTCCTCCAGCTTCCGGCATCCTTTAAAGGCCCTTGCCCGGATACTTTGAAGCCCCACAGGCAGTTCAACCTTTTTTAAAGAAACACAGGCTTTAAAGACTTCCTCACCGATCGTATGGACGCCTTTTGGAATAATAACTGTCTTGTCCCTTCCTGTATAGGATACCAGCACCCCGTCTTCAATGAAAAATCCCTCCGTCATCTTTTTCATCCTTTCTGCGGGTCAAAACGTCCGTCAAAGATCTGCCTGACCACCTCTGAGAGCTCCTCCATGCTGCCGCTTTGATACAGCCTGGCTTTGTATTGTTTCGTGCCTTTTCGCTTCTTCATTCCATAGGAAGCCAGCTTACGGATATACGCCATGGAAAAAGTCTCGTCATAACAGGAGGATACCAGCCGGATCTGTTCTTCCATGAGCTGCAGGCGGGACTTTTTGCAGGGCTTTTTTGTCAGCTCGCTGAAAATAAAGGGATCTTCCAGGCCATACCTGGCAATCATCACCCCGTCCGCGCCGGTTAAATCCATCATCCGTTCCGCGTCTTCTGCAGAAAAGATGCCTCCGTTGGCAATGACGGGGATGGAAACCGCCGCTTTTGCCTGGGCGATCTCTTCATAGCAGGGCGCCCCGTCGTACATCATGCTGCGGGAACGTCCGTGAATGGTGATCAGATCCGCCCCGGAAGCCTCGCACATACGGGCAAATTCCGCCGTAAACATCTCTTCTGGGCGGATTCCGGTACGGCATTTGACCGTCACGGCCTTTCCGCTCTTTTTGCAGCCCCGGATGATATCGGACGCCCGTTTCAGATCCAGCATCAAAGCGCTTCCTTCGCCGCTTTTAAATACATTGGGCACAGGGCATCCCATGTTGATATCAATCACGTCAAACTCTTTTAGAAGTTCACTGCACGCCGTCCGCTCTATCACTGAAGGCACGCCTCCCAGGAGCTGAACAGCCTTCGGCCGTTCTTCGTTCCCTGAGAAAAGCAGGCGGCTCGTTGCCCTGTCTTTGTATTTCAAGGCGTTGGCGCTGACCATCTCCGTAAAACAAAGCCCGGCTCCCAGCTCATAAGCCAACATCCTGAAAGGGTAACAGGTGTATCCTGCCAGAGGCGCCATCAACACATTGGAAGACAGCATAAGGCCGCCCAGCCGCAGCTTTTTAACGATCATTCCTCATAAGGCTCCAGTCCCAGCTTACGGGCCAGCTTATCCGGCAGTATGCCCGGCTCATGCTCTGCCAGCTCAAGCAACTGTTTTACCAGTATATCCGGCAGGTCCTCTTCCACCTCTCCCATCTGGTCCAGCGCTTCAAAAAACGCAGTTGCTATATCTTCCGGCTCCTGCATGGAAAAATTGTCCAGAAATGACAGTTCCGCGTCGTCCAGCGCCGGAAGACAGGCGTCAATGCGTATGTCTATGCCCATGCTTTCGCAAAACTCCTGCAAAAGGGCATAAGTCCTTACGTCTCTGACCGCCACCACGGCCGGACAACTGTCATAGGTGATAATCGCTTCCGCAAAAAGTGCCAAAAGCTCATCCGGGTTTTCATCATACTGGCGGCTCGCATATACAGGCACAATAAACTGCGTGTCAAAATCCGCCGCCAGCACGGTCGCCGGAAAATACGGCGGCTCTCCTTCCTCTTCCTGCACCGGCCTTGGCATGCGGGCAACTTCGCATTCCCAGCTTCCTGATTTTTTCATCTTTCTGATCTTCGCCGCTGTAAAATCATCTACCATCTGGGGTGTGAGATAGGTCTCCGCGACAGCCGGAGGCATCTGCGTATCCTTTAAAACATACCCCTTTTCATCCCGCTCCAGCAGGGGGATCGTCTCAGGATCATCTTCAAAATGAGAAAATCCTATCTCTTCTTTTGTATGCAGTGTAAGCAGACGCGCCAGCTCCGTGGCAGCCTCCGCGGCCTCTCTGAGCCTGTCCTGCTCTTTTTCGTTCTCCACAGGCCATGGTATGTAGTAGGGCCTGTATTTTAAAAACTGCGGATAAGAAGCTTTTCCCGCAAGTCTGATTCCGTGTTCGCGGGTGTACCGCCTGACTTCTTCAATCTCCTCTTTGAGCAGTTCGCTTTTGTTTTCAAACGCAAGCTGTAAGCAGTCCTGGCACATCATGCTCTCCTGGAATCTTAACTCCGACTCCATCGTCCCTGCCATGGTCAGTTTTCTGTAACTTTCAAATCCTTCCGCCCCGATATAGACACCTAAAGCGATCAGGTCTTTTGCAGCTCCCATCACGCTACAATAACCGATCTCTCCGTCCGAAAACTTTACCGCAAAGATCTCGTCATCCCACATATCCTGCCATAATCTGGTCTTTTTATAAGCAAACGCCGCTTCAAACAAGCTGTCTTTTATCATCCTGATCCTCCTCATACTAATGAAAATTTACTTTTTCCTCCCACAACGCATGTACTCCCTGATTTAACGAATAGTAAAAGTATAACATACGCCTGCTGTTAAGACAATGGACGAACGAGAATTTAAGAAAAAGCGGCCGCCGGACCCAAGGCCGGACAACCGCCTCCTGCTTTCAGGATTTTAACCGCTCCGCGAGCGTCTTTAACTTTTCTGCCAGTTCGTCGTCTCCCTCCAACGCCATATCCTGGCTTTCCAGCGCGTTCTGACAGAGACTAAGAGCCTTTTCCTTATCCTGGATGACCGACCTGCCCTCGGCGTAGCAAAGAGCCAGGCGATACATGGCCTCTGCGTCCTCCAGCTCTGCCGCCTTTTGATAACACGCAACCGCCGCCGGCAGATCCGTTTCCACCTGAATCCCTTCTTCATAGAATCTGCCCAGCGCGCACAGGGCGCTGGCTTCTTTAAGCTTAGCCGCCCGCCGGTAGTATTCCAGCGCTTTGGCCAGATTTTTCTCAACCCCCTGGCCGTACTCATAACATTCGCCCAGGTTGTTCAGGGCGTATTCGTTCTCCTTTTCGGCTGCCGTCTGATACAGCTTAAACGCCCGTGCGTAATCCTGTTCCACGCCCTCTCCGTGTCTATAAAGCTCTCCTAAATTATTCATGGCACGGGTGTCCCCTTTGTCAACGGCTTTTTGATACCAGAACACCGCCTGCTCATAGTCCTGCTTTACGCCCTGTCCATGGGAGTAACACCATGCCACATTGGACATGGCCGGAACATTCCCCGCCCGGGCGCCCTTTATATACCACGAAAAAGCGATGTCGGGATCTTTTTGGGCGCCGCACCCTTTTTCATACATATAGCCTATATTGCACATGGAAGCGCCGTCGCCCCGGTCGGCCGCTTTTTGATACCACTCCATGGCCGCCGCATAGTCCTGCTCTGTACCTCTGCCGTTTTCATAGCAGGAAGCCAGATTATACATGGCGTCGCTATGGCCTTTTTCGGCTGCTTTTTTATACCATTTGACCGCAAGGGTATCGTCTTTTTCGATCCCGTAGCCGCCGTTTTCATACAGCCAGCCGATATTGTATAAAGCGGAGAGATGTTCCTGTCTGGCCGCTTTCTGCATCCACTCCATGGCGGCGGCATAGTCTTTTTTTACACCCTGGCCCCGTATGTAGCGGATACCCAGATTGTTCTGTGCCCGTGCCAGTCCCAAGTCTGCCGCTTTTTGGTACCACCGGACGGCCTCCTCATAATCCTGCGCAACTCCAAGCCCTTCCTGGTACAGCCAGGCAATGTTGCAAATGGCTTCCGCATATCCGCAGGCGGCGGCCTTAAGATAGCATTCCATGGCCGTCTTATAGTCTTTCTCTCCGGTTTCTGTTGTGCCTTCCTCATAGCAGCGTCCCAGATTGTTGCTGGCACGGGGAACCCCCTGCCCGGCAGCGGCTTTATACCAGCGCATCCCCTCGGACAGATTTTTCTCTACTCCGATTCCCGCGTCATAACACCACCCAAGATTGCACTGGGCATGGGGTTCTCCTGCCTGGGCTGCTTTCAGATAATACTGCACGGCCAGCGCCTTGTCTTCTTCTACCCCCCAGCCAAACTCATAGCAAAGTCCCAGCTCCAGCAGGGCTTTCGGAAGATCCTGCCGGGCGGCCGCCCGATACCAGCGGACCGCTTCCGTGGGATTCCTGGATAAACCTCTGCCGGTCTCATAACATTTCGCGGCGTAAAACTGCGCCTCCGCATCTTCTTTATGAGCCGCCCTTAAATAAAGTCTGGCCGCCTGGGCTTTATCTTCCGGTACATCCCAGCCCTGGGCGTAGCGAATACCCAGAATCAGCATCGCCCGGGTATGGCCCTGCTCCACAGCCGCCCAGTACCAGAGAATAGCCGCAGCCTGATCCTGCACGACACCGTCTCCGGATTCAAAACAGCGGGCAAGCGAAAACTGCGCCTCCCTGTCTCCTTCAAAAGCCTTCCGGCGCAGGGCATCTGTATCTTTTACTGCATTTTGTTCTGTCGTCATAAGATCTTCCCGCCTCCTGCTACATATTCTCCATCATAAAACACCACTGCCTGTCCCGGCGTCACGGCACGGACAGGCTCGTCAAACACACATTCCACTTCCTCTTCCGACACACTGTGTACAGTACACATGGCGCCCGGATGGTTATAACGGATTTTGGCAAGAAAGCGCGCTTCCTCTTTTTCGCCAATTCCTTCTACAGACATCCAGTTCAGACAGTCCGCATGAAGCACACGGGCGAACACATCGGACATCTCCCCCAGGACCACTTCATTGGTCTTTGGACGGATCTCCACCACGGTCACCGGCCTGCCCAGGGCGATTCCGAGCCTCTTACGCTGTCCCACCGTATAGTGGGTGATGCCCTTATGCCTGCCCACAACGCTTCCGTCTGTCCAGACGAAATTACCCTCAGGTATCTTTACATGGGCGTTTTCTTCTATAAAACGCGCATAGTCCTTATCCGGCACAAAACAGATCTCCTGGCTGTCCGGCTTGTGCGCCACAGGCAGTTTCAGCTCCTCCGCGAAAGCGCGGATCTGGTCTTTTGTATAAGCCCCCACCGGCATCAGCGTACGGGATAACTGCTCCTGTGTCAGGCTGTAGAGCGCATACGTCTGGTCCTTGGCGGCTGTCACAGACTTTTTCAGAACATACCGCCCGTTTGCCAGCCGCTCCGTCTGCGCGTAATGCCCTGTGGCGATATAGTCCGCCCCGATCGCCAGGCTTCTTGTCAAAAGAGATTCCCATTTCACATACCGGTTGCAGGCAATACAGGGGTTTGGCGTACGTCCGTGCAGATACTCGTCCATAAAATAGTCGATGACTTTTTCTTTAAATTCCTGTCTGAAATTCATCACATAGTGGGGAATGCCAAGGGCATATGCCACGCGCCTGGCATCCTCCACCGCGCTTAAGCCGCAGCATCCGCCGTTTTCTTCCGCCTGACCGGCAGGCTCGTCCTGCCAGATCTGCATGGTCACGCCTATGACCTCATAGCCCTGTTCCTTCAGAAGCCATGCCGCCACAGAAGAATCCACACCGCCGGACATGCCGATGACGACTTTTTTCTTCTCCATATTTAATACGCTTCGCCTTCTTCTTCCTCGCCCTCATGGATATCGGACTTGGGTTTCTCAAGGCCTTCGATCTTAATATTGTGCTTCTCCGCGTAATCCCAGAGCGCCGCGTGAATCGCTTCCTCTGCCAGCAGAGAACAGTGTACTTTTACAGGCGGAAGCCCGTCCAGGGCTTCCATCACTGCCTTGTTGGTTACCTGAAGTGCCTCATAGATGGTCTTTCCTTTCACAAGTTCCGTCGCCATGCTGCTGGTCGCCACAGCCGCTCCGCATCCGAAGGTCTTGAATTTTACGTCCTGGATGACCTGATTGTCGTCAATATCAAGATAGATACGCATAATGTCGCCGCATTTTGCGTTGCCCACCGTGCCTACGCCGCTGGCGCCCTCAATCTCTCCTACGTTTCTCGGATTCTGGAAATGATCCATTACTTTATCACTATACATTGCTTTTTTCCTCTTTTCTTTCTTAAAGTCAATCATCGTTATGCGCGGTCCTGCCGCGCACTGTCACTTCTGTACGGCTTAATGCCCCCGCAGAAAATCCTCATACAGCGGCGACATACCTCTTAATTTCTCCACAATTTTTTTCACGGATTCCGCCACATAATCCAGTTCTTCTTTTGTCGTCTCGTCGCTTAGAGTCAGGCGCAGAGAGCCGTGGGCAATCTCGTGGGGAAGCCCGATGGCCAGAAGCACGTGGGAAGGGTCCAAAGACCCCGAGGTACAGGCGGAACCGCTGGAGCCGCAGATACCGTCCATATCCAGCATGATCAGAAGGGACTCTCCTTCTATAAACTGGAAACTGAAGTTCATGTTGTTCGCAAGGCGCTTCGTCCTGTGTCCGTTCAGCCGGGTATACGGCACTTCTTTTAAGATACGGCCGATCAGGTAGTCTCTTAGTTCTTTTTCTTTCGCAATTCTTTCATCCATGGTCCTCATGGCGCGCTCTACTGCCGCGCCGTATCCGACAATGCCGGGAACGTTCTCCGTTCCTGCGCGGCGCTTGCGTTCCTGGGCGCCTCCATGGACAAAATTACGGATCTTCACACCTTTTCTGATATAAAGGAAGCCGATCCCTTTGGGTCCGTTCAGCTTATGGGCGCTGGAACTTAACATATCAATATGCAGTTCATCCACCTGAATCGGCATCTGGCCGAATGCCTGTACCGCGTCTGTATGGAACAAAATCCCATGCTCCTTTGCGATCTGTCCGATCTCCTCGACAGGCTGGATGGTCCCGATCTCATTGTTGGCAAACATAATGCTGATCAGGATGGTCGTGGGGCGGATCGCCTTTTTGAGCTGGTCTAATTTCACTGTGCCAAACTCATCCACGTCCAGATAAGTTACCTCATACCCCTGCTTTTCCAGCCACTGGCAGGTATGAAGAACGGCGTGATGCTCGATCTTCGTCGTAATGATATGGTTTCCTTTCTGGCGGTACGCTTCTGCCGTCGCTTTCAGCGCCCAGTTATCCGCCTCGCTTCCTCCTGCCGTAAAATAAATCTCTTCCGTCCTGGCGCCCAGTGATTTTGCGATGGTCTCACGGGCCTTTGTGATGGCTTCTTTGCTCTTCTGTGAAAAACTGTACACACTGGACGGATTTCCGTACAGTTCACTAAAATAGGGAAGCATCGCTTCCACTACCTCCGGCGCCGTCTTTGTAGTCGCCGCATTATCCAGATAAATCAACTTTTTTTCTTCGTCCATATTCAGGTCACTCCTATGCTGTTTTTATAGTTCCGCATTTGCCATTCTCTCTTTCGGCAAATGCCGTTTTTATTTTTTCTCACAGCACGATCCGGGTATCCGGTTTCTTGACTGCACTTCCCGGCTTTCCTTAACCAGATCGCTTATTTTAATCTCGTCCACTGTGCGGTTAATACTTTCATTAATCCGCTTCCAGACATATTTTGTCACACAGACATCCGCGCCGTCGCATCCGCCCCCTTCTTCTTCCATAAGTCCCGGGCATTCTACCAGGTCCAGATTCCCCTCCAACGCCCGCAGCACATCCCCTACGGATATTTCTTCCGCCTTCCTGCCGGGTACATACCCTCCGCATGCGCCCCGCACGCTGATCACAAGCCCGGCCCTTCTAAGCCTGGCAATCAACTGTTCCAGATAACTCTCTGATATATGCTGCCTGGCCGCAATGCTGGCAATGGAGACTGGTTCCTCCCCGCCATACTGCACCAGATCGATCATCGCTCTTAAACCATACCTCCCTTTCGTCGACAGTTTCATCCTGTCCCTCCTTATCAATTCCGACTGTTTTACTCGGATTTCTGTTTGATAATACCACCTTCGGGAAGTTCTGTCAAGCATTCCCGCCGAATATATTAAAGCAAACCAACTTTATGGTGAACTGTTTTCCTATGCGCCAATTCACAACATTTATAAAAGGAACTCTGATCCTTACCATCGCCGGCCTTTTGTCCCGCTTCCTGGGCTTCTTCTATAAGATATTCCTTGCACAGGCTCTGGGTGCGGAAGGCATGGGGATCTATCAGCTTATTTTTCCCGTATTTTCCATATGCCACGCCCTGACTTCCTCGGGTATAGAAGTCTCTGTTTCCCGCTTTACTGCCTTCTGCCGGAAAGAAGAGAGAAACGACTGGCTCCACGCCGGACTTTTTATCTCTTTAACCGCTTCTCTGGCAGTCGGAACCGCTCTTTGGCAGGGCTCGTCCTTTATCGCTTCTCATCTGCTCCATGAGACGCGCTGTGAACCGCTTCTTAAGATCCTGGCGGCAGCCGTTCCGCTGGCCGCCGTCCACTGTTGTTTTGCCGGTTCCTGCCTTGGTAAAAAGCAGACCGGCCTTCCCGCTGCCGCCCAGCTTCTGGAACAGACCGTACGCATCGGAACCGTATGGCTTTTATGCAGCGTACAGACCCAGCAGGGCAAACCGGTCACTCCGGCCCTCGCCGTCCTGGGACTTTTAGCAGGAGAAGCTTCCGGCGCGCTTTTTATGCTCACCTTCACAGGAGGTCCTCTGCCGGACTTTTTACATCCGGGGAAATACGTCTCCAAATGTAAGAGCCTCCTGGATATGGCGATCCCTCTGACCGGCACCCGTCTAAGCCTCACGGTACTGCAAAGCGCGGAGGCCGTACTGATTCCTTTAAGTCTGCGAAAATCCGGTCTTTCCACCGCGGACGCCTTAAGTCTCTATGGAATCCTGACAGGTATGGCGCTTTCTTTTTTAATGTTTCCCAATGCGGTCACTTCTTCTATCTCTTCCATGCTGCTTCCGGTTATCTCCGAAGAGCAGGCGCATGGCAATAAGAGAAATATTTCTCTTACCATAGAATATACGATCCAGTTCGGGCTCACGATCGGCATTCTCTGTATGGGAATCTTCCTGCGCTTCGGTAACGCTTTGGGCACGCTGCTTTTTCATGAACAACTGGCGGGCGAATTTCTTGTCACCCTTTCCTGGATCTGTCCTTTCCTTTATCTGACAGGAAATATCAACAGCATCCTGCATGGACTGGGACAGACGAAAGTCACGTTCTGCAACCAGCTGGCGTCCATCTGCGTCCGCATCCTGTTTATCATATTTTTCGTGCCTGCATATGGTATAGAAGGCGTCCTGTGGGGACTTTTAGCGAGTCAGCTTTTATTATGCCTTCTCGGCATCCGGGCCATCGCCTCCCATGTCACGCCGACACTGGGGCTTGACAGTCTGGTCTTAAAGCCACTGGCCGCACTTTTTCTGTCTATAGGAGGCATTGATCTTTTGAAACATGTATTTCCGGCAATTCATTTCGGACTGGAGGTTCTGAATCTGCTTATGAGTATCTGCATGGTAACGGCAGCTTATTTTGCCCTGCTTCTGATGTTCGGCGTGTGGAAACTTTTCCGGGGAATATGGGGAAAGAAAAAATAAAACGGCCGCCCTGCAGCACCCATTCGTTCTGCGGGGCGGCGGTCTTTACAGATGAAAGAGTCGCTCTGTATTTTTCTTTGCGTTCTCTGCCAGTACATCCTGGGGCACTTTCATATACCTGGCCAGTTCTCTGACGACATAGCGGATATTCTGCGGCACATTGGTACGGCCAAGGCCGGGTACATTCTTAGGCGTCAGATAGGGAGCGTCTGTCTCCACCAGGATTCTGTCCAGAGGGATCAGATGCACTGCCTCCCGCAGCTCTTTCGCACGGCGGTCGTCACAGATCCATCCGGTGATACCGATGGAAAATCCCATGGACAGGTATTGCTCCAACGTCGCTTTATCCCCGGTAAAGCAGTGTACGACTGACTTTTTGCAGATATCCGGATGTTTTTTGAATCTTTTCATAAAATCTGCGGATGCGCTGCGCTCATGTAAAAACAGCGGCTTATCCAGCTTTTCGGCAAGCACGATATGTTTCTCCAGGCACCTGATCTGGTTCTCTTTTGCAGAAAACATCCGGTCATAATCCAACCCGCACTCTCCGACGGCAACGACCCTTTTATTTTCTGTCAAAATCCGCTCTATCAGCGCGAAATCTTCCTGCTTTGCACGATCCGCGTTGTGCGGATGGATTCCGGCTGTACCGAAAGTGTGGTGTGTCTTTACAAAATCGTTGATTTTTCTGTTTTCTTTTGCATCAGTTCCGGTTAATATACAACATACCCGATTGCCCGCGGCCTCCTGAATGATCTTCTCCGGATCAGGAAACTGCCTGCAAAACAGGTTTAAACCGATGTCATAATATTCTACTGATTCCATACCTGCCCCCTTATTTTATGGCTATATTGTAGCATGAATTTAGTGATATATTCAATATTTTTATCACTCTTTTCTTGTATAGGCAATCCGTTTGTATTATAATCTATGATGTTGAACCAAAGAAACTGTCAATCATAAAAGGAGAACAAACATGGGATTTACATTCAATAGAAAGCTGCCGATTCCAAAGGAAATAAAGGCTGAGTATCCTCTTTCTGAAAAAGGAAAACAAATAAAGGAGCAAAGAGACAAAGAAATCCGGGATGTGATCACCGGCGCAGACGACCGTTTTCTGATTATTGTCGGCCCCTGCTCCGCTGACAATGAGACGGCGGTTATGGATTATTTAAACCGCCTGGTTCCGGTTCAGGAAAAGATCAAAGACAAATGCATCATCGTACCCAGGATCTATACCAACAAGCCCCGGACAACCGGCGAAGGATATAAAGGCATGGTCCATCAGCCAAACCCCGAGACAGCGCCTGATCTGCTCGAAGGCCTGATCGCGATCCGTAAGCTCCATATCCGTAATATCGAAGAAACCGGCCTGACTGCCGCGGACGAGATGCTCTACCCGGAAAACTGGTGGTATCTTTCAGATCTTCTTTCCTATGTGGCCGTAGGCGCGCGCTCTGTGGAGGATCAGCACCACCGCATGACGGTCAGCGGTTTTGACGTACCTGCCGGCATGAAGAATCCTACCAGCGGACATATGAGCGTCATGCTGAACTCCGTCGTGGCGGCACAGCATGCCCATTCTTTTATCTACCGCGGATGGGACGTGGACACCACCGGAAACCCATTGGCTCACACAATCCTGCGCGGAGCCGTCAATAAGCGCGGAGCCGTCCTGCCCAACTATCATTATGAAGACTTACGTCTCCTGTGTGAACTGTACGCCGAGACAAACCTGAAAAATCCCGCCTGTATCGTGGATGTGAACCACTCCAATTCCAATAAGCAGTATTTGGAGCAAATCCGTATTTCCAAAGAAATTCTTCACAGCCGCCGGTACAATCCGGATATCTGCAAGCTGGTGAAGGGCCTGATGATCGAAAGCTATATCGAGGACGGCTGCCAGAAGATCCATGACAAAGTCTACGGCAAGTCCATCACAGACCCGTGCCTTGGATGGGAAAAGACAGAAAAGCTTCTGTATGATATTGCGGAGGAGTGTTAAACACTCTCCCACTCCACCCTCTGCGCCTCGAACCGCTCCGGCAACACCAGGTTCCTAAGCATCCGGCGGATGATTTGCTCCGGCACTTCATCCGCCCTGTTTTTATTGCGGCGAAGCTGCTCTTCCCATGTTGTTTCCAAAAAAACAATCCGCACAGAAGCATGATAATCCTGAAACAGGCGCACCTGTTTTTCCCGAATCGGCGGCGTCAGATTCGTGGCGTTCCATACAAAGGGCTGCTTTTTCCGCAGATATTCTTTCGCCTGTTCCCTGGCAAAAGCCGCTACCGGTCCCTGGTCGTCCAGAGGAGAGATACCCTTTTGCTTTCGGATCACATCCAGAGATACCATAGGAAGATCTGCAAAGTTCTCATGCACCCAGGTGTCTTTGCCTGTGCCCGGAAGCCCCGATAAGAGGACAATCTCCCCCCAGGTGTCATCATACAAGTCCTGCCCCGGCTGGATCTTACGCCCTGACAGGTACGCGTGTCTGGCATACGCGGACGGAAAACTTCCTGGTCCATTAAGACACCCCTGCTCTTCTGCAAGCTCCGCACACAGACGCACCATATCCACAGACTCAGCGATCCTGGGGAAAACTCTCCCCCGCATATCCGCCTCTTCCAGTATACACAACAGCTTTATGGAAAAATCCGCCGCCAGCTCTCCCATGGAAGCAATCTTAAACAGTCTGCGCTCCGGGTCAGACTGATCTAAAATATGCGCAGGAACAGAGTGATAACGAATCAGGCTGCATACCGTCTCTCTAAACGTCCTCGCCTCATCTGTCCCGCACAGCCCCATATCCTGCCACAATATTTCCCTTGCCATCCGTGCGCCCACGGCTGTATGATTCGGTGATACGAAATGTCCGTCTTCGATCCGGGTGCAGGGAACTTTGCCAATATCATGCAAAAGCGCCGCGAGAAATAATTCCTGGCGCTGTTTTTTATCAAGGCAGCGCCACGTTTCCATAGCCGAAAGTTCCTCACAGACCATTTGCGTATGGCTCCACACATCCCCCTCCCCATGCCACAGAGGGTTTTGCTGTGTTGCAGCCATTTTCTCAAACCATATATGCAGATCGGTTGCTTTCCATCCGTCCCAGGGAATCTGCCAGTCAGGTTCCCGGGGAATCAAAGAAAGCAGGCTTGTCCATTCGTCCATCTGTCTGTCATCCTTTCAAAATCAATCAGGGCATAAAGAGTTGGTCGATGGAATCCTCTAACTGATTTGGTATAATCGGGCGGTCCAGCCAATGGGAATCCGAAGCCAGGATACACTGCATAAAAGCCGCTCTGACATATTTCAGTCTTTCTGTCACACACCCGTCCTGCTCTACTTTGATATACAGCCCTTCCATCAGACCGGATGCGTCTGTCTCTTGACACTGCCTGTCCGCATCCAGCCTTTCCCGGACGCAGTATTCTCTTAACCGCTCCATATGTCCCGGCCGGATATACAGGGACGGGCCGATCAGTTCCAGCAATTCCTCCTGATCCGTAAATACCCCTTCTTTCAGCACCGGAACCGATACCACGGGCATCCGGCAAGTCAGTTTTCTTCTGGACGGCGTGTCCAAAAACAGCCCGGTCTTGCGGTCCAGGATATCAAACTCCAGAAAATAATGAGGCAAAGCATCATAATAAACACTGTGTTTGGCGTACATCCACTCTCCGTACATAATATACCTGCATCCCAGCACACTGTAAAATGCTTCTCTGTGAACATTGGCCCACTGTTTTAATAGATTATAATGGCGCTCCCTGTAACCTCCTGTCAGATAATGTCCTCTGCTCTGCAAAAACAATTCTCCATTCGCACCAAAAGAAATGGCCGAATTGGCTCCGTCACATTTTTCCTCTACCACCAGATACTTTCCCGCTAGATCTTCAAAAGGAATCTGGCTCAAATCCTCATCCCCGGGTTGCAGTCTCGAACCGGACAAGTGCGGGGTGCGGGGATATTTGATTAAATCTATCATACAATTGCCTCCACGATTACTTTTTCATTTATCCGTATTGTTTTTAATCCAATCTCTTTTTTCTTATTAAAGTTAAAGCTCAGCATATATCCTTTATCCAGGTGAAAATAATCCAAATATTCTGTAAGCTGCTTTTCTCCACGTTCATTATAGGCATTTCCCCGCCATATTTTCATCTCTATGATAAATTGCTCCCCGGCATAATCCACAACCACATCTGTCCGACCGGCATCCCGGGTCTGCGCTTCAATATAATAATTTCCTGTGCCATTTATAATTGGCCTTAAATACAACAGAAAAAACTTACGTCCATACTCCTCTATGAACTTTGTATCATTTTCACCATAAATATCAGAGAAATGCTCCGCAAATTTCTGAAGCACATTTTCCATATCCAGCTTTCCTTCCACAATAAACTGACTTTTATCCTGTTTTGCTATTTTACTCATAGTGTTCGACAGTTCCTCTTCTGACAGGAAAAGATTATACAGGCGCGTTTCAAAAATACGGTTTGCCACCTGAATATACACTCCATTCTCCACCACATACCCGAACATACAAGCCAGTTCTATCGTATGATTATCTGCGTTATATGCCACCTGCTCTCCTTTAAACAACATAATATACAGCATTTCTTTTAATCCCGGATATTCATGGATATGTTTAATCATACTATCAAATAAGGTTATTCTTTTATTTAAGAGGACTTTAACCGCTTCTTCCACTCCCTGTTCTGTCCAAATATACCTCCTGTCCGCAAACGCTTTCTGCATGGGCAGGTTTTCATCCATGATTTTACAAATAGCAGACACCAGATAAGGATATCCGGATGTATACTGCCAAATCTTCTCTGCAATACTTCCCGTGTGCATCCCTATATGCTGATCCGACTCATATTCCTTTAGCATAACCCGAATTTGATCAGTGGAAAAACTCATATCCAGCTCAAAACTGGCCGCAATATTCCATGGGCTATTATACTGACGCGCCGCATCCGGACGTATTTTCAGTTTCAGATTTTTAATATCATATACACCCGCCAAAATCACTGACTGGAAGATCGGACTGTAATCCCTGTTAAGATAATACCCGCGAAGCATCGCAAGAAAATCAATAAATACCTGATAATTGGAGGCATTATCCACTTCGTCGATCATCAGAACGATCGGTTTTTGAGCCGTTTCGCATACCCTGCTTATCCCCTCAAACATCACATCCATAGTAAGGTCTTTTCTGTTTTTCATCGTTACCAATGTCTGGAAATCTTCCTCATTCACATCTTCTAACAGCGATTTTTCCCTCGAAAATATCCGGTCTATCAAACCGGCAAATTTTGCCGAAAATATATGCTCATCCGCAAAGTTCGCCGTACTCATCATCTGAAAATCCATGGAAATCACGATATAATCATCTTTTAAATATTCTGCCAATGCCCGAAGCGTCGTTGTCTTGCCATACTGTCTTCCCCGGTTAATGACAAAATATTTTCCCTTGTCCACATATTGATCCTTGATCATCTTTAGTCTGTCATCGAGACGCACCATGTAATGCTCTTTGGGCCTGCAAATTCCTTCTGTATTAAAATAACGTGTCATTTTCATTCCTCCCGGCGTCCCTGTGCATCAGAACCCGTTTGTTTTTTCTGTTCTTTTATCATTATAACTAAAAGTTTCCTGTACATCAAGCATTATATCCATTCCAAATGCAGAAGTAATAATCAGGAACTTAAAACAAAGGAACCTGTTTAAGAAAGGAGCCAAACAATGACGGAACATTTACACAAAACAATCACAAATAACCGGAGGAATTTATATATACCATCGATTGACTGTAAAGATTTATATTTAGCAAATCATTTTGTGAATCCTGTACCTTATGGATACGATCTCACCAAAAAAGACGGAACAGACAATTTAAGAAAATATATGAACAGTTTTGACTACAGTTTAGATTTAATAGAACTTCGTGAAGTCGCGAAACACGTTTATGGAAAAAAAGATGCTTTATCCTTTATCGTGAAAGGAAAAGAATATTCTTCCAAAATCATAAATGTCACTTTCAAGTACGCAGTAAAAGAGTTCAATAAAGTAGCCAAAAACACTTATGTCAGAAACGGTTATAACTTAAGGGATTATTCCCTGGAAAACGGTTACGCAACGGATATTGACCAGGACGGGAACAAAATATTAACAGCAATTCAAACAAATGAACCATTCTGTAATCCGGTAGATCCTGCTCTCCTCCCGTCTTTCTTCTCATGCGTTTATAATAAAGAAGACAACACCTGTACATATGAAGTAACAGGAACGATTAAAACAGTAAAATCGGCCAAAGAGCTGCGAAAATGGTGCTATCAGAACGGTTTTATATGCAACGGAATCCATTATTGCAGATTCAAAAGATCCAGTGGTTCCTCCCGGGTGGGCAAATGTCTGTTTATTGACGAGCGCTTATACGCGGATATGCATAAATTTGAACAGTGCGGTCTGGATATACAAAACGGTGAACCTTTGGATATTGCCGCTTTTGAAGCATATATATCATTAACCACAAGCAGTATTATTGATACCATAGATATTAAGCCCGAAAATTTTCTCATCATAGATGACTGGAAAAGCACTTTTTGCGAAACCACTGTTTGTACTGACTCAGGCGCGGACGGTTGGCTTAAAACAGAAGAAAAAGAAACGGAAATCTCCAATTCTATCTGGGATGGCCAGTCTTTAATTGATATTTCTTTAATGGGAAAATATGCTTCCAAAGGAATGCTTTTACTGCGAAACAAATTTTTCAAATCCTGTTGCTTTAACACAAACATTCAGAAATTTTTCAGGGATAATCATATAACAAAAATATCACAGCTCAAGGGCCGGACCATTGCAACCGATATAAAAACCATTAAAATAATAACGACCCCGTCCAGCATTAAATACTTTAAATTCGGCAAACTGAATGACTGGTTCGATCATATCTGCCCTTATTTTGGTATTGTCAAATATGATAAAGATACGCATTATTTCAACGGGCGCATGGTACAGGCCCATTACCAGTTATTGAATACCCTGCAATTATCGAAAGATGAACTACAGAACGTATTGCAGGATGGACTTCATTATATTGATCTTCTTAATACCGATGTGGACGTTATGCGTTATCACCTGAAATTCAAAGAAGGCGATGCGGATAAGATCGAAACAGACAATATCATGAAAGACAAAACAGAAACCGTCTTCAAGCTCCTTAATTACGACTGTGACTTTAACCAGACAAAAATCTATTATGATTTTAAGAAAGATTTGTGCAGGTCTTATGTAAAAAACATGAAAAAAGGACATATCCTGTTAGACGGAACCTACGCCACGCTCTTCGGCAACCCTTATGAAATGCTGTTGCATTCCATTGGAAAATTTTACGGCACCTCTGTTTTACCTGTCGGTGCAGTACACAATACCCGATATGAATACGGAAGCACCATTCTCGGCAGCCGAAGTCCTCATGTAACCATCGGAAATATTTTACTGACAAATAATATCGCATGCCCGGTCATTGACAAATATTTCAATCTCACACCTACGATTATCTGCATCAACGCAATCAACGAGAATATTCTGGAAAGACTTTCAGGTGCAGACTACGATTCGGACAGCCTGTTAATTACAAATAATAAAATACTGATCAACGCGGCAGAAAAAAATTACAGTCTCTTCAAGGTGCCCACACGAAGTATTCACCCGCCCAAATCCAAAAGGCACTATACCACGGAAGATTTAGCGGATTTGGATGACAAAACAAGTAATAATAAAATCGGAGAGATCGTAAATCTGTCGCAGGAACTCAATTCTCTTTTATGGGATACGATCGCAAAATCCGGCAAATCCGCGGAAAGTCAGTATGAATCTATTAAGGAAATCTATTATGATGTATGCCAGTTAGATGTCATGAGCAATATTGAAATTGATAAAGCCAAAAAAGAATACCCCGTTGATACCACTGCGGAACTAAAGAAAATACGGAAAAAATATGAAAAAATCTTAACCATGGACGACGGCCGAAAGAAGACGCCGTTCTTTCTGGGATATATTGCAGATACAAAAAATTATAAAAACACAGACAGAAGGAGCTATCAAAAATATGACACCAGTATGGATATTTTACATACATGCATAGAAAAGAGCCGCGCCTCTAAATCTAAAGGAAGCAATTTTTTACCGCTTTCGGATATTTTTAAGCCACAGAATTATGACAAGGATAAAGTAGTAAAAAAGCAGGTCGCCAAAATTATCGGTATGGCGGAAAATACTTATTCCTATATCCGGATCATCGCACAGGATGTATGCCTTACTGCCGAAGATAAGCGCTTTCAGATTCTACAGGCAAAGGAAGATTTATTATATGAAATAAACCGAATGAAGATCAGCGAACATACCATGTACCGTCTCCTGTGGCAACTGGAGCTGCAAAAAAACGCTCCCATCAAGAATTTACTTTTTTATATATTATTCAATTATAAGAATGACGTCCTGACAAAATTACTGCAACAATACAGCAGGATAAATACTTATTTAATTGAAGACCCGGAAGGAGAGATCATTCTATACAATTATCGTTTTACCAAAAAAAAATCCCCCCGTACATCTTTGGAGGCCTGATTTTATCGATAATTCCTTTATAATCTTGTCCGATCATAAGGATGCTATTGGTAAGAAAAAAATATCGAATCATGTTTACCCTTTTGTCTTACGGCATAAAGGGTAAACAGATGAAAGAAGGTGATTTACAATGTAGAATTTCTAAAAACACGAAACAATGAAACAGCAAACAAATTGCGCAGCACAAAAAAGAAAGGAAAGAAGTTATGGCAAGAAATGATCCCCTTAGATGAACTAAAATACTCTGTCGGCAAAGAAAATTATAAGGTAAACCAGTTTATAACCGTATTTAATCCCTATGTATATGAAATAAGAGATTTCGGAGAAGACCAGTATTTCAGCACACTTCATATGTTTACACGAAAACCATACGACATAGCCGTAGAACTTTTTGATATGGGTATAGATTACCAGGCAATCACCGACTGGGATTTATTCTATGAAACAATTATACAGGTCCCTGTTGCATACACTTGTATCCTGTTTGGAAAATTGGATTTCACAGAATTTACAAGATGTATAAATCCGGAAAACGGAAGTAAATATCTTCAAAACAAAAACAATGCCGCGTTTCGTATCGATGAAGCTGTATACAGAAAAATCGTTACCTATTTACGATATGTGCATTTCATCAGTGAGAAAGTCGAATACGATGCAGGAAATGCAATGGCAAAAAAATTTCTCATTGACAGAATGCGGAGAAAACAGAAAAAACTGCTTAAAGATCTCGCGCTTGGTAAAGTTCGGAAACAATCACAACTGTCCAATATGATAAAGTATTGTGTAAATAATTGTAATTTCAAATATGACTATTCTACCGTTATGGATCTGAAATTATGTCTTCTGTATGAATCTTATTATTTTATTGCACACAACAAAGAACGGGACAATGTAATGTCCGGTATCTATCATGGTGTCATAGACACCGCAAAAATGAAAAACAAAGATATATTAAACATGATTCCGGACCTTCATAAGTAGGTCCTTTTTCATGCACACTTTTAAAGGAGGATAAATAAATGAGTGTTAATTCTAACAAATATATTATTCAGAATATGGAGCGTTTAAGCTTTTTTGATCTTGCCAACGGCACCTGCCAGTTTGTCGTAGATGATTTACAGGAGGCAACAATGACCAATGAGCAGGAAACAGTCTACGCCACCGGTAAAAACGGCGTAAAAATCGGTTCCGCCGACAGAAATAAAGCAAGCCGCATCACTGCGACAAACGGGTCTATTGTAGACGGCGTCATGGCTATGCAGGTAGGTTCCGAAGTTGTCAAAGGGACCACCGTCGTACCAAAACATTTCTTCCTGTTCACCACAAAAGACGGCGTCAGCGTGGATGTTGCCATCAAACCCATCGGAGAGGTCGGCAATGAAATTCCGTATATCTATAAAAGGAACAGCGACGGAACCGTTGGTAAACCATACGCCATCGGAGCCAATGCAACTGCGGACACCTTCAAATACGATCCCACTGCCAAGAAGATCACGCTTCCCACAGGCGTATTTGCGGCAGGTGAAATCGTCTACGCATTTTATGATATTGAAGTGACCGACGCCAGGAAAATCAGCAATGATGAGGACAAGTTCTCCGCCACCGGTATGTTAATTGCCGATTGCTTCGCAAAAGATATCTGCACAGATAGGAGCTACTACGCCAAAATCGTCTATCCGAAGGCCAAAGCTTCCGGAAACTTCGAGCTGTCCTTTGGCAACGATCCGTCCGTACAGAATATGGAATTTGAAGCCCTTTCCGGCGGGTGCGGAAGCAGCGCGACCAAACGCTTATGGGATTTCATCGTCTTCGACGAGGATGACGCCACATTACTGTAATCAGATTCAATCTATAAACAGTCCGGGACATTTATCCCGGACTGTTTTCTTAGGAGGACCATGAAAGCAAATACAATCTGCAAATACTCTAAATGCAGCTTAGGGAAAGACGGCGGCAGAAAACATTACTATAGCTGCGGATACTGCGCCGCCACTGAAAACTGGAAATCTATGGCCTGCTGTAAAGAGCATTACCATTTATATATGGAGGAAGTCTTAAAAGCGCGGAAAAACGGCGAACCTGTCGATACACTTCCGGATCGTACCGATCTGTCTAAAGAAGAGATTAAAATGTTAAAGAAAAAGCCTCTTACACAGGTACAAAGAGAAACGGAAGCGGAATTACAAAATTACGCTGACGAAAACGGCGAAATCAACATTTATGAAGCCATAGATAAAATAAACAAAGAGATTGAAAGTGAGACTGATTGATATGAACGAACATTTATTTCAGGTTATTCAAACCATTATCCCCGTGCTGGGAGCAGTCATTACATATTTTATCATCCCTTATATAAAAGCAACCACGGAAAAAGAAAAATTAAACCAGTATAAAGAATGGGCCGCTTTAGCGGTTAAAACAGCAGAAATGCTTTGGGAAGGAACCGGACATGGCGAAGACAAAAAGGCATATGTCACTGCATTTCTGAACAATATGCTGAACTCCAGAAAAACCGTCATCACCGAAGAACAACTGCATGTACTGATTGAAGCAACTGTCAGAGAAATAAAGGAGGGAATTCTATGAACAGACCGATCAGTTATTTACAGACTGATTCCCGCTGGAAAAACCATAATTATTCCGCAAAAGGAGAAAAAAAGACAATCGGCACATCCGGATGCGGCCCTGCTTCTGCCGCTATGGTAATTGCCTCGCTGAAAGATAAAAACGTAACACCTGTCACAACTGCCGAATGGTCCATGGCGCATGGGTATAAAGCGTTAAACCAGGGGACATTTTACACATACTTTGTACCTCAGTTATCCGCGTACGGAATTCCATGCAGAAGATTA
>DKVI01000089.1:542-15648 GCA_002491115.1 Lachnospiraceae bacterium UBA7182 | reverse complement strand
AATTTTGTGAATGATTGTGATTAAAGTGTTTTTTGTAAATATCCCAAGTGTGGAAAGTTTTTTAGAGATGATGTTTTAAGTGATGTTTTGGATAACGGGTGGTCTTCTCGTAACGATGGATGCAGAGAGGAGGACTGCGATTGAAACAGAAACTGTTGATTGTGGATGACGAACCTGGGATTGTTGATACCGTGCAGGCATGGTTCTCCCCGCAATATGAAATCCTGACGGCATACAGCGGGCAGGAGGCAATAAAAAAGGCTGCTGAGCAGCCGGATCTGATTCTGCTGGACATCAATATGCCCGGAATGGACGGTCTGACGGTCTGCCAGACCATACGGGAGCATGTCGTCTGCCCGATTCTGTTTTTGACGGCTCGTATTGAGTCCGCAGACAAGATCATCGGCTTTCAGGCCGGCGCTGACGACTATATCGTGAAGCCCTTCGACCTGGACGAACTGGCGGCGCGGGTGGAAGCCCACCTGCGCAGGGAAAAGCGCCGGCAGGGCCATGGGACGGTGCGCTTTTTTGGGGAGCTTGCGGTGGATTATTCCGCCCGGACTCTCACCGTTCGGGGGAATCCGATCCTGCTGTCCAAAAAGGAGTTTGATATCCTGGAACTGTTGTCCCTGAATCCGGGACAAGTATTCGACAGGGAGAGGATCTATGAGGCCGTGTGGGGCATTGACGGCGGAGGGAACAGCGATACTGTCATGGAGCATATCCGAAAAATCCGGGTAAAGCTGGCTGCGTATACGCTCCATAGCTATATTGATACGGTATGGGGGTGCGGATACAGATGGAACGGCTGAAAAATATGGGCCTGAAAAAATCCTTTTTCCTTCTTTCGGCGGCGTGTGTTTTCCTTTCGCTGCTGCTTGTGCTTTTGGTGTTTTCAGTCTGCGGCAGGGTGAGGGAGAACTGTCCCACAGGAGGTATCACCTATACGATTGACGGGACGGTTACTGTTTTAGAACAGCCCACACCAGAACAGCAGAAGATATTAGAGCTGCTGTCCGGCCTGGAGCTGGTCTCCTGTATCGTCTTACCCTTGCTTGGCCTGGGGACGGCAGGCGCCCTGTTTTACAGGATAAAGCTGAAAGAACCGATTACTGTTCTGATGGAGAGCACGGAGCATATCCGGGTACATGACCTTGATTTCAGCATTCCGGCGGTATCTACGGATGAACTTGGACAGGTCTGTACAGCTTTTGAGACCATGAGGCTGGAGCTCTTGAAAACGAACCGGGAATTATGGCGGCAGGCGGAGGAGCGGAAACGGCTGAATGCCGCGTTTGCTCATGACCTGCGCAATCCGGTCACTGTTTTAAAGGGAAACATTAAGCTGCTCCGACAGGAGCCGACGGACGGGCAGGTTCTGGAACGTCTGGAAAGCTATACCCGGCGGATTGAGCAGTATGTGGAGGCCATGAGCAGTATCCAGCGTCTGGAACAGATGCCGGTACGGATGAGCAGTGTAAGCAGCGGCATCCTGCGGACGGAACTGGAAGAGACGGCACGCCTGTTGGCTCCCGCACTTAAGACGGGGGTTTTTGTTCCGGACATGGGAGTTTTGCAGATCGACCATGGGATTTTTCTGACCGTGGCAGAAAATCTGACCGGGAACGCAGCCCGTTTTGCAGGGGGAAAAATAGAGCTTGTTCTTGCTCTCTCTGAGAAGAAATTGTCTCTGACTGTCACGGATGACGGCCCCGGTTTCCCGGACAAACTGCTTGCAGACGGGCCGAAACCGTTTGGGAGGATGGAAGCGGGCGGGGGACATTTTGGCATGGGGCTGTACAGCACCAGGCTTCTGTGTGTGAAGCATGGCGGGGATCTTTGGCTGGGGAACAGCCCGGAGGGCGGTGCGGTGGCCACCGCGTCTTTTCGGACGGGATGAGGGCTGTTGTCCTGGTTGTTTTATATAAAAACCGGCAGACCTTGAGCGTTTCTTGAGATTTATCTGATACACTCTTCAAAAATAACAGTCAGGAGAGTGTTTTTTTATGTATATTGAAGCAAAAGAACTTTCAAAAATCTATGGAAAAGGCGAAAATCAGGTGACTGCGCTGGACAGGGTTTCGATGGAAATCGCGCCGGGTGAGTTTATCTCCATCATGGGACCGTCCGGGAGCGGAAAAAGTACGCTGCTGCATCTGCTGTCGGGGCTGGACAGACCCACGTCCGGCACGCTGGCCTATGACGGCAGGGATATTTACAGCTTTACGGACAAGGAACTGTCTGCTTTCCGCCGCAGACGTATCGGGTTTATCTTCCAGCAGTTCCATCTGCTCCCTGTCTTGACGGCGCGGGAGAATATCGTTATGCCGCTGCTTTTAGATAAAAAACAGCCGGATGAGGCGTATCTTGACCGGCTTACGCAGATGCTTGGCATTCGGGAGAGACTTTCACACTTGCCCCATGAGCTTTCCGGAGGGCAGCAGCAGCGTGTGGCGATTGCCCGGTCCCTGGCTGCGAAGCCGGATATCATCTTTGCGGATGAACCGACCGGGAACCTGGACAGCAAAAGCGGCGGAGAGGTCATGGAGCTTTTAAAATCCGTAAGCGGGGAAATGGAGAAGACGCTTGTGGTCATTACCCATGACAGCCGTGTGGCGTCGATGGCCGGCCGCCGGCTCTCTATCGTGGACGGAAGACTGCTGGAGGTGACGGAAGGATGAAGGACTATCGTACTTTGGCGCTGAAGGAACTGCTGGCAGAGCGGGTGACTTCCCTTTTGATTCTGTTGGCAGTCATTCTTTCCACGATGATGACGGCGGTGATTGGCCAGTCTGCCGGCGTGCTTTCCGCCATGCGGCAGCAGCAGGCGATCGCGCTGGGCGGAGACCGCTATGCTACATTCGTACAGATGGACAAGGCCCGTCTCTCTGCCCTGCAGGAGGATGACAGGCTTTCCTTTGTGGGGACCTATGTGATGCTGGGCACGGCGGAGCTGAATCCCTCCCTTACTTTAGGGATAAATGAATACCATGAGGATGTGGCTGCTGTCTATCCGTCCCTTTCCAGGGTGAAAGAGGGCCGTCTTCCAAAAGCCCCTATGGAGATCGCCCTTCCGGAGGATGTGCTGCAGTCTTTGGGATTTGAGGGCGGACTGGGGGATAACCTTTCCTTGTCCCTTTCAAAATCCCTGCGGCATGGCCTGGAAATCAGTTCATACGATTATCAGGCAGGGTTCGTGCTGGTGGGAATCCTGGAGAGCAGCTATCTGAACTATACAGGCGGCAGTGTTTCCGGCATTGCCGGGCAGGGAACGGCAGAGGCGCTTTTGCCGGAAAGCTATTTTTATTATAATGTAGATATCCGTACTTCCGATAAAGGGGGCTTTCAGGATACTATGGATGATCTGATTGAAGGGTTGTCCGTCCATGAGCTGGATACGATGTACAATGTGCTGTACCTGGAGGCTCTGGGAATCCGTTATGATGTGGATAAGGCTGATACGGAACTTTCCGGACAGGGATTTTCTTTTATGCTGGCGTCCGGGATTCTGGTGGGCGCATTGCTGCTTTTGGCGGCAGGGCTGGTGATCTATAATATTTTAAAGATTGCGGTTTCCCGAAGGATAGGGCAGTACGGCGTACTCCGGGCCATCGGCGGGGAAAAAGGACAGCTCTACTTCCTCGTGACATTCCAGGTGCTTCTGCTGTGCGCGGCCGGCATTCCCGTGGGGCTTCTGCTGGGCGTCTTATCATCCAAAGGCATCCTTACCGCGGCTACCGGTCTGCTGTCCCCGGAGATCTTTATGGTGCGGGATGCAGGGGAGCTTGGCCGTCTGATTGCGGAGAACAGTTCCGGGAAAGGCAGTTTCCTGCTGGCGAGTGCTGCCATTACGCTGCTGTTCGCACTGGCTGCGGCAGTCCCTGCTGCCCGCTATGCCGCCGGGGTGTCGCCGACGGCTGCCATGGCAGGCAGGCGTACAAAAATCAGGCGAAGGATGCGGAAAACGAAGAAGATACACTGCTTTGAGGCATACTATGCCCGATTGAACCTGCGTCGCAGCCCGGGACGGACTGTTGTCACCATCCTGTCACTGGTGATGAGCATCACCGTTTTCATTGCCTTGCAGGGATTCACCTCTCTGCTGGATGTTTCCGCGTCCATGCCGGAGCATCTGGGGGATTATTCTGTTGTGAACATGCAGGGCGGTATTTCCCCTGCAGAGCTTGCAGATCTGAAGGAGAACGGGCAGGTGTCCGATGTGGCGGCACAGCAGTTTTCTTTATATGAGCTGGATGCACAGAATCGGCCGGAAGGAATAGAGACGGATATTGTTTTGGGAATGGGTGAGACATTCCAGATTTTCGGCTTTAATGACTGCTGGATGGATTACGAATTTGACGGGAAGCTGACGCCGGAGCAGATGGAGCGCTTAAAGTCCGGTGAAGGGTGTGTGATCCGCAATCCCATCCCGATGCAGGTGGAAGGGGTGGAGACAGGAACCACTTATATTGAAGAGGGAAGTACCGTCCATATTGAAGGGAAAACGCTTCCGGTCCTGTTGTCCACTGGCGGGTATGACGGATATTTCAGTGTAGGGAATGGTGGATTCATAAACGGCGTCCAGGTGCTTGTCAGCGACAGACTGTATCCGCAGCTCACAGGGGCAGCCGCCTATGCGGAGCTGCGCCCGGTTCTGCAGCCCGATGCCGACAGGGCGGCGTTTGACGAAATGCTGGATGCTTTCTGCGGACGGATTCCAGGCTGCACGGCGATATCCTATGAGCAGGCTGACCGCCAGATGGCGGAAAGCTTTGAGCAGATACGGCTGCTGGCATGGGGACTGATCCTGTTTGTCGGGCTGATCGGACTTTTGAACATCATCAACACGGTTTACACGAATATCCATACCCGCATTGCGGAAATCGGCATGCAGCGCGCCATCGGCATGGATATGAGGAGCCTGTACAAAGTGTTTCTGTGGGAAGGGGCCTATATAGGCATAATTGCCGCAGTGATTGGCGGCATAGCCGGGTATGTCTGCATAATTTTTATAGAAGCAGCGGGGACGGATGTTCTGAGGCTGACCGTTGTCCCTGTGGCGTCTGTAGCCGGGGCGGCATTGTCGGCGATTGCGGCCTGCCTGGCTGCCACCTGCGTCCCGCTGGGGAAAATTGGCAGGATGAGTATCGTGGATTCTATCGAAACGGTGGAATAGGGCGTTTTGTATTTTGTGGTGAAAATGGTCAGGTACATTCAGTGAAAATAACGAATAAAGAAAGCAAGTGAAGGGCTGAATAAAGCGGCGGAATGGCAATTATATTCTGCCGCTTTGTTTTTTTATGCAAAAAATTAAGAAATCTTTTGATCATTTCAAACGCATGATTCGTTATTATAGATGTGGATGTTTAACAGGAAGGAGCCGGATGCGTATTGTGTGACGATGAACTGGTGGAACAGATACGGCTTGGGAATGAAGAAGCGGCAGAAGAACTGATAAAACGGTATTATACGTCTATTTTACGTTATTGCAGGTGGCACTGCCCAGGCCCGGAAAAGGCGGAAGATCTGACGCAGGAAACATTTTTGAAGCTGTTTAAAAACCTGTCTGAATACACGGGAAAAAAGAAATTCAAAGCATGGCTGTATGCAATTGCAAATCATTTATGTATTGACGAAAGCAGGAGGATTCCGCTTTATCCGTTAGAAGAGAATGAGAGCACAGGGAATGAGTGTGATGAGATTATGCGGCTGGAGAATAAAGCAGAGGTTGATTATTTTCTGAATTTTTTGCCATCCGAACAAAGGGAGGCGGTTATCCTGCGTTTTGGGGCACAGCTTACATACAGGGAAATTGCGAGAGTGGCGGGGTGCAATATGCGGACAGCCCAAAGCAGAGTCCGCAATGCCCTTAAAATTATGAGAAAGGAGAGGGAGAATGAAAGATAAAGATTGGGAGAGCCATTTGCGGCAATCATTAGGGAAGGAAGTGCGGCCTGAGAAATTAGAAGAAACGATAAAGCTCTGCACAAAAATCATGCGGGAACAGGGAATCTTTCAGTCAGAGCCGAGGACGGGTTTCTTTCAATATCTGTCAGACGCATTCCGGTTTGAGAGCATTACAATATTCGGATTACAGGCGGCGGTGCTGTTTATTGTCTGCCTGTTGATCGTCGGTATTGCGGATACTCCAGGAAACATACCGATGCTGATGCCGTTGTTTGTGCTGGCGGTCGTGCCGGCGGTCTTTAAAAGCCAGTATTATGGAATGAGTGAGATTGAGGCGGTAACAAGGGCTTCAAACGCCCAGATCGTGCTGGCGAGATTAGTCCTGGCCGGGGCGGCCAACCTGGTAAGTATTACCATTCTTTTATGCCTGGAGGTTTGTTTACAGAACTCTGGTAAAACGATTGGACAGCTGGTGCTGTACTGTCTGGTTCCATACCTGGTATGCATGGTGACACTGCTGCGTTTGCTCCGCCTGCAAAAGCGGGAAAGCCTGCAGGCAGGTGTGGTTTTCATGTTTGGCTGTTGCGTCTGTTTCGGATTGTCGGCAAGAGTATTACCATGGTTATATGAAGCATCGGCAATAGGACTGTGGGTAACTGCTTTCCTGATATTTACATCATTTTTTATAAGTGAGATTTATTATATTGCAATAATGAGAAGGGAAGGGAAAATGTATGGAATTATCACTTGACCGTTTAACAAAACGGTATGGCAGGAAAATTGCGGTAGACCAGGTCAGTGCGGTTTTACGGCCAGGGGTATACGGACTTCTGGGAGCGAATGGCGCAGGCAAGACAACATTGATGCGTATGTTGTGTGCTATTTTGGAACCAACGTCAGGGGAGGTATTGCTGGATGGGAAAGAAGTAAGCCTGATGGGGGCGGATTACCGGAATATATTGGGATATTTACCGCAGGATTTTGGATATTACCCGAACTATAGTGCCAAAGAGTTTTTATTGTATATCGCGGCACTTAAAGGAATACCAAAGAATATTGCGGGAAAACGAGCGGCAGAATTGCTGGAGACAGTCGATTTGAGCCAGACAGCGGGCAGGAAAATAAAAACATTTTCAGGAGGGATGAAGCAGAGAGTGGGAATCGCGCAGGCCTTGCTTAACAATCCGAAGGTTTTGATTCTTGATGAACCGACCGCGGGACTGGATCCGAAAGAGCGCGTCCGCTTCCGCAATCTGATTTCAGAATATGCGGGGGATAAAATTGTAATCCTTTCCACACATATTGTATCGGATATAGAGGCGATCGCAGATGAAGTGTTGCTGATGAAGAAAGGGAAATTTGTTTTACAGGGTACGGTTCCTGAACTGACGGAGAAAGCCAGGGGAAAAGTGTGGGAAGTTTCCGTATCTTCGGAAGAGTCCGGAAAGTGGCAGGCAAAAGCGACGGTTGCTAATTTAAAGCATGAAGGAAAAGAAACCATACTACGCATTATTTCAGACCATAAGCCTGGCGAACGGGCGGTTCCCTGTGAAGCTACATTGGAAGATCTTTACTTATATTATTTCGGGACAGAGAAAGGAGTACGGTAGGATGGAATTGTTTTGGATGGAACATAAAAAGTTATGGCGAAAAAGAATTGTTAAAATAAGTGTTCTGCTATGTTTTGTATATACGGTAATTTTTGGAGGCATACTTTCCTTCCAATGGTTCGGTTTTGGCAGCTCAGACGATTATACAAGTGCTTTTGGCAATAACTTTGACGGGTATACGGTAATACGGGACAGTCAGCAATATTCGCTTTCCTTTGGCGGGGAACTGACGGATGAAACATTGCAGCAGTTAGTGAGTGATTACCAGCGGATGGAGTCTGCCGGCATGGACAGGGAACTGGAAAATACGGATTGGCAGACGGTAAACAGCTGGCTTGGAATGCTGTATCCGGAACTTCGGGACCCCGGCAATTATAAAACAATGATATGCTATGTTGATCCGTCCAGGCTGACAGGGTTTTATGAAAGAAGGCAGCAGGCGATTGACGAATTTCTGGAGGTCAGCGGTCAGACGGGGGCTGAAAAAGAGTACCTGCATCAGATGGAGCGAAAGGTAGAAAAGCCATTCCGGTATACATGGGTGGAAGGCTGGTCACAGCTCCTTGGAAGTATGGTTGCTGATATGGGGGCTGTGATGGCATTGTTCCTTGCCGTTATTCTGTCACCTTTATTTGCGGGGGAATGGCATGATAACACAAGTGCTTTGGTGCTGTCTACCAGAAACGGCTGGGGAAGGGTTGCTTTTGCAAAAATCCTTACCGGATTAGCATTTACAGTGGAATTATTCGCATTGCTTGCCGTTTCAAGTATTGTGGCGCAGTTATTCTTTATGGGAACTGCCGGATGGGATATGCCAATTCAAAATATTAAGCCGATTGCCGTCGCCCCCATGAATATGCTGCAGGCGGAAATGTATGAATATGCTTTTGCGCTGCTTGGCGCAATCGGATTTGCGGGGATTGTTATGCTGATATCGGCTGCCGTAAAAAATAATGTGCCTGCGTTGTTGTTGAGTCTGGCTGTTGTGTATGGACCGATGATGTTTTCCGGATACCTGCCCTATGGGCTGCAAAGAGCATTGGATTTGATACCGTTGGTGGGCAGTTCCACAGATATTTTCAGGACCAATACCTTTCATATCCTGGGGAGGTTTATCTGGTCTCCCAATCTGCTGATCACAGTTCCTGTCCTGATCGGTATTCTGTGCATGCCATTGGCTGTAAAAGGCTGGTCAAGGAGGATGAAGGCTTAGGACTTCAGTCAGTCGGCCTGTGATGCGTTGTTGAACAGAGCTATCCGTCCTGGCTTTGCGGGCAATAGAAATTTAGGCTTGTGTGCTTTCTTTTTGTGTATTAAACTGATGTAAAAAAGAGTGACATTGAATGCAAAAGCGGTTCGTGAGGAGGTAGAAATTTAAATCACTATGATATTTTACTGGAAAAAGCAAAGCAGCATTCGTTAGAGTATATTCATCGCATTGACGGGCGTTCGCCCTGTCCGGACAAGGAAATTTTGGATTTGTCAATGGAGGCTTATTACCGGTTGCCCATGCTGCAGAATGGCTGGCTGATACATGGAATCAGAATGGCGCCCTTTCGGTCATGTCTCCTGTTACAGCACAAATAGAAAGCGTATGTGAAGGTTGGATAACGGAGTTATTCGGCCTGGAAAAGGGAACGGCAATGGGACTTGTAACCGGTTCGTCCAATGCGATTATCTGTGCATTGGCGGCGGCGCGGAATACTTTGTTAAAAAGGCAGGGATACGACCTTGCAGAAAACGGCCTGCGGAATGCTCCGGCAATCCGTATTGTAGTTGGCGCTGATGCGCATTCGTCGGTGAAAGCAGCTCTTTCGGTTCTGGGTTTTGGAAAGGCAGAGACAGAGATTGTTCCGACAGACGAATTTGGGCGGATGAAAATAGAAAATGTCCCTGAACTTGACAACCATACGCTCCTGATTTTACAGGCGGGAAATGTAAACGGGGGCAGTTATGATCCCATTGACAAATTATGCGATCTGGCAAAAGAGCGTGGCGCATGGGTACATATTGACGGCGCCTTTGGTCTCTGGGCCGCCGCCTCAAAAAAGTATCGTTATCTTGTGAAGGGAATGGAAAAAGCAGATTCCTGGTCAACGGATGCGCATAAAACATTAAATGCAGGATATGACTGCGGAATTGTGTTATGCCGCCACAGAGATGAATTTACGGCGGCTTTACAGGCAAGCGGAGCTTATATTCAGTACGGTGAAAGCCGTGACGGAATGTTGTATACTACGGAAATGTCCCGCAGGGCCAGAGCCGTTCCGCTGTGGGCGGTATTGAAGTCTCTGGGAGCAAAAGGAGTGGAACAACTGATTGATACGCTGTGCGGCCATGCGGAGCATTTTGCAGCAGGATTGCAGAAGGCAGGTTTTGAACTGGTAAATCCCGTTTTCTTTAATCAATTTATGGTTCGGTGTGAAACGGAACGGAAAACAGAGCATGTACTGCATGAAATTCAGAACAGCGGCATTTGCTGGTGCAGCGGAAGCAAATGGAAAGGAGAAAGCGTTATCCGTGTCAGTATCTGTTCTCACGCAACGACGCGGGAGGATATTGATAAGAGCATACGGGTGTTCTGTCAGGCGCTGCATTAGGAAGGAATGGCGGAACATCAATGCGCATGAAACAGGTGCGGATGAAAATACCGGCTTCATTAAAAATAGAAATTTGGAGGGAAGTACACCTATGGGAATGCTTTATAACCGCCTGCTGATTATATTGAATGAGGAATCGTCAGATTCCACTTACTATCATATAGCGCTGCTTATGCTGCAGCATTGTGAGGAATTGAATGACATGTCTATTCAGGAGCTGGCAGATTTGTGCAGTGTTTCCAAATCTACCATATCCAAATTTATCCGGTTTATCGGGTATGAAGACCTTGCTGATTTCAAGTATGCTTCCATTTTCCAGGAAAACAAATATCATTACAATACAAACTATGTAAATGATGTGATGAAGTATATTGAACAAAATTCCATGGATTCTTTTATCCTGACGCTGCACCAGGATATCAGCGCTTCCTACATGAACCTGGACTGGTCCAGAGTAAACCAGTTGGCTGCCGATCTTGCCGATTATCAGAATGTTGCGGCGTTCGGATTGTTATTTTCTGAAACGGCGGCTCTGGATCTGCAGGCAAAGCTGGCTTATAATAAAAAATTCATTGTCACAAATCAAAACGATTTAAAGCAGGAACGCTATATCCTGAATGCAAAGGAAGATACGCTGATCATCATTTTCACGGACTCCGGCATGTATCTTGACCGGTATGATCAGATTGGTGATTTTGCGAATAAACATGTTTTTGACCATACAAAAGCTAAAATTGTGGCCATTACCTCAAATCCCGCACTGAAGGAGGACCCACGGATCGCTTACTGTATTTGTTACCAGAAATCAAGAAGCCTTTGTACCCACCGGATCGTATATGGGGTGCTGACCGATATTATCGCCTACCAGTACAGAACTTATGTAAAAAACAGGCAGACCTGATTTTAACGGTCATGCGATAAAAGACAGTTTCCAAATTTCAATTCAGAAAAGCTGTTTTTTGGGGAAGGTATCCTCAAAAAGCAGCTTTTTTGCCTGCGATCTCAGAGGAATGTTTCCAAAAAAGAAAATAATCAGTTTTCATGTGTTTTTATGGTACCGTTTATTTATCAAAATTATATTACAGTACAGGAGGAGATTTCCCAATGAGAGTATCAGATTCATTTTTGTGGGGCGGCGCTACGGCTTCCTTTCAGGTAGAGGGAGGTTATCAGGAAGACGGCAGAGGCCTCTCTACTCATGATTACGAAACAGACGGTTCCGTACAAGAGCCAAGAGCGATCACTTACCGGCTACCGGACGGGACGACGGGCAGAGCCAGAAGTAGTTTTTTTGATCCGGAAGATCTGCCGGACCATGCGGTGCCGTGTTTTCTGGACGGTAGCTATTATCCCAGTCATAAGGCTGTGGACCATTACCACCGCTGGAAGGAAGACATTGCGCTGATGGCGGGTATGGGATTTCGCGTATATCGTTTTTCTGTCTGCTGGAGCAGAATCTTTCCCACCGGGGAGGAAGATAAGCCCAATGAGGCCGGGCTTAAATTCTATGAGGATCTGATGGATGAACTGCAAAAGTATCACATGGAACCGTTGATTACAATTCATCATGATGAACTTCCGGTTTATCTGGCAGAAACATATGACGGATGGTCCAGCCGTCATACCATAGACTGTTATATAAAATACTGCCGGACACTGTTTGAGCGCTTCGGAACCAGGTGCCGTTACTGGCTTACTTTTAATGAAATCAATGCCGTCCGTGGATACGCGGCATGCGGTACTCATAAATGTGACAATCAGACCCATTACAATGCTGTTCATCATATGTTCCTGGCAAGTGCAAAAGCGGTAAAACTGGGACATGAGATGATGCCGGGCTCCATGTTCGGAGCCATGTATGCTGCCAGCGCCCTTTATCCGGCCACCTGCCGTCCGGAAGATGTTTTTCGGCATATGCAGAAGAGAAGAGAAACCTATTTCTTTATGGATGTAATGGCCCGCGGCTGCTACCCTTCCTATACAAAAGATATTTTTAACCGCCGTAAGGTTACGCTGCATACGGAACCGGAAGATGCGGATATCCTGAAGAACGGAACGCTGGATTACATAAGCTTCAGTTATTACCGCTCCAATGTGATCTCTGTTGATACGGTAAGCAACGTCATCAGCGGTGATCCGAATCCTTATTTGCAGGTCACACCCTGGGGATGGCCGGTAGATCCCCTTGGCCTGAGATTCGTCATGAACGAACTTTATGACCGGTATCAGAAACCTTTGTTTATTGTGGAAAATGGCCTTGGGGCCGTTGACACCATAGAGGAGGACGGAAGAATTCAGGACGATTACCGGATCGCATATCTGCGGGATCATTTAAAGGAAATGATGAGAGCCATCAACGAAGACGGAGTGGACTGTCTTGGGTATACCATGTGGGGACCGATGGATCTGGTTTCCTTAAGTACTGGTGAAATGAAAAAACGGTATGGGTTTATCTATGTTGATATGGATGATAAAGGCAATGGTACGTTAGAGAGGAAAAAGAAAAAGTCATATGACTGGATGGCCGAAGTGATCGCGACACATGGCGAAAGCCTCTGGATGTAAAGGAGGAAAGAAAGATGGCACAGAAACTGGATTACAGACAAATGGCGGCAGACATTGTCCGTCTGGCAGGCGGCGCTGAAAATGTAAGTTCTCTGGGGCACTGTATGACACGTCTCCGTTTTATCTTAAAAGATGAGAGCCGGGCAGATGCAGATGCGATCAAATCCATAAAAGGCGTACTGGGCGTAATATCCTCCGGCGGTCAGTTTATGGTGATTCTGGGACAGAATCTGATCCCGGTATATGAAGCGGCGATCAAGGATTTCCACCTGAATGCCGGAGCTGCAACAGATGAAAATCAGGATAAGAAGAAAGAGCCTCTCACTCCAAAGACGGCAGGACTGGCTGTTCTTGGATATGTTTCCGGAGCAGTAGCTCCTATGATTACCGGACTTGTGGCAGGAGGAATGCTGAAGGTTATTTTGCTTCTGATTACACAGGTAAATGCGGGTTTTGCGGAAACGTCTTCTTATACACTGTTAAGCGGGCTTGCGGACGCTCCCTTCTATTTCATGCCGATTCTGGTTGCCTATGGAGCGGCTGCCAAATTAGGCGGTACGCCGATTTATTCCATGATCATTGCGGCGGCGCTCCTTCATGGAAATTTTACGGCGTTTGTTGCGGCGGGAGAACCGATTACGCTGTTCGGCCTTCCGGTACGGCTTGCTTCCTATTCAGGCTCCCTGCTTCCGGCATTGCTGATCGCATTCGTGGCCTATTATGCGGAAAAGTTTTTTAACAGGATTGTTCCAGGTATCTTCAAATCTTTGCTGGTCGGGTTATGTACAGTCACGGTAACCGGAATTGCAGGATATATTGTCCTGGCGCCTTTGGGAGGGTTTATCGGTGAGTATCTGGCTACCGTATTCGTTTTTCTGGGCGATCATGTGGGATTTATCGCGGTCGGCGCTCTGGCTGCCTGCCTTCCCTGGATGGTTATGTGCGGCATGCATACGGCGATTGTACCATTTATGACACAATCCCTTGTGGAGCCAGGATATGATTCGATTTTTCGTCCTGCGCTGATCCTCCACAATATGGCGGAAGGCGGAGCCTGCATCGGCGTTGCTTTGCGTACCAAAGACAGCACATTCCGTTCGGAGGCGCTTGGTATCGCTTTCGGCTGTATTGTTGCGGGAGTGACAGAGCCTGCGGTCTATGGTATTAATCTGCCGCGAAAAAAGCCCATGATCGGGGTGATGGCAGGCGGAGCAGCAGGCGGTATTCTGTGCGCATTGATGGGCGCCCGTGTCTATATGATGGGTTATTCCACGGTACTGGCCCTGCCCATCTTCCAGGAGACGATACTGGCGGCCGCTATCTCTATGGCAGCGGCAGTCGTTGTAGCGGCTGTTGTCGCTTATATTCTTGGCTTTGAAGAGGAAAATGCCGCAGCTGCGTTATCTGACGATCCTGTTTCCGCTTCAGATGCTTCTGCTGCAGACGATTTGATCGTGGCAGTCGCAGACGGTGATATGATCCCGATCGAGACCGTAAATGATCAGACATTTGCTTCCAAAATGATGGGAGACGGCGTTGCATTTGAACTGCACGGAAATGTAGTAGCGGCTCCTTCTTCCGGGACGGTCGGTATTTTGGCGGACACCGGTCATGCATTCGGAATCAGCCGTTCGGATGGAGTGGAACTTCTGGTACATATCGGTATTGATACGGTCGCACTGAACGGAAAGGGATTTACTCCGTTAGTAAAAGCCGGTGATGTGGTAAAGGCCGGAGATCCAGTCATCAAAGTGGATGTTGAGATGCTGAAAAAAGAAGGCTATGATACGACGACCATGCTGATCATTGTCGATGCCAATGATAAGGAAATTGCTTTTATGGAGTATGGGACAGTAAAACGCGGCGGAAAAATTAATATCTGAACGTGAATCAGATATCTTTTGGAGCAGTCCCGGTACATATTCCGGCTTAATACAGGCTTTGTAGCAGGAGGCGCAGGAAATGTCAAAGGACCGGTTTTGCCTCGCCTGCGGTGGTCTGGACATCATCTGCGCTTCCTGTTATGTGGCAGTCAAGGGGATTTCATCATCTGGAAACATTAGAGGATCAGATGATACAGATGGAAGATATGGCTCTGAAAGGCGTATTGGACAATTTTAACGCAAGGATCATGTCCCTCTATAAGGAAATCATTGGATGGATGAAATATTATATCCAGTTGGATGATATGGTCTGTGAACTGGAAGGGACAGAATGAAAACCGCTGAAAACAAGGGATTCCGGCACGTCAGGCGTTGCTGGAATCCCTTGTTTGGCTTTGGGGCTGTGCCAGGGCAGCACGGGAGCGACTGTTACAAGTGGCCACAGTGGTCATAAATCTGACCCCTCTGAACGTTATCGAAGCGTCTCAGATATGCTTGAAAAAAAGCAGATGCTTTTGTATAATGGAACCATGGCAGAAAC
>DKVI01000089.1:0-208 GCA_002491115.1 Lachnospiraceae bacterium UBA7182 | reverse complement strand
GATCACAAAGGATTATGTAAAAGACGCAGGCGTGTTTGCCGATATTTTTAATTACTATATTTACGGTGGGCGGCAGGTGATCCTGCCGGAGCAGCTTACAGAGCGTGACTCCACTAAGATCGCGCTGCCATACGGTGCAGACGGCGCAGTGGTTCCCGTCCAGAAATTCCGTGATGTGCAGAAGCTGTATGCGGCAATGACGGATGGG
>DKVI01000059.1 GCA_002491115.1 Lachnospiraceae bacterium UBA7182 | reverse complement strand
TTTCTTCGTGAAACAACCCTAAACCGACGCATCCATGCGAAAAAAGTGTTTACACATCTTACTTCTTATGCTATACTCATACATGGTTTATCACTTTAGCGTGTTATCATATTAGCACAGAAGAAAGGCGGTTGACAGCTGTGGAGAAAAAAAAGAAAAGGTCGTCGGATTCTTTCCAGTATCTGACAGTCATCTCCTTTTTTGCGATTATTGCGCTCTGGTGCGCTGTTACATATGGAGGGCTGGTCAGCAAGTTGTTTGTACCTTCCCCTACGGAAGTATTCCAGGCACTTATGAAAACAGCAAAGGACGGCTCTTTGTGGGCAGACTGTTTTATTTCTGTCAAAAGGGTTATGATCGGGTGGCTCTGGTCCGCAGTGGCCGCGCTTCCATGCGGTATGCTGATGGCACGCTCCGGAAGATTTCGTGCCCTGTTTCAGCCGATCATCGAATTTGTCCGGTATCTGCCGGTTGTGGCTCTGGTTCCGCTGACAATTCTATATCTGGGAGTAGATGAAACGCCGAAGTATGTGATCATCTGGCTTGGAACTTTCTTTCAGCTTGTACTTATGATCGCCGACACCGTATCTGCCGTGGATAAAAATATGCTGAACGCGGCGCGCACGCTGGGTGCAGGCAAATGGCAGATCTATACTCAGGTCATCTTTCCAGCCTCCCTTCCGGGCTTTATGGATGATTTCCGGCTGACGATCGGATGGGCCTGGACCTATCTTGTGGTAGCTGAAATGGTGGCGGCCGGCAGCGGTCTTGGATATACGATCCTGAAATCCCAGCGATTTATGGCGACGGATGTGATCTTCGGCGGCCTGATTATGATCGGCGTCATCGGTCTTGTAACGGATCTTCTGATGCGCATCCTTACCAGGCTGGTCGTACCATGGCATGAGAGGCTGGGTGATTCCTGATGGCTGAAGCAAAATTAAAAGTAGAACATTTAAGCAAGATATTTGAGAAAAAAGGGAGAAAAGGCCGGGAAGTAACCGCCCTTTCCGATATCAGCCTGGAAGTGGCAGAATCGGAATTTGTCGTAATCGTAGGGCCTTCCGGCTGCGGGAAATCCACGCTGCTCAATATCATCGGCGGTCTGGAAGAAACCACGGAAGGAACTGTGACCATAGACGGCAGGACCGTCACAGAACCGGGTGCGGACCGGGGCATGGTATTCCAGGGTTACAGTCTGTTCCCCTGGCTGAATGTGCAGAAAAATGTGGAATTCGGCATGAAAATGCAGAAAGTTCCTGCAAAAGAACGTCAGGAAAAAGCGCTTGAAATGATTGATCTGGTAGGCCTGAAAGGATTTGCGCAGGCGCTTCCCGGTCAGCTTTCCGGCGGCATGAAGCAAAGAGTGGCTATCGCCCGTACGCTGGCGGCGGATCCGAAAGTTCTTTTAATGGACGAACCCTTTGGCGCGCTGGATGCCCAGACCCGCGTGGTCATGCAGGAGCTTCTGGCCGATGTAAGCCGGAAGATGAAGACAACCGTACTCTTTATCACCCACGATATTGACGAAGCCATCCTTCTGGGCAGCCGGATCTATGTGATGAGCCGCAGGCCGGGTACAATCCGGGAAGTACTCCCGGTGAAACTGTCGGGGGAACGCAACCACAGCATTCTGACCGACCCGGAATTTCTCAGGCTGAAAGCCAGAATCATGGAAATGCTGTGGCAGGAAAGCCAGGACGCGGCGCTGGGCCGCTGAAAACAAAATCAAAATTTTAGTCAGGAGAATCATCAATGAAAAAATTATTTGTTACATTACTGATTATATCCCTTCTGGGAACCTCTCTTACAGGATGCAGTAAATCTTCTGCCTCTGAGGAAGCGTCCGCTCCCGCCCCTTCTGACGGTGCCGAATCAGCAGACCCGGAAGGCGACCTGATCCCCTTCAAAGCTGCTTTTTGTACCTGGGCAGGCTACGCGCCTCTGTTTATCGCCAAAGAAAACGGTTATTTCGCGGAAAAGGGGTACGACTGTGACATCATCATCATGGAAGACGAATCTACTTACGGAGCTGCCTTTGTATCCGACAGTATCCAGATGCTGGGTCAGGTTATGGACCGTGACATCATCCAGTACGGCGCAGGCGCTCCGGAGCAGTATGTATGTACGATGGACTGTTCCACAGGCGGCGACGGCCTGGTAGCCACAGCGGATATACAAAGCGTAGATGATCTGGCCGGAAAAACAGTCGCTCTGGATAAATCCGCCACTTCCTATTTTTTCTTCCTGCAGGTACTGGCGGACAGCAATATTACAGAAGACCAGATCAATATTGTGGAAATGGGAAATGACGAAGCGGGACAGGCTTTCATCGCAGGACAGGTAGACGCCGCCATTACCTGGGAACCGGCGCTTGGCAATTGCGGTGAACGGGAAGGCGGACATATCCTGGTATCCTCCGCAGATTACCCCAAAGCTATCATTGATGTGCTTACCGTAAGCAGTACCTTCGCCGGGAAACATCCTGATTTCTATGAAGTTGCAGAGGAATGCTGGTATCAGGCAGTGGATTATCTGAATGAAAATTTCGATGAAGGATGCGCAATCATGGCTAAAGGACTTGATCTGGAAGTAGAAGATGTAAAAGCCGAATGTTCCGGCATCACTTTCTATGGAAGAGAAGAAAATGCTGCCTTCAATGATCTGAGCACCGAAGATAATGTAAAAGATATTGCTCAGATGGCCGCAGGTTTCTGGGTAGAAAAAGGCCTGATGGAAAACGACGACCTGACAGGCTTCTTTCCCACACTGGAAGCAGACGAATAAAAATAACAGAAACTCCCGTAAGACCAGTCAGTCCTGCGGGAGTTTCTTTTCGTCTTTTTACATTTCCAGATATGTCAGGATCTCCTCCAGCGGATGAAATCCTCTGATCGTCCTGAAAACTTTTTCTTTGTTCATCACAAGCATGGTCGGGACGTGGGTCACACCGAACCGTTCGGCAAGCTGCGGGTCCTCGTCGATATTGATCTTGCAGAATTTCACATCACACGCCTCTTCTGCCGCCTGCATCAGAACCGGAAGCTGTGCCTTACAAGGAGTACACCAGTCTGCGTAAAATTCCAGCAGCACCGGCCGATCTGCCTCTGTTACTTCAGTCTGAAAATTGTCTCCGGTAATCTTCCTGATTTCCATTGGCACTCTCCTTTCTGAGTTACACAATAGCAGTATACCCATCTTACACGCGGGTTAGGCAGGAAGTTGTACCCAGCTTTTCTTCTCAAAAATTATTTTTGCGAATACACCCGGATCACCGACGCGATCTGACGGATCATGGACATTTCGCCAAAAATCATAAGCGCATCATGCAGATGGCGTTTTTCTACTTTGTCCGTAATGATCACCAGCTCGGCCACACCGTCCACAGAGACTTTCTGGATCACCTGATTGATACCTACGCTGTTATTTCCCAGCACGCCCGCGATTCCCGCCAGTATGCCGGGTCTGTCTTCCACCAGAAGGCGCAGGAAATATCTGTGCTTTGATTCTCCCACCGACTTCATGGGAAGATCTTTATAACAACTGCACCCGATCCGTCCGCAGCAGCCGTACTGCATATTCCGGGCCGTAGCGATCACGTCGCCGACGACTGCGCTGGCCGTGGGAAACTCTCCCGCGCCCCGCCCCTGGAACATGGCGTCATCCACCGCATCTCCGTGGACAAAGACCGCGTTAAAAGAATCATTGACTTTCGCCAGCGGGTGAGTGGACGGGATCATCATGGGAAATACCCCCACTTCCATCTCGTGATTCGTATTTCTCGCAACGCCTAAAAGCTTTAATGTATAACCAAATTCTTTGGCGTACTGAATATCCGCCGCCGTAATCTTCGTAATACCTTTTACATCCACATCCTGGAAAGTTACCCGGGAATGAAAAGCAATAGAAGCAAGGATCGCCATTTTGCGCCCTGCGTCCAGGCCTTCGATATCCGCGGTAGGATCCGACTCGGCAAAACCAAGCTCCTGGGCTTTCTTAAGCGCCTCTTCAAAATCCATACCGTCCTCCGTCATGCGGGTCAGGATATAATTGGTCGTACCGTTGACAATGCCCATCACTTCCGTGATATCATTGCCTGCCAGACATTCTTTTAAGGGTCGGATGATCGGAATGCCGCCGCCCACCGCTGCCTCAAACTGCAGGTCACAGTGATGCTTCCCGGCCATGTCCATGAGCTCTTTCCCGTGTTCCGCCATCAGGTCTTTATTGGCGGTCACCACATGTTTGCCGGCAGCAAGTGCTTCAAGGATACGGGTGCGGGCGGGCTCGATACCGCCCATCAGTTCTATGACGATACTGATGTCCGGGTCTTTTAAGATGCTGTTCCAGTCGTCGGTCAGAATCTCATCGGGTATTCCTTCTCTTTTTTTCCCCAGGCTTCTCACCAGGACTTTGCTGATCTTTAACTCTGCCTGGATCTTGTCCGGCATCTCGTCTTTTCTTCTTTCCAGAAGCTTATAGACGCCGCCGCCCACAGTCCCTGCACCCAGAAGGGCAGCCTGAATCGTTTTACATTTACTCATTCTTTTCTCCGAGCAGCATATCCTCTACAATGGCTGCCGCGTCTTTAATGCAGTCCGGACACGCATGTTTTGGTTTACCTGTATCGACGCCTTTAAGTTCTTTACAGATCGTAGCGCCGCATTTTTCCCGGAAACGTTTTACGATCTCTTTAGAAAGTTTGTAGGTGCTTCCCTTGGTCTTAGGTGCCTCCAGATTACCGTCGCTGCCCTTTAAGCCGGATAACATAACGGCGCCTGACAGCGCGCCGCAGGTGGATTCCATACCGCCCATACCCGCACCGAACCCTTCCGACAGGCGAAACGCCGCTTCCTCGTCCATTCCAAGCAGGTCACAATAGGTACAGACGACCGCCTGTGCGCAATTATAACCTTTTTTGTGCCTTTCGATTGTTTTTTCGATTCTGCTTTCCATTGTTTACTCTCCTTTTAAAGTTCCGCTCCGTCCATCTAATGCCCGCATCTGGATTGTTCTCCGGTCGCTTTGCGCCCTGAGAGCAATCCGCATTAGATGGACTTCGCTGTTCTTAAAGTTCTGCTACTATATATTTGCCCTGATCATTTTGGGACGGTAGCCGTTGTTCTTCAGTTCGCGGATGATCCGCTCTTTATGTTCGGTGCCGAAAGCTTCCATCGTAATTTTAAGCTCCACGGCCGCGTTACGGTTGGTGCTGACAAACTGGTTGTGGTCGAGACGGATCACATTGCCCTGCTGCCCGGCGATGATGGAAGCCACATGGACCAGCTCGCCCGGTTTGTCCGGCAGAAGGACGGATACGGTAAAGATCCGGTCTCTCTGGATCAGGCCGTGCTGTACGACGGAGGACATGGTAATGATATCCATATTTCCGCCGCTTAAGATACATACCACTTTTTTGCCCGATACATTCAGATACTTAAGAGCCGCCACACTTAAAAGTCCGGAATTTTCCACGATCATCTTATGGTTCTCCACCATATCCAGAAACGCCACAATCAGATCGTCATCCGGAACGGAGATCACCTGATCGATGTTCTTCTGAATATAGGGGAATATGTCTTTTCCCGGCTGGCGCACTGCCGTACCGTCGGCAATGGTATTGCTGTGTTCCAGGCAGATCACCTCCCCTTTGGCGAGGGACTGCTCCATACAGTTTGCCCCTTCCGGCTCGACCCCGATGACCTGGATCTTCGGATTCAGCTGTTTCGCCAGCGTCGCCACACCCGCGGCAAGCCCGCCGCCTCCGATGGGCACCAGGATATAATCCACCAGCGGGAGTTCTTTGAATATCTCCATGGATATGGTTCCCTGGCCGGACGCCACATCCAGATCGTCAAAGGGATGAATAAACGTATAACCATGCTCTTTCGCCAGCTCATAGGCATGGGCACAGGCCTCATCATAGTCGTTGCCGTAAAGGACCACTTCGGCTCCGTATTCTTTGGTGTGATTGACTTTAATCAGGGGCGTGGTGGTAGGCATCACGATGACTGCCTTGCAGCCATACGCTTTCGCCGCGTAAGCCACACCCTGGGCATGGTTGCCTGCGGAAGCGGTGATCAGCCCTTTTTCCCGTTCTTCATCGGTCAGGGTGCTGATCTTATAATAAGCGCCGCGGATCTTAAACGCACCGGTTTTCTGCATATTTTCCGGTTTTAAATACACTTTATTCCCGGACTGTTCGCTGAAATACTGGCTGTACATCAGCCTTGTCTCTATTGTTACTCTGCTTACGACTTCGCAGGCTTCCTCAAATTTTTCCAAAGTCATCATTTTATCTGTATCTCCTTAAATCTGTCATGTATTTTATTCTCCTGGTTCTGTCAAAAACAGCGCTTTTACAAATGCGTCCGCATCAAATTTCTGCAGGTCGTCAATGTGTTCGCCAACGCCGATGTATTTCACGGGAACATTTAATTCCGACTGAATCGCCACGGCGATCCCGCCCTTGGCCGTGCCGTCCAGCTTGGTCAGAATGATGCCGGTAAGCTCCGCCGCTTCGCCGAACTGGCGCGCCTGCTCCAAAGCGTTCTGTCCGGTGGTGCCGTCCAACACTACCATTGTCTCCCTGTAAGCGTCGGGATATTCTCTTTCTATAATTCGGTTGATCTTGCGGAGTTCCTCCATCAGATTCTTTTTATTGTGAAGTCTTCCGGCTGTATCAATCAAAAGTACATCCGCTTTCCGGGCCTTGGCGGCGCACACCGCGTCATAGACTACCGAAGCAGGGTCCGCGCCCTCGCTGCCGCCGATAATCTCCACCCCCGCCCGGTTTGCCCACTCGGTAAGCTGCTCTCCTGCCGCTGCCCGGAATGTATCCGCCGCCGCAAGAATTACCCGGCGGCCCTGTTCTTTCAGCTTCCCCGCCAGTTTGCCTACGGAAGTGGTCTTTCCGACTCCGTTGACCCCGATCACAAGCACCACAGAAGTACGCTGTTCAAAATCATAAGCGGTCTCGCCTACTTCCATCTGCTCTCTGATACTGTTAATCAGGAGTTCTTTACATTCGTCGGGTTTCTTTATATGCTGTTCCTTTACCTTTTTTTTCAGATTTTCTATAATACTGGTTGTGGCGTTAATCCCGATATCGCCCATAATCAGGATTTCCTCAATCTCGTCATAGAAATCATCATCAATATCGGAAAATCCGTTGAATATCGCGTCTATCCCTGACACGATATTATTCCTGGTCTTACTTAATCCCTCTGCCAGGCGCCTGAAAAATCCTTTTTTCTCTTCAGCCATGATGGCACCTCCTATTTATCCAGATCGTTCTCGATCAGGCTGACAGACACAAGGGTGGACACACCCTTTTCCTGCATGGTGATTCCGTACAGGCGGTCTGCCGCATTCATCGTCCCCCGCCTGTGGGTGATGACGATAAACTGGGTATATTGGGTCAGCTTATGTAAATATTTTGCGAAACGCACCACGTTGGAATCGTCCAGCGCCGCCTCAATCTCGTCCAGAAGACAGAAAGGCGACGGCTTTAAATTCTGTATGGCAAACAAAAGCGAGATGGCGGTAAGCGCCTTTTCGCCGCCGGACAACTGCATCATATTCTGCAGCTTCTTCCCGGGCGGCTGCGCGATAATGCGAATGCCTGTCTCCAGTATATCTTCCTCGTCAATCAGTTCCAGCGTACCTCTTCCGCCGCCGAACAGTTCTTTAAAAGCTTTGTCAAATTCTTTCCGGATCAGTGCAAATTGTTCCGAAAACTGCTTTTTCATGCCGCTGTCCAGCTCCTGGATCACCTCTTTTAAAGCTTTTTCCGCTTCCATCAGGTCATTTCTCTGGCTGTCCATAAATGTATAGCGCTCAGACACCTCTTTATAGTCTTCAATGGCGTTGACATTCACATTGCCCAGCGCTTTGATCTCTTCTTTTACTTCCGCGCTGCTTTCTTTCAGCTTTGGAAGGCTTGTATATTCCTCCTTCCGAAGCGGCAGCACCGCATTATAAGTCAGCTCATATTCTGCCCACATATGGTTCTTCAGATTCTCCGAAGTTTCATCCAGCTTTTCTTTCTGGCTGTCCAGACGGAAAAGTTCTTTATCCAGATCGTTTTTACGCGAAGACAGTTCCTCCCGCATGGCAAAAAAGTTCTTGTGAGAAGCCGACTGTTCTTCTTTTTGCCTGCCAAGATCCGTCACCTGTTCTTCCAGCCTGCGGATTGCCTCCCCGGCTTCCTCCATGCCTCTTTTAAGAGCCAGAATACCGTCCTCGCGCTCTTTTGTATCCGCCTCCGCTCTTTGCCGGCTCTGTTCCAGTTCTTCCTGTTCATGAAAAAGTTTTGTAATCTCTCCCTCGATCCGGTTTAAACTGGACGTCGTAAACTTATCTTTCTGTTCAAGAGAAGCAGTGTCCAGATGATAGTCTTCCAGAACCCTGGCAGCTTTCACTTCTTCTTCCCTTTCTTCTTCCACGCGCTTCTGATAGACTTCCACGGAAGCAACATGCGCTTTTTCCATGGATTCCGAATCCGCAAGCTCCTGCTGATTCTCTTTTTTCAGTTCCAGAATCTCCTGTTTCTGGCGTTCCAGCTCCGCGCTTTCTTTTTGAAGGTTAAGAAAATCCTGATCTGCCGTCTGATTCTGCTCCTCCAACTGCTCCACGCTCATCCTGGCGGTATTTTCCTTCACGCGAAGCGCCTGCAGATTGGCCGCGCCCGCATCCAGTTCCAGATAACATCTGCTTCTTTCATTCTGAATACCGGTCAGCTCTTTTTGGATCTTCTCCATGTCCTGTCTGCATCGGTCTACCTTTTCTTTTAATTCCTCAATCTCCCGGTTGCGGCTTAAAAGGCTGCTGCTGTTCTTAAAAGCGCCGCCTGTCATGGAACCGCCCGGATTTAAGGATTCCCCTTCCAGCGTCACAATACGCAGGCTGTAACGGTATTTTCTCTGCAAAGCAATGGCGTGATCCACCTGATCCACCACCACCACCCTGCCCAAAAGCTGCTCCATAATACGCAGATAGCGGTCTTCGGTACTGACCAGCGTATGTGCCAGTCCTATAACGCCCGGCTCATTTAAAGCCTGCGGCTGGTTAAACCGGGGCGGATTCTTTACCGCCGTCAGAGGCAGGAAAGTCACCCTTCCGAAACGGTTCTGTTTTAAAAAACCGATCAGGCTTTTGGCCGTTTCTTCATCCTCTGTCACCACATTCTGGATGCTGCCCCCAAGGGCTGTCTCAATGGCAGTCTCATATTTTTTCTCCGTCTGAATCAGATCTGCCACCACGCCGCAGATACCGCCCGTCTTTTCTTTCTGCTCCATGACTCTGCGGATGCTGCCGCCGTATCCGTCGTAACGCTCGGCCAGGTTCTTAAGGGATTCCAACCGGGAAGCTTCCCTGTGGTAAATGGTCTGCCCGTCCTCCAGGCGTTTTCTTCCTATGGTAATCTTTTGCTGCAGTTCTTTGATCCGGTTCTCCAGTTCCTGACGGCTGCCGGTCATCTGACCTAACTCCTGACGGACTTCCAGGAGTGCCTGGCGCTGCTGCTTAAGATGCTCCTCCTGGTCAAGCCTGGCGCTTTTCATCTGGATGAGCTTTTGATCCACTTCCGCCTTTCGTATCTGGATCTGCTCCGTCATCGTATCATAGCGCTGAAGCTTTCCTTTGATCGAAGAACGCTGATTTAAGATGGCGATAATCTCATTTTTGCTGTTCTCCATGTTGGACTGGTCATCCTGCATCCGCTGGCGGATCGAAGACAATACTTCTTCTGCCTCTTTTTGTTCTTTCAGCATCTGCGCCCTACGGACATCCAGCTCTGCTTTTTCCGAAAGGACCGATTTCTTTTCCTCTGTGCGCTCCTTTTTTTCCCGCTCGATGCTTTCCATCCGTTCCTGATAATGCCGGCTGCTGGCCTTCGCAGAGCGGATCTGCTCCTCTAAAAGTTCCACCTGCCCTTTCATCTGCTGCTTTTTTAAACGCGCTTCAGAAGATTTGTCTTTCGCCTCATTGACCCTGGCTTCAATTCCCTCCAGTTCCTTTTCGATTCGCTCATACGCAAGCCTGGTGTTCTCGAACGCTTTTGAAGTTTCGTCCATCTCTTCCTGGGTAATTTTACGGGAGTCTGCGAGATTTTTAAGCTCCTTCTTGATGTGCTCCATCTCCAAAAGAAAGATATGAATCTCAATCTCTTTTAAGGATTCCCTTTTTTTCAGATATTCTTTTGCCTTTTCCGCCTGCCGTTCCAAAGGCCCCAACTGTTTTTCCAGTTCTGAAAGTATGTCGTTGATGCGCAGAAGATTCTGTTTTTCGTCTTCTAACTTTTTTTCTGCCGTCTTTTTCCTCTTTTTGAACTTTACAATACCGGTTGCCTCATCAAAAAGCTCCCTGGATTCTTCCGGCCTGGTGCTTAAGATCTGGTCGATCTGCCCCTGCCCGATGATGGAGTAGCCTTCTTTTCCGATACCGGTATCGTAGAACAGCTCCTGCACGTCCTTTAAACGGCAGGCCGTCCCATTTAAAAGATATTCACTCTCCCCGGAGCGATATAACCTTCTCGCCACCGTTACTTCTTCATAGGACACCGGAAGCTGATGCCCCGCGTTGTCCAGCGTAATGGCCACATAGGCACAGCTTAAAGCTTTCCGGTTCTCCGTACCGGAGAATATAACGTCCTGCATACTTCCGCCCCTGAGCTGTTTGACCCTCTGCTCTCCCAGCACCCAGCGTACCGCATCCGCCACGTTGCTCTTTCCTGACCCGTTAGGTCCCACGATCCCTGTGATCCCGTTGTGGAAATCAAATACGATCTTATTGGCAAAGGATTTAAATCCCTGCACCTCTATACTTTTTAAATACATGTATGTTATCCTGTTCTGTCAGATTCCCGTCAGGGCATGGTACGCCGCCGCCTGCTCCGCCGCTTTTTTCGTGCGTCCGCTGCCTTCGCCGATCACTTTGTCTCCTAACATGGCCTGCACGATAAAAAGTTTCCTGTGGTCCGGCCCCTCTTCCCTTATAAGTTCATAGTGCAGCTTTTCCTCATGACCCGCCTGTATCCGCTCCTGCAGAATGGTCTTACTATCGTAAAAGAGTTTTTTATGCTCCAGATCGTCCAGCACATATTTACGTATAAATTCTTTTGCACTAGTAAAACCACCATCCAGATAGATCGCACCGATCAGCGCCTCAAACGCGTCGGAAGTAATGGACGGGCGTTCCCTTCCGCCGCTTACTTCCTCGCCTTTTCCCAGCATAATATAACGCCCCAGGGATATGCTCCTGGCACAGAAAGCCAGGCTCTGCTCACAGACGATACTGGCACGGGTTTTGGTGGCGTCTCCTTCCGGCATCTGCGGATATTTTTCATAGAGAAATTCGCTGGTAACCAGTTCCAGCACCGCGTCGCCTAAAAACTCCAGCCGTTCGTTACACCTAAGCCTGCCCATATGCCGGTCGTTCGCGTAGGAGCTGTGACACATGGCCTGAAAAAGCAGCCTGCCGTCTTTGAACCGGTAACCGATCTTATCTTCCAGCTCCTTTAATCTTGTCTCTCCCATAAATCATATATCTCCAGCCGCTCTTGGGGGCTGCCGCAGAATGTTCTTATCCTGCTACAGCCCCATGCGTTCCTGTCAGTTTAACTCTTCTTTAATACGCTCTACCGCGTCCCCTACGGATACGATCTTTTCCGCATCCTCATTGGAAATTTCAATGTCAAATTCCTCTTCAATCGCCATGATGATCTGAAATACGTCCAGGGAATCAGCTCCCAGATCGTCCACAAAAGTGGTATCCATCGTGATCTCATTCGCGTCCAGGTTCAGTACCTCTGCAACAATTTCCTGCAATTTTTCAAATTCCATACTTTTCACTCCTTCCTAATTCTCTTCTGCCTGAATTCCGATTTTGATCTTTTCATTCATCCGCTGTTCTGTAAAGGCCACGCATTGAAGGATGGAATTTTTCACTTCCAGCGCGCCCGAACTGCCATGGGTCTTGACCACAAGACCGTTCAGTCCCAGTAACGGCGCTCCTCCATACTGGCTTGTGTCAAATTTTTTCAATGTTTCCTTCAGGGCAGGCTTCACCAGAAGCGCCCCGAGTTTGCTCCTTAAAGTACGCATCATCCCTTTCTTCACCATGGAGATCAAGGTTGCTCCTACTCCTTCATACAGCTTCAGAATGATATTTCCCGCAAAAGCTTCGCAGACAATGACATCTGCATATCCCGACGGGATATCCCTCGCTTCTATGCTTCCTATAAAATTCAGTTCTTTACATTCCTTTAATAAAGGAAATGTTTCCTTGACCAGTGCATTGCCCTTCTCTTCCTCCGCCCCGATATTCACAATCGCGACCCTTGGATTGGAGATGCCCATAATATTTTCCATATAGATCGAACCCATCCTGGCAAACTGAACCAGATGGGAGGGCCTGGCGTCTACATTGGCTCCGCAGTCAATCAGCAGAGAAGCTCCTTTCTCAGTCGGCAAAAGCGGCGCAAGGGGAGGGCGCTCTACTCCTTTGATCCGCCCTACGATCAATTGTCCGCCTACCAGGACGGCCCCCGTACTTCCCGCGCCGACGAACGCATCCGCTTCTTTGTTCTTCACCATCTTCATGGCTACAACGATGGATGAATCTTTTTTCTTTCGTATCGCCTGCACCGGGGGTTCGGCCATCTCTATGGTTTCTGTGGCGTTCACTACTTCCACTCTGGCAGGATCATACTGATATTTCTCAAGCTCTGCCCTGACAGCCTCTTCCTTTCCTACCAGAAAGACTTTGATATTCTCCCGGCCGTTTACTGCTTCCACAGCGCCTTTTACGATTTCCAGCGGCGCATGGTCTCCGCCCATGGCATCCACTGCAACTTTAATCAGTTCCTGCATTTTATTTCCTCCTTGCCGTCTCTATCATAATACGAAAGCGTTTTCACAAAGTCAATACTTTCCGCAACTTTCCCCATAAAAAAAGCGGGAAACGCCCCTTTAAGAACGTTTCCCGCACCGCAGGCAGAACCCTTTATATACTTTCCCGGCGGATACTGTCCATCAGGTTTTCTCCGCCCAGTTTCACCCTGGCATAAGCCATGGTCGCGAACACAACCGCAAACACGCTGCCCACGGCAATCAGAATGCTGGCGGCAGGCACATAGAAGCCTGTGTCCATACTGTTTAATACAATCCGATAGATACAGTAAGTAATCAGAATCGATACGGGAATCCCATACAGAAGCGCCTTTACCCCATACATCAGACACTCCAGACGCAGCATCCGATCCAGATCCTTCGGGGACATCCCCACGGAACTTAAGACCGCGAACTCCCTGCGTCTGAGCAAAAATCCCGTGGAAATGGTATTGAACACATTGGCAGCCGCGATCAGGGAAATCAGGATGATAAATCCATAGGCAAACACATCCACCGTAAAAAGCAGGCTTTTCTGCGTCTGTACCGACTCTGTCATGTCCAACACGAATATACCGCTGTCCCAGTTCTCTTCGACCGCCCTGTTTTCCAGCTTTTCTGTCACCCCGCGATGATCTTCCGCATTCAGATATATGCGATAACCTCCCATATGGATTTCCGGCAAGCCCAGCATATTTTTAAGCATACTTTCCGAAACCGGAATACAGAAGACTCCGCCGCTGTCCGCATACAGATTCATGGGAAGCTCTGTGATCAGTGCTTTTACAGATAGATCCGCCGAAGTCTCATACGCTTCACGCATCGCTTCTTTTTCTTCTTCTTCCATCCCCTTCGCCGCTTCCTCCCAGGCGGCATAGTCGGTAAACGTAAGCTCTGCCGTAACGTCCGCGCTTTTCAGCACTTCGTACACCCGATAACGTTTCTCCTCCGGAATATAGCCGCCCGCGCGATTAGTCGCTGCCACTTCCATCTGATCCGGGTCAATCTTTCCCAAAAGGCCCTGTTCTTCCAGATACCTGGTATACGCATCATCCTCAAATACCAGCAAAAGCCCTGAAAACTGTACCCGTTCCTGTTCCTTCGCTTCCTCTGTTCCGCCCAGAATCTTAAGAGAATCCGGCTGTACATCCTCGATATCCACCGTCACCGGCAGATAGATCTCCCGGGTCTTCATGACCCGGGAAATGCCTTCTGTTTCTTCCACCGCCCGGATTACATGATCAATGTCTTCAGAGTCCCCGTCCATATATACGGCCACGTCATAGGAAGGCTGGCCATTGACCTGTGTCACGCTTCCTTTTATATAGGCAGAAAAAGAGCTGGCGGAAATAAACAGCACAACACTGATAAAAAGGGAAAAGATCGTCGTCCGGTACTGGCCTCTGCTGCGGGAAAAATGCTTTCCTGCGATCATCCCCGGCAGCCCAAACATCCGAAACGACCATCTTCCGCTTCTTCTGACGCGTTTTGACAGGCGGATATCCGAGGTCTGTCGGATGGCGTCCATGGGCGTCTTTTTCGCTGCCCGTCCGGCGGGAATCCAGGCGGAGACAAGCACAGTCAGAAGGGCGGTAAGAGCCGCTGTCAGCACTGCCGGAATTGAAGGATGCAGACTGAGTTTTCCTCCGCCTTCTGCGTAATAGGAAAAGATGCCGCCGGTCGCCTGCAAAGTAATACCGATACCCAAAAGCCCGCTTAAAATCCCCAAAGGAATCCCCACACCGCTTAAAATACACGCTTCCTTCCATACCATCCTGCGCATCTGAGCGGGCGTGGCTCCCACGGAGGCCAAAAGGCCGAACTGCCTTGTCCTGTCACTGACCGATATGGCAAAAGAATTGTACACCAGAGAAACGCCCCCGGTCATAATCAGTAAAATCAGGATCACCGACAGGCCGTACAGCATCTGTATAAAAGCGCTGTTTCCTGAAATCCCTTTATAGCGCAGCAGTTCCGAATGGGTTTCTGCCACCGCGTATCCATCCATCCGGTTCTGAAACGCATAGATATTTTTCGGTTTTTTCAGCGTATAGTAGCATGAAAAACTGCTGTCTGCCGCCGGCTCGTCGTCCATCACGGTCAGCGCGCAGTAGGCGGCCCCTCTGTAACTGTCAAAATAAAACTGCCGGCTGATCCCTACGACCGTGTAGGTCCGCGTTTCATCTGTAATCAGTTCTTCCGCCAGCGTCTCCCGGTCTTCCATAAATACCGCCGGTTCGGCCACGCTCCGCCGGCTGCCGTCATAATACCGTCTGCCCAGCGCAAGCGTCAGCGTGTCGCCAATCCCGGTATCGATACGTCCCAGGGTCTTAAGGGTGCGGGGAATCACGATCTCGCTGCCGTTTTGGGGAAGCCTGCCCGCTTCCAGCTTCACAGGCAGCAGATCATACAGTTCTTCCTGAACGCCCGCCACAAACAGATAGGGACACCTGGGCTGTTCCGCTTTTTCCAGCCTGGCATATCCGATCTCCTGATAAGCGCCCGATGCCGATACCTCCGGGTCCGAAGCGATCATATCCAGCGTTTCTCTGGATACCTCGTACATTGCGCCGTGCCATTTTCCGCTGCTTTGCTCCACCTGTGCGATCATGAAATGCTGCAGACTGGACACAAAGGCGGTCACGGCTGTCAACATGGCCGTAGCCAGTATGATGCCCACAATTGTCACTGCCGTGCGGGTCCGGTTCTTCCTTAAAGTCTTGAGGGTCACTCTGGTAAAGATATTCATCGGCGGATCACCTCGTCTCTGGCAATCCGTCCGTCCTCAATGGCAAGAATCCTGTCCGCCTGCATGGCGATCGATTCGTCATGGGTAATGACCATCAATGTCTGCCCGTATTTTTGATTGGATAATTTCAAAAGCTCCATGATCTCCTGGCTGTTCCTGGAATCCAGGTTCCCTGTAGGTTCATCGGCGAGAACCAGAGCAGGCGCGTTCATTAAAGCCCGTCCGATGGACACTCTCTGCTGCTGCCCGCCGGAAAGCTGATTGGGCAGATGATGCCTGCGTTTTTTAAGCCCCAGAATATCAAGAAGCTCTTCCAGGCGCTCTTTATTTACTTCTCTTCCGTCCATCAGCACCGGAAGCGTCATATTTTCCTCCACATCCAGCACCGGAATCAGGTTGTAGAACTGATAGATCAGTCCCACTTCCCTGCGCCGAAAGACGGCAAGCTGTTCTTCATCCCTTTGGTAAATATCCGCGTCTCTTAAAAACACATGCCCGGAAGTGGGCCGGTCCACACCGCCCATAATATGCAGAAGCGTGGATTTCCCGGAACCGGAAGATCCGATGATCGCCACAAACTCTCCCTGGCTGATCTGAAACGATACGTCGTCCAGCGCTTTCACCTGGCCTGCACCTGCACCATACACTTTGGAAATATGCTCCGCTCTTAATAACTCCATATGCCTTCACATCCTTTTCTCTTTTTTTGCTTTTCCATGAAAAAAGTATAGGATATCCTGGTGACAGACCAGTGACTCTTTCATGACAATATTGTCACTTTTATATGGTCCCTTTATAAAAACGAATCACAAAACGCGCGCCTCCTTCTCTTCTGTTCTCCGCTTTTAACGTCCCATTCTGTTCTTTTATGATCATACGCGCCAGCGCCAAACCAATCCCCACGCTGTCACCGGCAGAACCTTTTCCTTTATAAAAACGCTCAAAAAGATGGGGCAGATCTTCCGGCGCGATCCCGCTTCCATTGTCTTCCACCGACAATTCCGTATACAAATGATTTTCTCTTGCATGAATCTGAATCGTTCCGCCTTTAGGCGTATGTTCCATACAGTTTTTCAAAATATTTCCCAAAGCCTCCATACTCCAGGCCATATCGCCTGTAAATCCCGGCGTCTTTCCTTCCTGCATCGACAAAACAACTGTCTGCTCTCTTAGTTCCAGCGGAATCCTGAGAGGATTCAAAGCCTGCTCTGCCAGCATCTTTACATCCACATATTCTTTTGCAAATACGACAGTCTTCGCGTCTATCTTTGCAATTTTCAAAAGGCCGTTCACCAGCCAGTCCACCCGGTCTAAAAGCATCGCCCCTTCCGTGCAAAGCCGGCTTCTTTCTTCTTCCTTCTGCTCCCCTGACAGCCGCATCATCAAAAGCTGCAGGGAAGTAAGCGGCGTCTTTAACTGATGGGAAATATCCGCCAGGGAATCGCTTAGGTACACCTTTTCTTTTTGCAGAGAATCCGACTGTTCCACCAGGCGGGACAGCACCTTCTGAATCTCATTGGCGAGAACAGCCAGCTCCCCTTCCCTGTACTCGTCCAGATCAATTTTACGTTCCCTGTGCAAAATCAGGTCTATGTCCGCGGCCAGACGACTAAGGCGCTTGTAACGATTTTTCGTCACTGCCAGATAACAGCCGGTCAGCGCCAGGCACGCGGCGGCAAAATACAGAAGAAGTTCATTTACCCCAATAGAAAAGGCGGTAAGAAGTACATATTCTCCCGCCAAAAACAATATGATCAGGAGAAGCGACACCGCAATCTGGCGGCGGATCTCCGGATTCCTAAAAAAAGCCATATGCTGTATCCCTCTATTCCAGTTTATAACCCAGTCCCCGGACTGTCTTTATGACCTTCGGGTTCTGGGGGTCTTCTTCTATCTTTTCACGCAGACGTTTGATGTACACTGTCAGTGTATTGTCATTGACAAATTCCCCGGCGGCGTCCCAGATCTCCTGTAAGATCTGATTCCGGGTAAGCACCATACCCTTATGGTTCAAAAAGAAAAGCAGCAGCCTGTATTCCATGGCGGACAGTATCAGTTCTTCCCCCCGCCTGGTCACTGCCGCCCGGACCGTGTCCACTTTCAGATCGCCTGCTTCCAGTACAGACTGGCTCTTCCCGCAGCGGCGCAGGACGCTTCGGATGCGCGATACAAGCTCTCTGGGCCTGAAAGGCTTGCTGATATAATCTTCCGCCCCCAGCTCCAGGCCTGCCACCACGCTGAATTCATCCCCGGATGCCGTCAGAAAGATCACCGGCACATCTGCCGTCGCCCGGACCTCCGAGCAAAGGGAATAACCGTTTCCGTCTTCTAAAGAAATGTCCAGAAGAAGAAGGTCCGGGTTCTCCCGCTCCAGAAGCATAAGCGCTTCTTTCTGCCCCCCGGCGCTGCAGACCGCAAATCCTTCGCCCGTCAGGACAGCGCTTAAATTTTCCACGATTGAGGCGTCATCTTCCACCAGTAGAATTTTTGCCATCTTTAATTTCTCCTGCTTTCCTCCGTATTTCTGAAAAAAAGAAACAGTACCACATATGCTGCGATACTGTTTCCCCTGATCTTACTTAGTCAACTGCAATGATCTCTTTTTTGTTGTAAGAGCCGCACGCCTTGCATACTCTGTGAGGCATCATAAGAGCGCCGCACTTGCTGCATTTCACCAGATTCGGAGCGCTCATTTTCCAGTTGGCTCTTCTCTTATCTCTTCTTCCTTTGGAAGATTTATTTTTTGGACAAATAGACACAGGTTACACCTCCTCTATGCTTTCTCGAGTCAGTTTATCTTTCATCGAAGCTGCACAAAGGCAACCCGAATCACTCACACTTTTTACATTATACATACCGCCTATGGGAATGTCAAGCAAATTTTTCGTCATCCTCTAACAGATCGTATCGATGTCATACGGCGTACTCTGGTATACATAGTAATTCAGCCAGTTGGAATACAAGAGCTGTCCCGTAGAGCGCCAGGTTACCACCGGTTCCTTTGAAGGATCATTATCCGGAAAATAGTTGACAGGGATGTCCACCGTCGTCAGCCCTTTCTCCATATCCCGGAAATATTCCAGTGACAGCGTATTCTGGTCATATTCCGCATGGCAGGTCACAAAGAACTGGCGGCTGTCTTTTGTCTTGGCGATGGCCAGGCTTCCGCCCTCCGTAACCGCCATAACTTCCAGACCCGGCACTGCTTCTACATCAGCCAGATCCACGTCTGTGGCACGGGAATGGGGTGCCATGAAAACATCGTTAAAGCCGCGGAACAGAGGCGAAGTGCTCTTTAATATTTTATGCGGAAAAACGCCGAACAGTTTTCGCTCCAGGTCCCTCTTCTCCACTCCGTGGTGATAATAAAGCCCGGCATAGGCTCCCCAGCACAGATGGAACGTGCAGTGGACATGTGTCTTCGTCCACTCCATAATCTCACAGACCTCTTTCCAGTAGACCGTATCCTCGCATTTGACATAGTCCAGCGGAGCCCCCGTAATGATCATTCCGTCATAATGACGGTCCCTGATCTGATCAAAGACGCAGTAAAACTGCTTCAGGTGTCCCGGGTCCGTATGGGTCGAGGTGTAACTGGCCGTCTGCAGAAACTCCACGTCAATCTGAAGCGGCGTATTGGAAAGCTTCCGAAGAAGCTGCGTCTCCGTCACGATCTTGGTAGGCATCAGGTTCAGAATCAGCACCTTCAGCGGGCGGATATCCTGGGACATGGCCCGGCGCTCCGTCATCACGAAAATATTTTCAGATTCCAGTATATCATGAGCCGGCATGGACTCAGCAATACGTATTGGCATAATATCATCTCTCCTTTTTCATAATCCGTGGTGACTACAGTATAAATGACTTCGCTTCAAATAGCAACAGGTCAGTTCCCCATAAACATCCAAAAATCCTGGAGAATATATGCGGATGCAGGATCTGTACCAGAAGCCACGTCACTTCCACGACAGCTATAGCACCTGCAACCAGGAACATCGTGCGGTTCGCGACCCCTTTGGCATGGAACATTTTAAGGCAGATGCCGTCTTTCAGGGGATACCAGAGTTTCACCTTTTTAAAATTAAAAATATCTGTCGCCAGATGAGATAAAAAGGCAAGTGCGAAATACGGCATTGCCATCGGAAACATGGTCCTTACCAGTATGGACAGAAGAATCAGTGCCAGAAAGGAATGCATAAAGCTTCTGTGCGGCTGTTCTTTTCCAAACGCGCATACGCCGATAAATCCAAAGGCTCCCACCAGAATTTTCAGCAGATTGTTCCGCTCCATCAGTCTCTCATAGATACCCAGATGGAAAATTTCCTCAATGACGGCCACCGCCACCAGCGCCGCCACCGCGATCGCACAGATCTTGTCCGCGTCCTTGTGGGCGTTTGCCGTACCCACGTCAATATCGCTGATGACCGCGCCCACGGACGAAGCGCCCAGACCTACGATTAGTTCCGGCAGCGTATCCGGGCGCAAAATGACCATGGACGCCGCAATTCCTACTACTAAATGTGTCTTTCCCAACATATGTATTTACCAAAATAAAAACAGGGACGCCACACCGGCATTGTCCGGCCGACATCCCCTGCTTCATTCAATCGCTTTATTTTGTCAGTCTTAAAGTTTCTCTTGCGATAGCCAGCTCCTCATTGGTCGGAATCAGCATCACTTTTACTTTGGAATCTGCCGTAGAGATCACTCTTCGCTCACCACGGACATTGTTTGCCTCATCGTCAATTTTCACGCCGAGATATCCAAGATATTCGCAGATTGCTTTTCTGGTCTTGATATCATTTTCTCCGACGCCTGCAGTAAATGCGATCGCGTCTACCCCATTCATAGCTGCCGTATAAGCACCAATGTATTTTACCACACGATAGATGAATGCATCCAGAGCGATCCTGGCTCTCTCGTTGCCTTCTACCCGTGCAGCCTCAAGGTCACGGAAATCGCTGGACACACCGCTGATACCCAAAACACCGGATTTTTTGTTCAGAATATTCAGCATTTCGTTGATATCAATTCCCTCTTTGTTGCAGATAAACTGGCATACCGCAGGATCGATATCGCCGCTTCTGGTTCCCATGATCAGACCCTCCAGAGGAGTAAGTCCCATACTGGTATCCACGCATTTGCCGCCGACAGAAGCAGAGATAGAAGCGCCGTTACCCAAATGGCAGACAATTACTTTGGCATTCTTTGGATCAAGATTGCCGAATTTGATTGCCTCACCGGATACGAACATATGGCTGGTTCCGTGGAAGCCGTACCTGCGGATCTCATATTTCTCATAATATTCATATGGTATTGCATAAAGATATGCTTTTTCCGGCATGGACATTCCAAAGCCGGTATCCCATACAGCGACATTTTTCTTTCCGGGCATAACCGCCTCGCACGCTTCGATACCCATAAGATTTGCCGGATTATGTAAAGGTCCAAGATCGAAGCATTCTTTTATAACCCGCTTCACGTCCTCATCCACAACAATAGACTCACAGTATTTGGTGCCTGCATGAAGTACACGGTGTCCCACTGCAGAGATCTCATCCGTACTCTTTACCACGCCGTGTTCAGGATCCTGAAGGGCATCCAAAACCAGCCCGATTGCTACTTTGTGATCCGGCATGGGCTGTTCCGTCACATATTTATCTTTACCGGTTGGCTGATGTGTGAGCACAGATCCCTCAATACCAATCCTCTCGCATAAGCCTTTTGCCACTACGCTCTCATCGTTCATATCGATCAGCTGATATTTCAGGGATGAGCTTCCACAGTTAATAACTAATATTTTCATGTTTATATTCTCCTATTATTTTACGATCTCGCCGTATACTTCTCTGCCGCAGCCTGCCGCGTTGGACTCATCGGTGTCAATATGCATTGCAAGGGCAAATTTCGGGCTGACACGAACAACCACATCGCCGAATACAAGGCTTCTGCCGTCGGTATCGATCTTTACAGATACTACGTCTTTATCTTTTACGCCAAGCTTTTCTGCATCTTCAGGTGTCGCGTGGATATGGCGTTTTGCTGCGATCACGCCTTCCTTAAGCTCTACTTCTCCGGCAGGACCCACCAGCTTACATGCGCCGCTTCCTGCAGTATCACCGGACTCACGGACAGGTGCGTCTACTCCGATGGAACGCGCGTCGGTCAGGGAAATCTCCACCTGACTTGCCGGACGGACCGGTCCTAAGATAGAAGCCATCATCTCTTTTTTGCTTCCAACGATCTTAACCTTCTCCTCACATGCGTACTGTCCCGGCTGAGAAAGGTCTTTTTTCTTAGTCAGTTCATGACCTTTTCCGAATAAAGTCTCCAGATCCTCCTGGCTTACATGCACATGGCGCGCAGATGTTTCAACGATAAAATTCATAGTTACCATTCTCCTTTTCTTGTATATGTATTGTAATGCCGCCGAAGCAGCTTTACTTTCACTGTTCCTCCACCTCTGACACAAGAATGCAGTTGGGCGTCTCGACCTTGATCGGCTTCCCCCACATACTGAAATATTTTTTTTCATAATTGATCTTAAAAATCGTAATCGTATTTGTCTCATGGTTCAGGGACATAAAATGACGGTTGTCCGGGAAAAAGTCCCCTGCCTTTGGATAATCCCCACTGATGGGCAGGATGCAGAGCATCTCCAGCATGCCTGTATCCTTGTCTATGCGCAGGATACCCATGGTATTATCTCCCGCGTTGGAACACAGGACATATTTCCAGTCTTTGGAAAACCGAAGCACGCATGCCGCGCTCACCTGCGTATGGTAATCACTGCGGGTATTAACCTTTTGTATCAGTTCAAACTCCGGCCCTTTGGGTGTATCTTTATAGGTATATACACTGATATAATTCTTCAGTTCACAGATCAGATAGGCAAATCTTCCGTCGGGACTGAATTTAATGATACGCGGTGCGCTCTCCAGCTCACATCTCAACATATCCACCAGCTTGATCTTGCCGGTCTGCTGATTGAACTTATAGATTTTCACCTGGTCCACGCCCAGATCCACTGCGCAAAGGTATTTCTGATCCGGCGTGATATTCACACAGTTCACATGAGGCCGGAAATTCCGCTCAGCCACGCTACCTAAACCTTTATGAAAAATCTCGTCTGTCATCTCGCCAATGGTACCGTCTTCACGCAGACGCATGATCGTTACTTTTCCGTCATGCCAGCCCCCTACAAACAAAAACCTGTCTTCTTTATCCGTAGAAAGATAACAGCCTCTCATCCCGAATATGGAAGCGCTGTTCATAGGCTCCAGATCGCCGTCCGCAAGGATACGGAAAGACTGCACGCCTTCATCGGAAATAGAATACAGATATTTCCCGTTATGGGATTTTTTAATATAGGAAGGATTATTGATCGGAACGACTTTCCGCTCCACAGCTCTTCCGTTCTCCACATCCAGATCATAGATATGGATGCCTTTACTGTTACCATGGGTATAAGTCCCCACATATGCCACATATTTTTTCTGATCCATGTATGGCTGCTGCTACTCAAAATATGGACAAAA
>DKVI01000044.1 GCA_002491115.1 Lachnospiraceae bacterium UBA7182 | reverse complement strand
TTTTTAAAAGCGAAATCTCTGAAAACATTATGTAATCGCGCAGATTTCAGCCATATATCCTTCTAAGGTGTAGTACAATATTTTTAATTTTCAGCGATAATTCTGATAGAAAAGACAGGAAATAAACACTATAATTATAACAAAGCCGCTTTACGAAAGGAGAAAAATGAATGGGTAAAGTTATATTTTTGGATGTGGACGGCACATTGGTAGATTATGAAAACAAGCTTCCGGTCTCTGCGGTAGATGCTATCCGGCGGGCGCGGAGCAACGGGCATCGGGTTTACATCTGCACGGGCCGCAGCCGGGCGGAGGTCTATCCGGAATTATGGAACATCGGTCTGGACGGTATGATCGGCGGCAACGGCAGTTATGTCGAAGATCATGGCCATGTTGTAATGCATCAGCTTATTACGCCGGAACAGTGCAGACGTATCGTTGACTGGCTCCATGGGCGCGGTCTGGAATTTTATCTGGAAAGCAACAACGGCCTGTTTGCCAGTGAACATTTTGAGGAGGCGGCTCAGTCGGCGGTGCGGCTGTACAGCAAGCGGAAAGGACGTGAGGGCGCAGATCAGGTTACAGTGCGCTCCGTGTTTCCGGAAATGATTTTTGGCGGAGAACTGTATCGGAGCGACCTGAACAAAGTGAGTTTTCTGCTGTCCGATTATCAGGATTACTTGGACGCGAAAGCTGCGTTTCCGGATCTGAAAGCCGGAACCTGGGGCGGGAAGGATGAAGAGGCTTTGTTCGGTGACCTGGGGGTGAAAAACATTGACAAAGCTGTCGCTGTAGAAACACTGGTGCGTTATCTTTGCGCTGACATGCAGGATACGATTGCTTTTGGGGATGCCAAAGTGGATATTCCCATGCTGGAGTGCTGTGCATACGGTGTTGCGATGGGCAATGGCGGCGCGGAAATCAGGACCATGGCCGATTACGTTACAGATGCGGTAGAAGAGGATGGCCTGTACAAAGCGTTTCATAAGTTGGGGCTGCTAAAGAAGCAGGGGGAAAGTTTTTAAAAGCCCATGGTTATATTACCTCAATTATGATATAATATTGTTAAAAATCAGGATTGACGAAAATGTAAGGAGTACTACATTGAATTTTGAATGGGATGAGGAGAAAAATCAATTAAATTTAGAAAAACATGGAATTGATTTTGAAACGGCAATGCTTGCCACCAAAACAGAAAGGAGTATTTATTATGATACGGACAGTTACTTTGGATAGAAACCAGAAGCCTACGGAAGAACAGATTAAACAGATAAGAGAAGCGGCAAAGAAAGAGATTACATTTGATGAGGATTCTCCGGAACTTACGCCCGCGATGGAAAAAGCATTTCGCCTGGCGGCGAAAAACCGTAATACACAAAGAAAAACAAATATATCCTGATTTCACCAGGTAAATAAAATTAAAACCATAGGCCAGGCGTCTTAAACGGATTCCCGGCCTATGGTTTTGTTTATTGAAGTTATAAATTTCATGCATCGAAATCCGCCGTATGATAATCTAATAGATGTAAACAGACAGACGGAACCCCCGGCCGGGCTTCCAGGTGGAGGAAAGGATATGAGTATATTAGTGAAAAAGGCGCAGCAGGGAAACGCGGACGCCTTTATCGAATTAATAGAAAAAAATAAGATGACGCTTCAAAGGGTCGCGTATGGATATTTCAGAAGCGAGGAAGATGTGGCGGACGCCATCCAGGATACGATTCTGGACGCCTTTGAACATATTCATAAGCTGAAAAAGCCGGAGTATTTTCGTACCTGGCTGGTGCGGATTCTTATGAATAACTGCAACCGGATTTACAATCAGAACAAAAAGAGCTGTGCGCTGGAAGAACTGGCGGAAACGGCGGGAAACTGTCCGGGGACAGCAGATGTGGAGTTTCATGCAATGCTGCGTTCCCTTCCGGAGGACAGCAGAGTGATCTTTTTGCTGTATTATGGCGAGCAGTTTACCACCCGTGAGATCGGACAGCTTTTGCATATGAAAGAATCCACGGTAAAGAGCCGTCTGCACAGAGGAAAGGAAAAACTCCGGGCAGAGATCCAGGTGGTATAAAAAGGTTGTAACGAATCCGATCCATGAAGAACAGGAAGAACAAAGCAACAGTAAAAAAGGAGTTAAAATATGAGGCATGAATACACAAAAAAAGAATATGAGCAGATATTAAGTATGGATCTGACCGAATCGGCGGTTATAAGAAAGAAGATGCAGGGTGCTTACAAAAAGATCAGGGCGCAGGAAAAAAGCGGTAAAAATATGCGCCGGGGCAGAGGAATGCGCAGGCTGATCGCAGGAATGTCCGCGGTGGCGGCGGCGCTGGTATTAAGTGTAACCGTATGCGTGGCTAATCCGGCGCTGGCGGCAAAACTGCCCCTGATCGGAAATATTTTTCAAACGGTCGGAGCCGACTCCGGCTTTGCCGGTAATTTTGAAGAAAATGCGGTGCGGCTGGTAACACCGGAGGAAGTACAGGAAGACGGCACGGTCGTCAGCCCGTATGTGCAGACAGACAACGGTATTACTTTTACCATATCAGAATGCAGTTACGAAAGCATGGCTATGTACTTGGCCGTCAGCCTGGAGTCGGAAGAAGGATTCAGCGAGGAAATGCGGACCTTCGCCCGTTATGGTTCCTACGAAAAGGTGGATGAATCCCAGATGTATGTGGATTACAGCACGCTGTATATGTCCACCACATCCACGGCGGATTTCTCGGCGTCAGGAAAAGGAATCTATGAAGGCGACCCGGCGGTCGGAACCTCCTCGCCCTATTATATAACAGGAAAATTTATAGATGACCATACCTTTGCCGGCATTATCCGTGTGGATCTGATGTATCTGGGCATTCTGGACGAGACAGGCGGATGGAACATGCTGGACAATGAAGAACTTCCGGAAGAGTTCGCCTACATGCTTCACGTGACGGACCTCTACGCGGACCCGGAAAAGGAACATCTCTCAGGAAACTGGGATTTTTCTCTGGACGTAAAACTGAACCGTGACCAGACCACGCAAAAAGAAATGAATGACACCAATGAGGAAGGCATCGGAATCGGAACCGTCACAAAGACTGCTTATGAAGTATACGCGGATCTTACGCTTCCGGAAGGGAAGAACCAGGAAGACTATATCGTGGCAATTTGTGACGCCGAAGGTAAACCTTTAGAATCGCAGGCCGAATATGCGGAGATTTATTCGACCTACGGAAGAGACACAAGCAAATTATATGTGTATGTGGTGGATTACATCACTTACATGGATGAATGCAAAGGAAATAATTACCATAATCTGCCCGAAAAAGCGGTGTATCAGACGGAAGTGGTATTTTAATCAAATAATGCATGCAGATCTTTAGCAGGCGCGCTACATGTATTCCCCCGGCACAGATAGTAGACAACACCTGTGTCGGGGAGCGGATAATGCACGGTGAAGGGCGCCAGGCGGGCGAGCAGTTTCTGATTTTCAGGGTTCAGAAGCAGCACGGTCAGACCGGGCAGAAAGCGCTCTCGCAGGAAATCTTCCAGATCTTCGGGTATGGTATTTTCCGCCGCCGCGCAGATCAACTGTGAGGAAGGATAGAGCGCATGTCCCATGGCGAGCAGCGCGAAGCAGTGTCCGGACGGGTAGGCGTCGGCTTCTCTGGCAAGATAAGAGAAGGCACGGGTTTGTTCTTCCTGCCAGGAGGTTTCTGCGGTCAGCATGGACAGATAAGAAAGGACAAAAGCGGCGGCAGAGTTGCCGGAGGGCAGCGCGCCGTCCACCGCTTCTTTGGGACGGCAAAGCAGTTGTTCCGCGTCCTCGGCATAGAGATAAAATCCGCCGCTTTCCCTGTCCGTAAACTTTTGTACCATCTGCCCGGCGGTTTTTACGGCTTTCTCAAGATACGCCGCGTCCCATGTGGCCTGATACAGTTCCAGAAGCGCCCAGCCATAGAAGGCATAATCCTCCAGGTTGCCGGGATACGCGGCTTCGCCGTCCCGGTATCTGACATACAGTCGTCCGTCCGGCGTGCTTAAGCAGGTTTCCAGAAAGCGCTGTGCTTTTTTCGCGCAGACAAGCCAGTCCGGTTCCCGGCAGATCAAAGACGCTTTCGCCAGTGCGGCGATCATCAGGCTGTTCCAGGAAGTCAGGATCTTATCGTCTCTATGCAGGCGGGTGCGTGTTCGCCGGTATTCATACAGTTTATGACACAATTCGTTCATCCGCGCGTCTTTTTGCGTAGTTTGTTCCGAAAGGTGCGGGATACTCTTTCCTTCAAAATTTCCCTCCCGGGTAATTCCGAAAAAGCGGCAGAAATCTGTCCCGTCTTCTTCTCCCAGAACCGAACAAACTTCTTCCGGCGTCAGGGCATAGTATTTACCTTCCACGCCGTCGCTGTCCGCGTCCTGCCCGCAGTAGAATCCTCCCTGTGCATCCGTCAGTTCCCGAAGGACATAGGCGGCCGTCTCCCGGACGATGGAGAGAAACCAGTCGTTTCCTGTGGTCTGATAGGCCTCGGCATATGCATAGATCAGCAGCGCGTTGTCATAGAGCATTTTTTCAAAATGGGGGATCATCCACTGTCTGTCGGTAGAGTAGCGGGAAAAACCGCCGCCGATCTGGTCATAAATACCGCCCTTTGCCATACATTCCAACGTTTTTACCGCGGTTTTTAAGGCTTTGTCATCCTGTTCCCAGACAGCATAGCGCATGAGGAACAGCAGATTATGAGGCATGGGAAATTTAAGGGTCTGGCCAAAGCCGCCCCATACAGGGTCAAAACTTCCATAAAGCTCTTTTGCGCCCCGGCGGATCAGTTCCGGGGAAGGCTCTTTATGAGAAGCGCTTTTCTTTGCCTGGAGGAAAGAAGCAATCTTTTCGCCCAAGGTGTACAGCTTTTCCCTTTTGCCGTTCCAGAGCTGTTCGATCTGAAGCAAAAGTTCGGAGAGTCCAATGCGTCCATAGAGGGAATGCTTCGGAAGGTATGTTCCCGCGTAAAAAGGTTTCTGATCCGGGGTCATCAGGATCGTTAAGGGCCAGCCGCCTGAGCCGGTCATGGCCTGGCAGGCCGACATATAGACCGCGTCCACGTCGGGGCGTTCTTCTTTGTCTACTTTTATACTGATAAAAGAACGATTCAGAATCCGGGCGATCTCTTCATCCTCAAAAGATTCATGGGCCATTACATGGCACCAGTGGCAGGTGGAATAACCGATACTTAAAAAGACGGGTTTATCTTCACTTTTAGCCGCTTCAAATGCCTGGCTGCACCAGGGATACCAGTTGACAGGATTTTCGGCGTGCTGCAGAAGATAGGGGGATTTTTGATTTTTCAGCAGATTTGACATAACGTCTCCTTTTTTGATTAACTGTAATACAGTATGTACTCGCTTTTCGCTTGTATTGTATATATTGTGTCGTGGAGTCAAATTATATGCAGGAAGATTACCTCGATCAAAAATACCAGGAAGCAGGTGCATCGCCATTGACCCGTCAAACTATTGACGCTGAGCAGAAAGGCCATGTGTTATGATGTATCTGACGTTCAGGATAGAGGGAGTTCACTTTCCATTTTCTTGTTCTTTTTTAAGGATTCCAGTCCCAGGCGGATCAGTTCCACGGTTGCTTCCGAGCGGGTCTGGTAACGATGTTCAAAACGGAAGTCTTCGATTTTCTGGAACAGTTCATTGTCTACGGATACGGTATATCTGGATTTGTCAGTTGCCATTTTCATCACCTCACCTGTGATTATACACGAGTGAACCAGAGATGTAAAGAACCAGAGATTCAAAATCTTATTGACAGTGAACCAGTGAACCACTATAATAAACACATGAAGTGCAGTGAACCGTTGAATCAGGGAGGAAAAGTATGGGTACGAATTTAAAAAGGTTCACAATATCTGTTACACCTGACATGGAAGCAAGCGGTCATTGACCTGACAGGACTGAAAAATGCAAAATACATCTCTCTGGAAGAGGCAAAACGAATCGTCAGGGACGCTGCGAATCCGGGCATCGCCGGACAAAACCTGTTGCAGTCAACAGGCTTACTGCTGAGACTTCTGGGCGGCGGGAAGCGCAGTTGAAATAAGGCAATACTTTTTGACGCGTCACACTGTTGACACTGGTCGGAATTGTCCTGTGATATAATTTCCGGCGAAGGAGGAGAGTGCATGATAAATGTATCAGAATGGATTTACGCCGGAGACATTGCAAAGTGGCTTTCTTGCAGACAGCATCTGGATATTTCGGAACAGACGGACTGTATTCTTTCAGCGCCCCACAGGACTTTTACGGAAAAGATGGAAGGGCTGCGTAAGCTTCGGAAGGAGGAAAACGATCCGAAAGAGCTGGATGAGTATCTGGATCTGGGAGAGTATCTGGAGGAACAGCTCTGCTGCACCAGGCGGAGGCTTCATGAACTTTACGAAACGGATATTTTTTACTGCGGACGCAGGGAGGAACTTCCGGGAAAACAGATTTTCCGGGCGCCTGTACCAGGCATCGAGTATTTGAAAGAACAGATTTTGGAGCGGGCGGCACAATGCGGGACAAGGCCGGAGGAATATTTTGGAGTTCTTTATGGATTTTGTGATCAGACGACCAGGAGGCTGGAGCACAGGTGGAGCTTTATCACAGATTTTAAAGGGGAGGTTCTCTATTGTCTGTCAGAGCGCCGGGAATACAAAGGAAGGGCAGTCCCCACCTTCGGAACCGTGGACAGTCATTATATCAAACTGCCCTATACATCCGGCACGCTGGTGGAACTGGCTGAGAATCCCTTTTTTCCTTCCCTGAAAGGGGTTCTGGTCAATGAGGCGGAGCCCTGGGAGGAGGATTTTGACAGGGCGGACCAGTGGCTTTTGTATCCGGACAGTCTGCATGGCGGTTCTGCCACGGGAATCGGGGTAATGCCCCTGAACGATTATGCCTCCATAACCTTCGGAGCGGATTTCTTTCTGCCTTTCCGGCAGTTTCTTCGCAGATGCGGGGGAGAGCTTCCGGAAGAAGAACGGTGGCTTTTGGAACTTGGAAGGCTTTTGGAGGAGGATAAAAGTTGTATGTTCCGGATCAGGAAGGATTCTCAGCCGAAGGTGAGCCCTGGCCTGTATGAGAAGGCAAAGCACTATGTAGAAAAACTGGCGAACGAAAAGAGGAGGTGTATATAATGGCGGGAAAAGAAGAGCCAGATATTTATTCCTGGATTTTATCCCCCAAGATCCGCGAGGCATGGAGGAAGGAACCTCCGTTGTCCCTGACAGAGCAGGCAGCTATCATTTATCTGGCTTACCGCCCGGTAGAAGAGAAGCTTCGGGCCATTACCGGCCTGTACGCCAGGGCCAGGACCAATGAGGAAAAGGAAGAACTTGGTAAGGCCAGGTGCTTCTATGAGACAGCGATCCAGCAGATGAAGGGTAAGGATAAGGAGGCTGCCCCAGGAGCGCAGACGCCGGAAGAGATTTGGATGGCAGTCTGCTGTGATTATGATATGGCCGAGGAAAGCCATCCCCATCATATGAATCATTATGAGGACCCCCGTCTTTTCTATTCCTATGAGGCTGCCTGGGAGTGGGCGTCCCGGTATGTGGAGTGCGGCTGGGAGTGCTGTCTGATCTGGAAATGGGCCTTACAAAAGGAAAAACCGGAGGATGTGCTGGAATGTTCCGTAAGGCTGGTAAACGGCGCCTTTTGTACGACCCATGTGTATATGGAGGGACCCCTGAACGATTTTGAACGGGAACGGCGTCTTCCCTATCCCCTTCCCTTTTCCACAGGGGATCTGGTGAAGCTGGAAGGGCCTGTTTTTTCCCGGCCTGTATTTGGAGTGTGGGACAAGGAATTGGGTGCGGATGGAATCTGGTATAACTGGATGGGTTATATAGAACAGGAAGAAGCCGGGGAAGAACCTTTCTTTACGGTTCAGAACATGGGGTATCATCGGCTAAATGCCTGTGAACTCAGCGTTTTGGACTGGCTTTGTCCGGCTGCCAAAGAGGAGCTGCCGGACAGTCAGAAGATCCTGGGAAAGATAGCAGAAACCATTTCCCGGGTGCGGAAAACCAGGGGAGAGGAGGCTGCGGCCAGGCGGTTCTGGGAGATGTTTCAAATCGACTGCCCGAAACGCTGCAGGACATAGTGCCTTGTGAACACTCTATGTCAGAAGGAAGGGGAACAGGAAGAGAAGGAATGAACACCTATGTCATCAGTGATATACATGGCTGCTACGAGGAATTTATGACCATGCTGGACAAAATCGGCTTTTCCGGGGCGGACAGGCTGATTCTGGCAGGGGATTATGTGGACCGGGGAAAGGATAGCTTTCGAGTGCTGCGGTGGCTGGAGCAAAAGCCTGAAAATGTGTATGCGATTCTGGGAAATCATGATGAGGCGTTTGCGCGTTCCGTGGAGCTGATGGAGGGGCTTGATCAGAAGATGGGCCTGCAGTCAGACCCGGATTCTCCTCAGGAAGGACTTGCTCTGTATGAGTCTCTGCGATATTATATGAAGAAGAAGGGGCTGCCCGGCGGATATTTTGACTTTTACGGCACCATTTACACGCTTTTAAAAAGAAAGGGGGCAACCCTTCAGGATCTGTACCGATGGATGGAAATGTTTGGGAAAATGCCTTTATGTTATGAACAGAAGGTGAAGGAACGATCCTGTGTGGTGGTGCATGGAGGCTATGCGGAGCATCTGGAGGATATTGCAGGGGCCGGGTATTCCTCCCTGGATGAATTTTATCTCCAGGCCAGGGAAGAGGCATATCTGCTGGGCGGAAAGCCTCACGGGATGGTGGTGGCCGGCCATACGCCCACTCTCATACCAGGCGAGTTTCCCTACAATGAGGGCTGGGTATTTCGGTATTATAATGAGGAAAAGGACTGTGTTTTCTACGATATCGACTGCGGGTGTGCCTATCGGAGGAAAGATTCCTGGGGCCGTCTGGCCTGTATCCGACTGGAGGATGAAAGGATTTTTTATGTATGAGGGACCGTGTCAGGGGATTTTCTGGTTTACCTGTTCTTTTGAGGGAGAAGAGGAACTGTGTGATTTTTCGGAAACGGAATTGCTGGCTCTTTTGGTGCCCTGCCAGGAAAATGGGTCCGGGGAGGCGAAGGCTCTGCCGGAGGGTATTGCCTTTAATTCCAGAAGGGGAGATGCATTTACCCACAAAAAGACCTGGGCAAAGCTGACAGAGAAGAGAAAAGAACTGCGCCGGTATGCCTGGAATTATTTCCCGAGGGGACGGGTGGAGATCCGCCATGGAAAAGCAATGATTTTTATGAATCCCTGCATCTTGTCCTGTAAAAATTTTCAGGAAAAGCTCGTGGAGAAGTTTCATCTGGAGGGTATGAAGGTGCGGGTGGTGGCGGACTGCTCGTGGCATTATCATTGTCATGGAGACGACCGGGGTATTTGACGGAAAGCCGCAGGCACAAAGAAAGGAGGAAGCAGAGTGACGGGAGGAAGCGTTATCTGTGAGAACAGATTAAAGGATTACGGATATGAGGCGTTTATGCAGCACAAAGAGGAGGTCTGTCTGGCTGTAAAGACTGTCTGCTTTTGCCTGGAGTTTCTCCAGAACCAGGGGAACTGGAGCGGCAGGCGGACCCTTTGGCGGCAAAGCTCCTGTGTGAGGCTGTATATGGAGGAAAAGAAAGCCTGGGAGAAATATGACAGGAGGGCCATAAGGGAAGCCCTTCGGGAGCTGGAAGAAGAGCTGAAAGAGAGAAAATGGAGGATGGGGGAGGAAGAAATCCCTCTGAAGAATTTTCTAAGACAGGGCTTTATGCTGATGACCGGGAAAGCGTCAACCGCCGCCATGACAAAGGAGGAGTGGTTTCCGCTGATAGAGAGTCAGGTGGAAGTCAACAGGTTTGGGGATTTCCGGGAGTTTTTGGAGGCCGTATATTTGCTTGGATTTGAGTTGATGTTTGAAATACAAAACGGGGATGTCCGTTCCTCTTTAGTGGGGGAGCGCCGGGATGCGGAGCATTTCCTGAAGGCGCTGAAATCTTATATCCCTGCGGAAGGGCAGCCGGATTACAGTCTTTTTTCCAGGAAGCTTTTACAAGAGCAGGAGGAGGAGCGCCGGGATGCCATGGAACAGATTCTGGCGAAGCGGGATGAGCGGCTTCAAAAGACCGTAAAGAAGCTCTCTCTTTTCCGGCTTTTTCGGGAAGCCGTAGAAAATATGGCGGAGGAAGAATTTCGGGAACTTGTGGAGCCTGCCTCTGAGGAGGAAGAGATCTGCGGGCAGGAACACTTATCCGAGGAGGAACAGGATTCGATCCGCCGGGAAAGGAAGGAAAACAGGATTCGGAATCTGGCCTCTGCCTTTGTCTACGGAGGAGGCAGGGCAAGACAGCGGCTGCTTGGGCTGTTTTCCGGGGAGGAGCAGATGCTTGTTATGGAACAGTGGATAGCGGTATATTATCCTGAGGATGAAGAGATGCTGGAAAACAGGCTGGATAGAATGGCTTTGATTGCAGGGCTGGAAGTGCATCCGGGGGAAGCGCTCCCGTGGAGAGAGGGATATTACCCTGCCGTAAAAGAGGCCAGGGAGAAGCTGCTGGGAAGAAAGCTGCAAATTTGAGGCGAGGAGGAAACATATGGAACAGATACAGAAGATGATAAGGGAAAAAGCCATGCAGTATGCAGAGGAAGCATTTGCGGAGCATGAAGAGCAGGTTTTTACGGCATTTGACTGTATCATTGCCTGCGGATATGAGGCCAGGCAGTCCGGCCTTCTGGCGCTGGAAGAAAAGGCAGAAGGGTGGAAGAAAGAGGAAGGAAACAAGATTCCTTTAAAAGAACTGCTGATCTGTATGGTGCAGGAGCTGGTGGATGCCTCGGATATGGATTCCTGGGATGAGAAGGCTTACAGGCAGATTACGGAGATGGGCTGTTCCGGATATGAATGGTACATAGCAGAAATCTATGTGACAGGATGCAAACAGGTATACCGGGGTATGACTGCGGCACAGTATTATCAGGCCTGCCGGGTAATGGTTCCTTATGGGCAGCAGGAGAGATTTGACAGCTTCTGGGAGCGCCGGAGCAAAGAGGCGCAGGTGTGGGGGGAGGTCCACATAGAAGATTGGGCGGAATATACATTCCGGAAAGAGGCCGCTGTCCGGGCCGCTTTTCATAAAAGGTTCAGGAAAATGAAGCCGGAGGGACTCAGATGGATTTTAAAGGAGATTCCCGATAAGATTCTGGCAGCCGCACTTGCAGGGGCAGAGGATTCCCTGCGGATTCGGTTCCTGAAATATATGCCTCCAGATCAGAGAGCTTATATTCTGGCAGAGTGGTATGAAAACAGGAATGAGGAATATGGACTGCGGGACATAGAAAAGGCCATGGAGCGGATGACCATGGCGGCAGGGCTTATGGGAGAGGGATTATGAAAGACAAAAAAAGGCTGCCGCGCATTGAACGGCAGCTGCAGCTTTATGAGCATGTATGTCGATACAAGATTGCCCAGTTTGAGGGGATCTGCGAGATATTTCCCTATAATATGCGTTTATTGCAGCGGGATCTGGCTGATTTAAAAGATGCGGGACTGGTAGCCGTGAAATATTCAAAAAAAGCGCGGGGGTATATCAAAACCGGAGTGCCTGCCTTTGATGAGGAAGCGGCGCCCCGCAGGAAGGCCCATTTAGTCCGGCTGAACCGGATCGGAAGGCTGATGTCGGAGCTGGAGAATGAGGACATCCCCTGGGAGGATAAGAAGGAGAATCAGGAGAACGGAGAGGATCGGGAATATCTTACCTCAAAGGATTCCTACAACCGGCTGTTTCCCGGGCTTTCGGAGCGCACCAGACAGCGGGATTTTGAGGTGCTGCGCAGCATTGGATACTGGGTGAGATATGATGCCCGGGAGCATTATTTTGATCAGGAGGAGTTTGCTTTTGCCTGGAGCGACGCGCCGGAAGTAATCGACAACGATTACCTGGAGGGGACCTGGTAGCAGGCAGACACAGGAAACAAACGAAAGGAGAGCGGCAAATATGGCGACAGAGATCAGGGTATTAAGAGGAAACCAGATTGGAGGCTGCGTGGTACTGATTTCCACCGGGCATGCAAAGATCTGCATAGATTACGGAGAAAATCTCCCCGGGCAGGAGGGGGAAGAGAAGACGGCAGCCCTTGACTGGGAGAAAGAGAAGGTGGACGGAGTATTTTTTACCCATTATCATGGAGATCATACAGGCGGATTCCTGAAAATCCCCGAAGAGATTCCCCTCTATATGGGAGAAGTTACCAGACAGGTTATGCTCAATATCCGCAGGGCGCTGCACAAAGATGAGGAAGCGTCGGTGCTTTCTGACAGAAACCGGATTCGGGCGCTTAAAGCAAAGCATGTGATCAAGGTGGGGGATATCCGGCTGACGCCTTATATGGTAGATCATTCTGCTTATGACGCTTATATGTTTTTGATTGAAACACCGGACAAGACCATTTTGCATACGGGGGATTATAGAAACCATGGATATCGCGGCAAGGCACTGTTTGACGTGATTGAAAAATATATTACCTGTCAGGGCAGGCGGCCTGTGGATGTGTTGATCACAGAGGGGACCATGATGAGCAGGCCGGGGGAACGGGTATATTCCGAAGCGGAGCTTAGGGAGGAGGCGAAGGCGCTTTTTAAAAATCACCGGCATGTATTTTTGCTGTGTTCCTCCACCAACCTGGATTCCCTGGCTTCCTTTTATCAGGCCGGAAGCTTTTACGGAATGGGTATGTATGGAAATTCCTATGTGTATTCCCAGCTTAAAACCTTCCGGGAGACTGCGGGAAAAATGACGTCCTGCTATGACTTTCAGTATGCCTATGAGGTCCGGTTTAACTTTGAGCTGCCGGGGCTTTCCATGACCCAGGAGCAGTTTATGCGAAAGCGGGGCTTTGTGACCGTGATCAAAGGGACGCCGGCTTATGAGAAATGGATAGAACGGTTCGCGGATTTGAATCCCATTGTTATCTATTCCATGTGGCAGGGATATCTGGAACCCTGGAGGAAGGCTTATGACAGGGAACTTCATGATTTTGTTGAGAAATATCACGCGATTCCCATGCATACCAGCGGCCATGCCCCGGCGGAGGTGATCGCAGAGGTGATCAACCGGGTATCTCCCCGGGAGGCTATTATTCCCATTCATACGGAGAACGCGAAAGGGTTCCGGGAATTAAAGATCCGGGAAGAACTGAAACGGATAATAATTCTGTAACTCGTTTATGTCCGTTTCTTTTCCTGCATAAGTCTCAAACCAGTTCTCATAGTCCGGATTATTCCAGACTGTGTTGTCTTCAAAAACAACCTGTTTCAGGCAGCATAATGCGTATGCGGCCTGCGCAGCTTCATCATTTTCAGTCTCTGGCAGGTACAATGACCAGCCGCCCTGATAATCTTCTGTCTGGCCGGGTAGAATATCCGTCTTTGCCCGGACCAGATTTTCATAACTGCTTTCTGCGCTGCTGTCAAGAAAATTCCAATGCAGTTTTAACGGTAAGCCTTTTTCGTTATAAGCGAACATACAATATTCGGTTTCAATGATGCGTTGATCTGTATGGTTCGTCAGTATGTCATGGATATAAGGACTTCCGTCTTCGTAATGGAGAATATCCGCGCTTTCATAGACAATCGACGGGGATTCCTGTGCCAGGACAGGTCCGGTTAAATCCGTTCTGTTTTCACAGGCTGCCGGTTGGGCCGCATATGTCCCCATAGCAAAGGCTCCAACGGTCAGCAGAAATGCCGACAAAAGGAAGAATCCTTTTGAAAGAATTGATATCTTTATGATCTGTCGGCAATAAAAAAGAATATTGAGTGCCAGGGTGTCTGTTTATTCTGGTTTGTTTAATGTTACAGGTGCATGTATTTTTTGATTGCGAATCTGGATCGGAGTAGCATGAAAATGTTCGTGGAACATCCGGCGGAACAGTTTGTAATTGGTGAATCCGTGGCGTTCTGTAATTTCCTTGATCGGATCAACCGTGTCAATGATGTCCCTGTAAATATAGGAAAGGCGGAGTTCATTTTGATATTCGAGAAAAGTAACTCCCATATTTTTCTTGAAAAATCGGCAAAAATATCCTGTCTGGAGGTAAACCAGGTCGGCAATCTCGTCTAAAGAAATGTGACGCTTATAATTTTGAAGCGTGTACTTTAGAATAATATCCAGACGCTCCATATCTTTTATTTTGTTTTTTAAATGGGGCTGGTGTACCTGAAAACTGAAATTATGATAGAGCTGGTACATAATTTCAAACAGAAGGCTGTTAAAGCGGAGCGCATAACCTTTAGGGCGGATATCGTTCGCAATCTGCATCTGAACAAGCGTTTCCTTAAAAATGGTGAGTTTTGTCTGCTGTACAGGTTTCCCCTTCTGGATTTCCAGCGAGAACAGGATATAGTCGAAATCAGGGATATACTGCTTAAAAAAATCTGTAGGGATTTGAAAAACAATCGCTTTATTGAATGCTGTGCATTTGGTAGAGTGTACGACGGCGGAATTGATTAAAATACATTCCTCTGCACATAACTCGTAAACGGAATTGTCAGAAATGACGGTTAAGGCTCCCTCCTGTATATAGATGATCTCAACCGCATCGTGCCAGTGTTTTGGAACATAGCTTCCTGAGTCATAGGAAGTGTAGAAACGGACGCCGGTGTTCTCGGGTGTCGGGATAATCTCGTAAATCGGTTCATAAAAATCTTTATCCATACAGGGTATCTCCTTTTGTATCATGAATGATGCCGCCGGTTATCGGTTTTCAGGCTTTTTCTTTAGTATATCATATTCTGTCAAAATTAAAAAGAGAATATCGACCTGTCTATTGAACAGTATCAGACCTGTTGTTTCATGCGGAAACCCAGTATAATAAGCTGGAAAACCAAAACGATTCAATGCGCAGAGAATCCGGCATGAAAGGAGAAATATGTACTTATGGAATCAAAGGAGAAATTAACGGTTAATAAGATATTTGAGAGGTTTTGTTACGGATGCGGAGACTTTGGATGCAATATTATTTATACTGCAATGTCAGCCTTCCTTGTGTTTTACTACACGGATTATGCCGGGGTAAACGCGGCGGCAGTCGGCACAATTATGCTGGTATCCCGTGTGTTTGACGGATTCAGCGACATTATTATGGGCATGATCGTGGACAGGACAAAATCCCGTTATGGAAAAGCCAGGGTGTGGATGCTGAGAATTTGCGTGCCGTTTGCATTAGCCGGTGTGTTGCTGTTTTCGGTGCCGACTTCATGGCCTGAAATGTCAAAACTTGTGTATGTGTTTATTACCTATAATCTGGTGTCAACCGTTGTATATACGGCAATTAATGTACCGTATTCGTCTTTGAATGCGTTGATGACCCAGGACCCTTATGAAAGGTCTGTGCTCAGTATATTCCGTAATCTTCTTGCGACAGCAGGAACCCTTACGATCAATCTGGTGACGCTTCCGTTGGTTGAATTTTTCGGAGATAATGCGGCGGCATGGACAAAGACATTCTGTGTGCTGGGCGTTTTATCGATCGTGGCATTTTTGTTGACTTTCGTCGGAACCAGAGAGCGGGTAAAAGCCGTGGCGGATGAAGAGGAAAAAGTAAAGACCGTGTCCTTTAAGGAAGGGATTCTGGCCTTATTCCATAATAAATACTGGATTATGATGACCTGTGTGCTGGCGCTTTTCTTTTTGTACTATGCGATCAACGGGGGCACGACGGTTTTTTATGCAAAGGATATCTTGGGAGACAAAGATCTGGTTTCTACCATTAACGGGATCTATAATGCAATCCAGATTGTTGCAATGTTCTTTATTGCAAAACTGGTGAAACGTTATGGAAAGCGCAACGTATTTTCCATTGGCCTGGTTCTGGCGCTGACCGGAATGCTTATTTTGGAAATAGGGGGAAACTCCATGCCGGTGATCGTGGTATCAAGCCTGATCCGCGGCATCGGAAATGTATGCGGCGGGGCGACCATGTGGGCGATGGTGTCTGATACGATTGATTATGGCGAGTGGAAGAACGGATGCAGGACAGAGGGGCTTGTCAACAGTGCATGCAGTTTTGGATACAAGATCGGAAACGGCGTAGGTTCTGCCTTGCTGGGACTTATCATTGAGGCAGGAGGATATGAAGGTGAGGCGGCAGTGCAGTCGGCTTCAGCATTGTTTTCGATCCGGCTCTGCTTCGTATGGATTCCCATTGGGGTATTTGTGGCATGTTTCGTGATTCTCCGCTTCTATCATCTGGATGAAGAATTTGAAGGCATCATCGCAGATCTTCATGCCCGCGCAGAAAAAAACAGGGCAGTTGAATCAAACTGTTTAATGGAGTAAAATGAAATGTGGAGGAGATAAGCATGGAAAATATGATTCAGAACCCGATTTTTCCGGGATTTAATCCAGATCCCTGCATCTGCAGGAAAAACGATGATTTTTATGTGGCTGTGTCATCGTTTGAATGGTTTCCGGGGATTCCGATATATCATTCCAGGGATATGAGAAACTGGGAGCTTTATGCCCATGGACTGACGAATGCGGATGAGCCGGACTTGAAAAAACTTCCGTCCGCAAAGGGAATATGGGCTCCGTGCCTGACATACTGTGAGGCGGACGATCTGTTTTATCTGGTATATGGTGTGATGAACTCCATGAATGCAAGATATTTTGATGTGGACAATTTTCTGATCACGGCAAAAGACCCTAAGGGGCCGTGGAGCGAACCTGTCTACCTGCATTCTACAGGGTTTGATGCCTCCATGTTCCATGATGATGACGGAAAAAAATATGTTGTTGCGCTGGAGTGGGAAACACGGACTGAATATGAGAAGCCCGGACCGATCAGTATTATGGAATATGATCCAAAGACAAGACAGATGATCGGAATGCCGAAACGCTTTTGGCGCGGCGGTACGGACAGAGGCTGTATCGAGGCGCCGCATTTGACAAAGCATGGAGCGTATTATTATATTATGTGCGCGGAAGGCGGCACAGGATATTACCACAGTGTAACGATGGGACGCTCAAAAAATGTCTGGGGACCATATGAACCCGACCCCTGCAATCCCATCCTTACGTCCAATCCGGTCAATGTAAATGAGCGCGCGGACTGGGATCATCTGAAACCCCGTTATTACAATCCGGATGTGAAGCTGCAGAAAGCGGGCCATGCCAGCTATGTGGATCTGCCGAATGGAGAGACCTGGATGGTCTTCCATACTTCACGTCCTTTCACACCGGAGCTGCGCTGCACATTAGGAAGGGAAACTTCGATTCAAAGGATGCGGTGGACCGAAGACGGATGGCTGCGTACAGAAAGCGGAAATAATCTCGCGGAAGAATTTGTGAAAACAGGTTTACTTCCTGCATGCCCGGTGGAACCGATGCCGGCATATGACGATTTTGATACGGCAAAGCTGAAGATTGGATATTATGCACCCAGAATCGATCCGGAATCGTTTGTGGATCTGACTTCCAGGCCGGGATGGGCAAGGCTTAGAGGGCAGGAGTCAGGCTGTTCGCAGAATAAAGTCAGTATTCTTGCGCGCAAGTTGACAAGTGTACAGGCGACTGTGACGACAAAGATGGATTTTACGCCGTTAAGTTACCAGCACACGGCGGGGCTGATCCTGTACTATGACAATATGAATTTCCTTTATCTGTACAAGTATTACAGCGAAACACTGGATCATAGTGCGATCAGCATACTGGAACTGCAAAACGGCGTGAAACGTGAATACCATGACACGAGCAGCACACGGACCTTCGTGGAGGACGGAAAGGATATCTATATGCGTGTCAGTATCTGCGGCAGGGATGTGCAGTTTTCATGGTCTTTGGATGGAGAGGATTACGCCTGTATCGGGCCGGTATTTGATATCAGCAGACTTTCTGATGAATATTCAGAATATGGAGAATTTACGGGAACCTTTGTGGGAATTACCTGCGGGGACAGAATGATGCATAAACATACAGCTGATTTTGACTTTTTCGATTATCAGGCGGATGAACATGCGGATGTGAAATAAATAAAACCTGGCAAAATCTATCATAAAAAGGCGTGGGCTGAAATAAGCCCACAGAAATTTAGGAGGTGTTTTCTATGAAAAATTCTTATCCGATTATTTTAATGCCGGATAAGGTCGGTTATGTGGTGTATGCTCCTGATTTTAATATAAATACAGAGGGAGATACACTGACAGAAGCTATTGAAATGGCGCGGGACGCGATAGGGGTTGTCGGCATTGATATGGAAGATGACGGGGAAGCACTGCCAGAGCCGACAGCAGTTTCAGAGGTAAAGACAAATTCGGCGGCGAATATTGTGACGCTTGTTGATGTGGATTTTGGAGAGTACCGCAGAAAAAACGATATGAGGGCAGTCAAGAAAAACTGTACAATACCGTCATGGTTGAATTTAGAAGCTGAAAAGGCAGGGGTGAATTTTTCTGCAATATTGACGGAGGCACTTAAAAGGGAATTGAAGATTCAAAGCTGATAAGCATTGAAGTAAGTGAAGTAAGGGAAAAAGGTAAGCAGACATAAGAAGAAAAGTATGTAGAATCCCCGGTTGTATACGAATGCAGTCGGGGCTATTTGCATGGAGGGTACAGTAGAAGAAAACTGTATGGAGGCATTGCATATTTCCCCGTGTCCTGTAAGCCGAGTTACATACAACTTTTCGTTCCTGTGTTTGTTTTGGCAAAAAGTGACAGAGATTTCGCTTTTAAAAAATTTGACAGACGAAGGGATACAGATTTTTGTTTCCGATACAATAAAAAGGAAGAAGCCGACGGTTTTCCCGGAACCTTCCGATACACGGGTAATGAGATTGTTAAGATTCAGACGCATAACCTGCCGCTGCTCCCGCCATGGATCGCTTCTTTATTCCGCTGATCACGGTTGTATGCACAAATACACAACATTTTTACACCTTTTTACAACATTCTGGTTTACAATAGAGGAGGATTGTAAGATAAATAAAAGGGGTGGTCCGTTATGATAAAGATCGCGGTCTGTGACGACGAGGCCGGAATGTGTGAAAATTTAAAACAAATGGTTGCCCGAAAACTGGGACAGTGGAAAGAACCTTGCAGGATTACCTGTTATACCAACGGAGTGCAGTTCTTATATGGACCGCTGGATTATGACCTGGTGTTTCTGGACATCCGGATGCCGGGTCCCGGCGGTATGGAGCTGGCGAAGATGCTCAGAGAGAAAGGATTTGAAGGCATACTGATCTTTGTGACCGTGCTGACGGAGTATATGCAGGATGCGTTTGAAGTGGAGGCTATGGATTATCTGTGCAAACCTGTGGACGAATTTCGCCTGGAACGCGCGCTTTGGCGCAGTTTAAAAAGGCTGCGCCTGAAAGAAGAGAGAACTCTGTTTGTCCGGACCATGGACAGATGCCGGAATATAAAGCTGAAAGACATTTATTACTGCGAAGTCATGAATCGAAAGATCTATCTGCATACCAGAGACGGCGTTATTGATTATTATGGAAAGATAAAAGAGGCAGAGCAGCAGACGGCGCCTGCGCTGATCCGGTGCCACAGAAGCTTCCTGGTCAACCCGGAACATCTGTCAGAATACAAAGACGGACAGGCCATCCTGGAAAACGGGGCGCAGGTTCCCGTATCTAAAAAATACCGTCAGATATTTATGAAAAAAATGATGGAATATATGCAAAGCCAGACGATGATAACAGGGGGATGAAAGATGGAATGGTATATGTTGCTCCCTACGTTCCTCGGGTACGGCCTGCTGCCGTTTCTTACATTTTTCTTTTTCTGCCGTTATGTAAATGTTCCTTTTTCATGGAGTAAGGGCGTCTGCTATATGCTGCTGTCTTTTTGCGTGTGTACGGCAGAGACGAAACTTTCACTCAAAGGGAGCGTCAGCCTTCTGGCGGAAATTCTTTTGCTGGCCTGCAGCAGCCGTATATTTCTGAAAAGAAAATGGGCGGAATCTTTTACTGTATCTGTGCTGATTCTGTCTGTCTTAAATGTCAGCAGCGGTATGGCAAGCTGGGTCGGCTACAGGATTTTGCTGCCTTTTTCTCTGGAATATGATCTGATACAGCCTTCCGATACCATAAGGGAATGCTTAAGGCTTCTGCTGGTATGCGGCCTGTCCACGCTGCTTTTAAGCCGGTTTAGGCAGGAGACCGCCCAGGCGGACAGGCAGACCCTGGCACAGATGGCAATTCCGGTCTTTTTTATTTCGTTGGTTGTAAGGATTATTCAGACTTCGGTCTATGGAGACCGGATTCAGACGGATGTTAAAACAGGGGAAATTCTGATTATTCCCAGGATCAGCCATGGGGAATTTTTATTGCTGCAAATTGCTGCCTGTATCTGCCTGCTGGTCACATGGTCTGCGTATCAGAAGATTCTTCAGATCGTTTATGATAAGCAAAAGCTTGATTTTTTAGAACAGCAGGCTAAAAGACAGGAAATCTATTTGCAGGAAGCGATTTTGCGCGACCAGAAGACCCGCGCTTTCCGCCATGATATTAAGAACCATCTGACAGTGCTGGCAGAGCTGTTAAAAGCGGGTGAAAACGACCGGGCCTGTCAATATCTGGCATGTTTGGAACAAGCTTCGGCAGAACTTTCTTATCCGGTCCGGACGGGGAACGCGGCGGTGGACGCTTTGTTAAGAATCAAACTTTCTTTAGCGGAGCAAAAAGGGATTCGGGTCAGGTGCGAAATGATGCTTCCTGTACACAGCCAGGTACAGGATACGGACTGGTGTATTCTTTTGTCCAACGCCATCGACAATGCTGTCCGGGCGTGCGAAAGGATTCCAAAGGAAGAAAGAGAAATACAGATTTTCAGCAAAAGAAAGAAGAATTTTTATTTACTGACAGTTGAGAATCGCTGCGACCAGAATCTGCAAAAGGTTCCTCCGGACGGCATCGGGCTTTTCAATATCCGGACAGTTATAGAACGGTACCAGGGGCGTGCGGAAAATACGGTTTTTGAAGGAACTTATTGCCTGCAATTATTTTTCGGAAGCTTACAACAGGAAAAGGGCGTTTCACATCCATCCGGTGTTTTGGAACGTGTTTCTGACGATGTAGAAGATAAGACCCGAAGCGGTCTTTCATAAAATATGACAGGAGGCAGATATGATGGGAGTAAACGCAGTCGGTTTCACTTCGCCAGCCGCATATGCAGGCGCGCCGTCCGGCGGGAGCAGTGAAACAAAAATCCAGGCGCTCCAACAGAAACTTCAAAAACTGGACCAGGAGAAAAAGGAGGCAGTTCAGAAAAAGGATGAAGATAAGGTAAAAGAGCTGGAAAAGCAGATTGAGAACATCAAACGGCAGATTGAACAGCTCAAAAAGAAAGAAAATCAGGAGGAAAAGAAGGCAGACCAGGAAAGCCCCGGGGCTTCGGGGCATAATCCTTATGATACTTCCGCAGGAATGTATGTGGACGTGAGCGTATAGGATCAGAGGGGACTGCCTCGCCTGAAAATACAGGCAGATCATTTCCATATAATATCCGCTTTTCTGCGCGGGGCAGTTCTTTTGTAGGTCACATCAGGGTATCCTAACAGCATACAGCAGGCAATCTGTTTATCGTCTATTCCCAACCACTCTTTTAACAGCATACTTTCACCGACCATGCGCATCATGTAACCGCTGTACAGTGCTCCGGCGCCTTCTGCTACAGCCATATTTTCTATATTGGCCGCCGCCAGACCGCCGTCCAGCCGGTCGTTTGAGGCGATCAGAAGAAAGGCTGTGCAGTTGAAAAGCAGCGTGTCGTTTTTCGGATTCTTCTGGTATCTGTCATAGAAACGGGAGAACATAAAGTGCCAGTTTCGGTCAGTGTATTGCAAATATTCCAGGACATGGGGCATTTCCTGCCAGACCAGATCTCTGAATTCCTCCAGGCGCTCCTGTACAAGGATGAACCGGCAGTCCTGAAGGTTCATGGCGGTAGCCGTGTAACGTCCGGCATTTAAAATCCGTTCCATCTTGTCTCTGGGGATGGGTTCGTCCGTAAAATTCCGGATACTTCTGCGGAATTTTACAGCGCGCAGATAGGTTTCAGGGTCCAGATGAAATGTAGCGGGATCATATTCCTCCACGTCTGCCATATCATAGTCCGGGATGGACACGGCGTTTTTCGGGCATATGGCGACACAGTGGCCGCAGAGGATACATTTTTTCACGGATTGCGCCTTGCCGTCTGTCACTTTGATGGCTCTGCCGGGGCAGTCTTTTTCGCAGGCTTTACAGCCGATACATTTTTCGATATCAATCTGAATCATAGTCGTTTGTCTCCTGTGTATGTGCATATCATTTTTCGGATTGACCGGTTACAAAACATATGTTATAGTGTGTATATACACATATTATCACAACAACACGGATTTTACAAGGAGAATTTTGCATGGGCGAAAGAAAAGAACTGAAGATTCAATGTTACTGCATGAATCTGCGCCATATTTCCAATATGCTGACGAAATATTATGATCAGGCGCTGGCACTGGTGCATATTACGGCGAACCAGTTTTTTTTATTGTATGTGATTCATTTTCTGGAAACGTGTAATAAAAGCGAGCTGGCCAGATATACAAGGCTTGAGCGGACGACGGTCATAAGGGATCTGGATATTCTTTTAAAAAAAGACCTGGTTCGGCAGATACCCGGCCCGACGAAACGGAATCTTTTAGTCTGCCTCACAGAGGAAGGGGAGAAAACCAGAGAGAGGGGGGAGCAAATATGGGAGGATGTACAAAAAAGCATCAGCCGGCTGTTAGGAGAGGAGCATCTGGCGGCGATGGAAGAAATGTTAAAACGGATGGAAGCTTTGGAAGAAAAGATTTGAAAGGCGGGCGGGGATGTTTTTAGAGTTTTTCTATTATCTAAGAAGCCGGGGCCTGCATCTGTCCACCCAGAAGTGGCTGGATCTCATGGAGGCTTTGCATAGGGGGCTGCATGGTTCTTCCATGAACGGTTTTTATATTCTGTGCCGGGCCATACTCTGTCAGTCGGAAGAAGAGTATGATCTTCTGGATGAAAGTTTTGCGCAGTATTTTCAGGGCGCGTATGTTTATGAGGACGGTGAAGAACAGGAGAGGATCTCAAAGGAAATGAAAGCGTGGCTGGAACATCCGGAGGCGTCTTCGGGTCGCTTCCGCTCGGAGGAAGACGTGCCGGACCTGATGAAAAACTTTGATCAGAATGAGATCGAGAAACGGTTAAAAGAACAGCTTTTAAGCCAGCAGGAAGAACACAATGAAGGATACCGGTTTGTGGGAACCAAAGGCGTGTCACCCTTTGGAAACGCCGGATTTAACCCCAACGGGATTCGGGTGGAAGGTGTGAGCGAAGAACGGCGGGCGATCCGGGTGGCAGGGAAACGGAAATTCAGGGATTTCAGAAAAGATAATACTTTATCGATCCGTCAGTATCAGATGGCGTTTCGGATTCTGCGGCAGTATTCCAGTGATGAACAAAGCGAGTGGGAACCGGATATCGATCAGACAGTGCAGGATACCTGCCGCCGGGGCGGGCTGCTTTCGGTGGCGTATAAGAAGCCGAGAAAAAACAATATACAGGTGTTATTTTTGATGGACTGCGGAGGCACCATGTCGCCCCATCAGAAACTTTGCAGCCGGCTGTTTCAGGCGGTGAGTAAGTCCAATCATTTTAAAGACCTGAAGATCTATTATTTCCACAACTGTCCCCATGGGACTTTGTATACTTCGCCTACGCTGGAGGACGCGTACGAGGTGCCCACGGACGAAGTGTTGAGGAAATGCCCGCCTAAGTACAGGATTATATTTGTGGGCGACGCCTATATGGAGATGGGAGAATTAAACTATCGTCCTTTGTTTGGCACAGAACAGAACCGGGGATATTCAGGACTGGACTGGCTGAACGAATTTAAAGAAAGATATCGGCATATTGTATGGCTGAATCCTATGACGGATCAGGAAAACAATATATTTATCGGCGGCGGAAACGTATCCTACGGGATAATACGCGAATTGTTTCCTATGTATCCGCTGACACCGTCCGGCCTGGAACAGGCCATGAAGCATCTGATGAAAGGAGTATAGGGGGATGGAACATGTATTTAAAGGAACAGGGGAATATGTCGCGGCGGAGGATCTTGTGGCCACCGTCAATATTGCGCTTGCCCTTCAAAAGCCGATTCTGGTAAAGGGGGAACCGGGGACAGGGAAGACCCGCCTGGCAGAGGCGGTGGCAGAAGCGCTTGACAAAAAACTGATCACCTGGAATATAAAATCAACCACAAAAGCCCAGGACGGCCTGTACGTCTATGACGTGGTACAAAGACTGTACGACAGCCAGTTCGGAAAAGAAGGGGTAGACCGTATTGAAAAATATATAAAACTTGGAAAGCTGGGGGAAGCGTTTCAGTCAAAAGAACAGGCAGTGCTTTTGATCGATGAGATTGATAAAGCAGATCTGGAATTTCCCAATGACCTTCTGTGGGAACTTGACCGCATGGAATTTTATATTCCGGAAACCGGCGCGCTTGTGAAAGCGGCCACGCGTCCCATCGTTATCATCACTTCCAACGCGGAAAAGGAACTGCCGGACGCGTTTTTACGGCGCTGTATCTTTCACTATATCCAGTTCCCGGAACCGGAACAGATGAAAGAGATCATAAAAGTACATTTTGACCGGTTGGAAGAGTCGCTTCTTGACCAGGCACTTCTGTCCTTTTACCGGCTCAGAGATCTGAAAAATATCGAGAAAAAGCCCGGCACATCGGAACTGATTGACTGGCTGCACGCGCTGACCCTGTCAGGTATCGAACCGGAACTTCTGAAAGAGAAACTGCCGTTTGCGGGGATTCTGCTGAAAAAAGACAATGATCTGAAAGCAGCGATGCAGGAAGGATGACAGGGTAAAATGAAAAACAGATACAATATCATGCACAAAGACAGAATAACAGCCGCTGTGGATGATGCCGGGCATTGCAGGATTTATGATAAAGCTTTTATGCCGTACAATTTATACCTGGAAGAATCGGATGATCTGGATACGCTGGTCAATAATGTGACCAATTTTTATTACTGGTGCGCCACGCGGCTTCTGACACTGGATCGGACTTACGCGAAAGAGATCCTGAACAGTGTTGGCGTACGGCAGCCTGTGACGGACAGAGACCGGGCAAAGATCGCGCTTGCATGCAGGTGTACGTCCATAACGGATGTTTTCTGGGTGAAAAAGGAAGAAGAAACGGTTGCTTTTTCGGATATCAATCTGTACGAAAACCATCTGGACCGCACATTTATTGATATTGCTTTAAGAGGAAAACAGTATACCGTTGAGAATCGGTATCTGGAGAGAGATATGTCAACAAACGGATGCTTTCCTAAAGCATGGAAACGAGTTGAAAATGGATTTGTCCTGCTAAAAGACGGGCAGGCGGACGCAGTGGAAAGAGAACTGCTTGCCAGCCGGATCTGCCGGTGTTTTGACGCTTCGCAGGTGTTGTATGAAGAAGATTACTTTGACGGGGAGCGGGTAACGGTCAGCGAAAACATGACTTCCGGGGCATATTCCATCGCATCTATGGAGGCATTTGAAATCTACGCGCAGAACCATGACATAGATATAAAAGAATATATCCTGAGACTTGACAAACACAATTATTATATGATGCATATTCTGGACTATCTGGTGGGCAACACGGACAGACATTGGGGAAACTGGGGGGTTCTGGTAGACACATCCACTAATGAACCTGTATCTCTCCATAAACTGATGGATTTTAATCAGGCTTTCCATGCTTACGACAGCCTGGACGGGGCCAACTGCCAGACAGCGTTCGGCGCGCGGCTGACACAGAAAGAAGCTGCCATCCAGGCAGTACAACAGGTGGGACTCAATCAGATGATGTGGGTGTCAAAAGTACAC
>DKVI01000043.1:30618-35997 GCA_002491115.1 Lachnospiraceae bacterium UBA7182 | reverse complement strand
AAATCTCAATATGGGTATTTTTGTTCATATTTTGAGTAGCAGTGAAAACATATGAGTCAGGAAAAAGTTGATCGTTATAAAGAGCAGAAAAGAAACCGCAAAGCCATTCAGGCGAAGAAAAAGAGAAATTCATTGCTGGCCAAAGGATGCGTCGGACTGGTTGTGCTCGCGCTGGTGGCATGGCTTGGGTATTCTGTGGCGGATATCTACCAGACGAAGCAGAACAGTAAACCGGTGACCGCGGATATCACGGCGCTGGATGAATATGCGGCGTCTTTATCTGCAGAAGAGTAAAGATGACGAAAAGATGACCATAAAAAGCTGTCCAAAGCGATCATATGCTTCGGGGCAGCTTTTTAAAAATATGAGATTCCGGAAGCTATGTAAATCAAGGAGGTATTTTAGGTATGAAGTTGAAATGGAAAAGAGTATTTTCATTGGCTGTGGCTTTTTCTATGTTATTTTCTATTGTGGGAGAAGCAGCGGTAAGCGAGCCAGTCGGGCAGGACGCCGAGCTTACGATGAAGGCGGGTGCCGAGCCGGATACTGAGCCGGATGCGCTGCCGGAAGTGGATGACGGTATAGATGCGGCGGCGGAAGGGACGATCCCGACTGCTCAGGAAGCCTATGATGCTATGACAGCCCTGAAGAAAGACTATCCGGAAGGGATGACATGGACGAATTTTGAACCCTATGGGAGTAAAGGAAACCTTGGCAGTGCCTATACCTGGAAAGGAGGCGCCATTTACGGGGCGAAAAGTGCCGTCGGTTGTATGGCCTTTACCTTTATCCTTAGCGACGAGGCTTTTGGCAGCCTGCCTGCAAGGGCAATTAAAAAGGGAAGCTTTACGTTTGAGGACGTAAAAGTGGGAGATATCCTGCGTGTGAACGGCAACAGCCACAGTGTCATCGTACTCCAGAAGAGTGCGGGCGGCGTTACGGTAGCGGAAGCAAACTATAATAAATCTGTCCACTGGGGACGTGCAATGAGCGCGTCGGCGGTGGAGGGCGCGGACTTTATTGTTACGCGTTATCCGGAAGGGTATGTCCCATCGGACAGCCCTGAAGATGATCAGATAGTCCAAAGCGGAACTGCGGGGGATGTAAGCTGGTCGCTGACAGGAGCGGGGACACTGACTGTTTCCGGCAATGGCGCTATCCCGGATTATGCGTTGGACAGCATGGTGCCGTGGAGTACATATGACTATTACACGGTTGTACTCGAGAAAGGCGTCACCGGTATAGGGGCGTATGCATTTTATAAGAGTAAAGCGCTCAGCGTATATATTCCTGACAGTGTGACGGCTGTCGGCGAGAGCGCGTTTCGTGAATCTTCGCTGGTGGCTGTGACAATTCCCGGCGCCGTTAAAACGATTGGGAACAATGCTTTCTATAAGTGTGCGAATCTGACTTCCGCGTCTGTTTCCGAAGGTGTAGAAAAAATTGGTGAAAACGCTTTCAGGGGCTGTACGACACTGGCTTATATTGACTTTCCGAAAAGTATTACATCGGTGGGCGCCGGGGCGTTTATGAGCTGTTCGGAAATGGTCAGTGTGAGATTTATGCCTGGCAGCGGGTCAGTGGAGCTGGGCGCGGGCTTGTTCGCACAGTGCTGGAAGTTGATGAGCGTAACGCTGCCTCAGATGGCAGACTGTATCAGCGACGATATGTTCTCGTCCTGTACTTTGCTTTTCGAGCTTTATATTCCGGCAAGTGTCAAAAGCATTGGCGAAAATCCGTTTACCTCATGTGGCATAAAAGCCATATACTTTGGCGGTACTGAAGCAGAATGGAACAAGTTAATGAATCCGTATTTGCTGGCATCTTTGAAGTCCACCGGAACGGTGGTAACCTGTGACGCCGGTTTTAAAGATCCTTTTGCTGCGGATCCTGATGATCCAGGCGATTTCCATCCGGATGATGAGACTAAAGAGGATCCGGACGCGACGACTTACACCGTGACCTTCGATTTGCAGGGAAAAGGAATGGAACTGCCCGAATATACCGGGGCAGATTACAAAGGCCTTACCAAAGGAAGCACGATAAAGAAGCCTGCCGACCCAAGCGCCGAAGGATATCTGTTCAAAGGCTGGTACAAGGATGCCGCGTGTACGGTCCCATGGGATTTTGAAAAGGATACGGTGGAAGGTAATGTGAGACTGTATGCGGGCTGGGAGAAGATAGAACCTGGTACAGCGACTTACACCGTGACCTTCAATTTGCAGGGAAAAGGAACGGAACTGCCCGAATATACCGGGGCAGATTACAAAAGCCTTACCAAAGGAAGCAAGGTGAAGAAGCCTGCCGACCCGAGTGCGGAAGGATATCTGTTCAAAGGCTGGTATAAGGATGCCGCCTGTACAATACCATGGGATTTTGAAAAAGACATTGTGGAAGGTGATCTGACCCTGTATGCGTGTTGGGAGAAGATCACGCCTGTTACGCCAGTCTATACAGTGACCTTTGACCTGCAGGGACATGGAAGCAGCCTGCCGGAATACACGGGCACAGATTACAAAGACCTTGTCAAAGGAAGCAAGGTGAAGAAGCCTGCTGACCCGGGCGCGGAAGGGTATCTGTTCAAAGGGTGGTACAAGGATGCCGCCTGTACAACGCCGTGGGACTTTGAAAAGGACGCCGTGGAAGTCGATCTGACGTTGTATGCTAAATGGCTGAAAGTGGAAGGAGAAGTGCTGCCGGGGGATATGCCGGATGACGGGGCGATCAAGGATGAACTGTGGGCGCCTCCCATAAAGAGCATATCTTATACCGGAAGTGCGGTCAAACCGGCGGTACGCGTATATAAAAATGCAGACCGCCTGATCGAAGGACTGGATTACACGGTCAAATATAAGTACAATACAAAAGTGTGTTCCGAAAACGCCGGGAAAAATGCGCCGACTGCCACGGTCACATTCAAGGGTTCTTATCGAAAGGAACCCCCAATGCTTTTGAAATTTTCCATCACTGAGGTAGATCTGAAAGACGTTACGGCGAATGATATTGTGGTCGCTTCTAATAAAAAAATACAGCATAAAGTCCCGGACGTCTTCTGGAACGGGAAAAAACTGGTAAATAAGAAAGACTTTACCATATCCTATCCTACGCCTGATTCGGATGGCAAAAAGGCTTACAAAGATGCCGGCGAGTATGAAATCAAATTAGTGGCAAAAGGCAGTAATTTTACAGGTGAAAAGATTGTTAAATTTACCATTGTAGACCCAAAAGCTGCAGGCGCTCCGACGCTGATGAGTAAAGTCAAAGTCGAGAAAATAAAGCCAAAGCAGTATACGGGGAATAAGATCGAAGCGGCAAAGGAGGAACTAAAAGTCACCTGTAAAGTCAAAGGGAAGACGACACCTCTTGTGGAAGGAACGGACTATGAGGTTTCCTATGAAAATAATACGAATGCAGGAACCGCGTCTGTCATACTGAAAGGGAAAGAAGAACGAGGGTATATCGGTACAAAACGCGTGACTTTCAAGATCACAGCCTTTGACCTGAAAGCGGACGAAAAGAATGAAAAGAAAGGCGGGATCCGGGAGTTGAAAGGATTGGAAGACAAGATCGAAGCCGCTCTCAAGGACGGCGCCGCAAGGCCGAGGCCGCAGTTAAGTTTCAAAGGGCAGAAGCTTGTGGAAGGAACGGACTACACGATTTCCTACAAAAACAATAAAACGGCCAAACCCGGCAGGAAAAAGCCGACGGTCGTCATAAAAGGAAAGGGAAATTTCAAAGGCACGGTCATGAAAGAATTTACAATCACAGCGGAATAGGCTGTTTATGTCAATATCCAGGATTCGGCAAATGCTGAAACTGATAATCTTAACCAGGGCCGGGAATGACTCGCGTGAGTGATTCCCGGCCCTGAAATGAAAAAGGGAAAAAATTTAGTTTGTCTTGTTTTCGGCCTCCATCAGCTTCATGGCGCGGACTTTTAAGGGCAGTCCGAACAGTGTGATAAATCCGCTGGCGTCGTGATGGTCGTACAGGTCTCCCGTGGTGAAAGAAGCGAGGGATTCGCTGTACAGGCTGTAGGGAGAAGTGGTTCCGGCCTTGATGATATTTCCTTTGTAGAGTTTAAACTTCACTTCGCCGGTCACATACTGCTGGGTGCTGGTCACAAAGGCCTGCACGGCTTCCCGAAGAGGGGTGAACCATTTTCCTTCGTATACGATCTGCGCCATCTTGTTGCCCAGGTCTTTTTTCGTCTCCATGGTGGCCCGGTCAAGTACCAGCTCTTCCAGCTGCATATGGGCTTCCATCAGGATCGTACCGCCGGGCGTTTCATAGACGCCGCGGGATTTCATGCCGACCACGCGGTTCTCCACGATATCCACGATACCGATTCCGTGTTTGCCTCCCAGGACATTCAGTTCTTTTATGATATCGGCGACTTTCATCTGTTTCCCGTTTAAAGAAACCGGTACGCCTTTTTCAAAGGTCATGGTCACATATTCGCCTTCGTCGGGTGCTTTCTCGGGAGTCACGCCCAGGACGAGCATATGGTCATAGTTGGGCTCGTTGGCCGGGTCTTCCAGCTCCAGGCCTTCATGACTGATATGCCATAAGTTTCGGTCACGGCTGTAGCTGTGGCTGTGGTCGAAGGGCAGGTCGATTCCATGCTGTTTGCAGTATTCGATCTCGTCTTCCCTGGACTGCATGGTCCATACGTCGGTCATCCTCCAGGGCGCGATGATCTTAAGGTCCGGGGCCAGCGCTTTGATGCCCAGCTCAAAACGGATCTGGTCGTTTCCTTTTCCTGTAGCGCCGTGACAGATGGCAGACGCACCTTCTTTTCTCGCGATCTCCACCAGCTTTTTGGCAATGGCAGGGCGGGCCATGGAAGTACCCAGCAGGTATTTATTTTCATAGACAGCGCCGGCCTGCACGCAGGGCATGATATATTCCTCTGCAAATTCATCCACGATATCTTCAATATACAGTTTGGCAGCGCCGGACAGTTTTGCTCTTTCCTCAAGCCCGTCCAGTTCATTGCCCTGTCCGCAGTCGATGCAGCAGCAGATGACTTCGTAACCGAAGTGTTCCTTTAACCAGGGGATAATAGCGGTGGTGTCCAGCCCGCCGGAATAAGCCAGAATTACTTTTTCTTTCATAAACGTCTCCTCCATTATGTACAGGTAGTGGTAGTTTTCTTTATTTTCAACTGCCTTATACTATACAACAACTCTTTCAAGATTGCAAGTGAAAAAATATACATAATTTATGAATTTTTATAAAAATATGTTGCATAAACTGAATAAAAAATGTATAATTATGCAAAATCTCCGGATCATCCGCGAATAACGCTTTACTTCCCGGAGGTTTTGTTATATGATATAAAGCAGTTTGTGATTAAAACAGCGAAAGCCTGCAGCG
>DKVI01000043.1:0-30343 GCA_002491115.1 Lachnospiraceae bacterium UBA7182 | reverse complement strand
CGGAAGGCTGGAGCGGAACTTTAATAAGAGGTGAATATGATAAAAGTCGGAATTATCGGAGCAACCGGATATGCGGGCGCGGAACTGGTACGCCTGCTTTTGGGACATAAAGATGCCCGAATCGTCTGGTATGGCTCCAGAAGTTATGTGGATAAAAAATATGCGGATATTTATCAGAATATGTTCCAGCTTGTGGACGATAAGTGCCTGGATGATAACATGGAAGAGATGGCAAAGCAGGTGGATGTTATCTTCACGGCTACGCCCCAGGGACTTTGTGCTTCCCTTGTAAATGAAGATATTTTAAACAAAACAAAAATCATTGATCTGAGCGCGGATTTCAGGATCAAGGACGTGGCAGTCTATGAAAAATGGTACGGGATCGAGCATAAAGCGCCCGGGTATATAAAAGAAGCCGTCTACGGCCTGTGCGAAGTGAACCGGGAGAAAGTAAAAAAGGCAAGGCTGGTGGCCAATCCGGGCTGTTACCCGACCTGCAGCTTCTTATCCGTCTATCCGATGGTGAAAGAAGGGCTGATCGATCCTTCCACCCTGATCATTGACGCCAAGTCCGGCACTTCCGGCGCGGGGCGCGGGGCGAAGGTGGATAACCTGTTCTGTGAAGTGAATGAGAATATCAAGGCATACGGGGTGGCAGGGCATCGCCATACGCCGGAGATTGAAGAACAGTTAAGCTACGCCGCCGGGGAGCCGGTGCTGATCAATTTTACGCCTCATCTGGTTCCCATGCAGAGAGGAATCCTGGTGACCGCCTATGCTTCCTTGAAAAAAGACGTTTCCTATGAGGAAATCAAAGAGATATATGACCGGTATTATCAGGAGGAATATTTTGTCCGCGTGCTGGACAAAGATATATGCCCCCAGACCCGCTGGGTGGAAGGCAGCAACTTTGTGGATGTGAACTTTAAGATTGATCCCCGGACGAAACGCATCATTATGATGGGCGCCATGGACAATCTGGTGAAAGGCGCCGCCGGACAGGCCGTACAGAACATGAACCTGATGTTTGGCCTGGATGAGGCGGAAGGACTTCGCCTGGCGCCGTTGTTTCCATAAGAGAAGGTGAGCAGAAGCGTATGGATATTCGGATCATGACCATTGACGATTATGAAAAAGTATATGGCCTGTGGAAGACCATCAAAGGCTTTGGCATCCGCAGTGTGGATGACTCCAGGGAAGGAATCGAGCGGTTTCTGAGGCGAAATCCGACCACCAGCATTACCGCGTGGGAAGGGGATACTCTGATCGGGGCGATTCTCTGCGGTCATGACGGAAGGCGGGGCTGCCTGTACCATGTATGCGTCCGCAAGGGCTTCAGGCGGAAAGGTGTGGGCAAAGCCATGGTCATCGCCTGTATGGAGGCGTTAAAAGAAGAAAAGATCAATAAAGTAAGCCTGATCGCCTTTACCAGAAACGACATCGGCAACGCTTTCTGGAACAAGATCGGCTGGACAAAAAGGCAGGATCTTAATTATTATGATTTTACATTAAATGAAGCGAATATCACCGCATTTATCGAGGAGGATTAGAGTATGAAAATCATAGAGGGCGGCGTGACGGCCGCGAAAGGGTTTGAAGCGGCGTCTGCCGGGGCACAGATTAAATATAAAGACCGCAAAGATATGGCGCTTATATACAGCCAGGTTCCCTGTGTGGCGGCAGGCACTTTTACAACCAATGTGGTGAAGGCTGCGCCGGTCAAATGGGACCAGAAGATCGTAAGAGAATCGCCCTTTGCCCAGGCGGTTGTGGTCAACTCCGGCATTGCCAACGCCTGTACCGGAGAAGAGGGATACAGCTATTGCGAGAAGACGGCAAAGGAAGCGGAGCGGCTTCTTCATATACCGGCGTCATCTGTTCTGGTGGCGTCCACCGGCGTCATCGGTATGCAGCTTCCCATCGAGCGTATCCAGAAGGGCGTCTCCATGCTGACAGACAGCAAAAAAGATACATTGGAGGCAGGACTGGAAGCGGCAAAAGCCATTATGACTACAGACACCCGTCCGAAGTACGCGGCGGCCCAGGTCACAATCGGAGAAAAGACGGTTACGGTAGGCGGTATGTGCAAAGGTTCCGGTATGATTCATCCGAATATGTGTACCATGTTAAGCTTTGTGACCACAGACGCGGCGATCAGCAAAGAGATGCTGCAAAAAGCGTTAAGCGACGATATTAAAGACACTTACAATATGGTGTCCGTGGACGGTGATACATCCACCAACGATACGGTGCTTTTACTTGCCAACGGGTTGGCCGAAAACCCCCTGATCGATCAGGAAGACGAATCATACGCCGCTTTTAAAGAAGCGTTGCATTATGTAAATACGGAGCTGGCAAAAAAAATCGCGGGCGACGGAGAAGGGGCCACCTGTCTGTTTGAGGTGAAGGTAATCGGGGCGGAAAGTAAAGAGCAGGCGGTCATTTTAAGTAAATCAGTCATTACTTCCAGCCTGACAAAAGCGGCCATTTACGGACATGACGCCAACTGGGGGCGTATCCTCTGCGCCATGGGATATTCCGGCGCGCAGTTTGACCCGGACAGGGTAGATCTTTATTTTGAAAGCACGGCAGGGAAGCTGAAGATCATAGAGAACGGAGTATCCACCGGCTACAGCGAAGAACAGGCCACGAAGATACTGTCTCAGGATTATGTGACAGCCATTGCGGATATAAAGATGGGAGAGGCGTCCGCCACCGCCTGGGGATGCGACCTGACCCATGAATATGTGAATATCAACGCGGATTACAGAAGCTAAGGCAGGTTTATGCATGAATCCAAAGATCATTTTTTTAGATATTGACGGAACTCTGATTTCTGAACTGGCGGCTCCGTCGGCGGCTGTGACCGATGCCATACGGACAGCCAGGAGAAACGGACATAAAGTATGTCTGTGTACAGGCAGAAATACGCCGATTATAGTGGAAGATATTCTGGAAATCGGATTTGACGGGATTGTGGCCAGCGCGGGAGCCCATGTGGAAGTCCGGGGGGAAGTGCTTTTTGACAGCCTTCTGCCGGAAAGCCTGGTGCAGGAATGTCTGACCGTATTTCACAGGCATAATGTATACTGCCGCATTGAGACACCGGAAGGAATCTATACGGACACCGAGATGGAGCAGCTTCTGAAAACGGCCCGACCGGACAAGAGCAATTCAGAACTGATCCGTATGCAAAAAGAACTGGAAGGAAAACTGCCGGTCTTTCCATATGAAAAATATCCCGGGAACGGAGCCTATAAAATGTGTATAACCTGCACGGACATTTCCTCCATTGAGGAGGCAAAAAAAATTTTAGGAGACCGGTTCACCTTCGTGGTGCATCCTTTCGGCAACAAGGGCTGTATTAACGGGGAGATCATTCCCAAAGAGATCGATAAGGGCAAAGGCATGAAGCTGGTGTGCGGGTATTATGGTACAGACCTGAAAGATACCATTGCCTTTGGTGACAGTATGAATGATTATGAAATGTTAAAGACAGCGGGAACCGGCATAGCCATGGGCAATGCGTGTGAAGAATTAAAAGCCGCGGCGGATCTTGTCTGCGAAAGTGTCTGGGAGGACGGCATCTGTCATGGGTTTAAAAGGCTGGGACTGTTTTGTTGACAGAGAGAATAAAGAGGAGGGAACGATTATGAGAGAGGATACAGAGAAATATCTGGAGAAAGCCGCCGTCCTTGTGGAGGCGCTTCCTTATATTCAGCGGTTCAACCGCAAGATCATTGTCGTAAAATACGGCGGCAGCGCCATGGTGGACGAGACGCTGAAAAGAAGCGTGATCAGTGATGTGACGCTTTTGAAACTGGTAGGTTTTAAACCGATTATTGTCCACGGCGGCGGAAAAGAGATCAGTAAATGGGTGGGAAAAGTCGGTATGGAACCCCGTTTTGTGAACGGCCTGCGGGTAACGGACGAGGATACCATGGAGATCGCCGAGATGGTGCTTGGCAGAGTCAATAAAGGACTTGTGACCATGGTGCAGGAGCTGGGAGTCAAGGCGGTGGGCATCAGCGGCAAAGATGGCGGACTTCTGAAAGTGGAGAAAAAATACGCGGACGGAGAGGATATCGGTTATGTGGGTGAGATCACGGAAGTGGAACCCAAGATCCTCTACGATCTTCTGGAGAAGGATTTTCTGCCCATTGTCTGTCCGGTGGGCCTGGACAAAGATTTCCATACGTATAATATTAACGCGGATGACGCGGCATGCGCCATTGCCAGAGCCGTGAAAGCGGAAAAACTGGCCTTCCTTACGGATATTGAAGGGCTTTACAGGGACTTTGAGGATAAGGACTCTTTAATCTCGGAGATCACGGTCAGCGAGGCGAAAGCGCTGCTTGCCACCGGCACCATCGGAGGCGGCATGCTGCCCAAACTTGAAAATTGTATCGATGCCATCGAGGCGGGCGTATCCAGGGTACATATTATGGACGGAAGGATCATGCACAGTATCCTTTTGGAAGTGTTCTCCAACCAGGGAATCGGTACGGCTATTGTAGGAGATACGGAGGAGAAATTTTATCATGAGTAATCTGTATATAGAAAAAGCGGAGGAAAACATTTTACATACTTATAACCGTTACCAGATTGTGTTTGATCATGGAGAAGGCGTTCATCTGTATGACGTGGACGGAAAAGAATACCTGGATTTTGCGGCGGGGATCGCGGTGCAGTCTTTAGGGTACGGACATAAGGAATACACACAGGCATTAAAAGACCAGATCGATAAGCTGACACATATTTCCAACTTATTTTACACGGTGCCTATGATGGAGGCGGCCGAAAAAGTGATAAAAGCCAGCGGCATGGAAAAAGTGTTCTTTACCAACAGCGGAACAGAAGCCATCGAAGGCGCTTTAAAAGCCGCAAGGAAATATGCTTATGAAAGGGACGGCGAGGCAAACCATGAGATCATCGCCATGGAGCATTCTTTTCATGGAAGAAGCCTGGGCGCGCTGTCGGTGACAGGCAACGAAAAATACCAGATCCCGTTCCGGCCTTTAATTCCGGGAATCCGTTTTGCCAAATATAACGATCTGGAAAGCGTTAAATCACAGATCACAGATAAAACCTGCGCCATTATCCTGGAGACGGTCCAGGGCGAGGGCGGCGTCTATCCTGTGACGGAGGCATTTCTTAAAGGAGTCAAAGCACTGTGCGAAGAACATGACCTGCTTTTGATATTAGACGAGATCCAGTGTGGTATGGGCAGGACCGGCTATATGTTCGCGTGGCAGGAGTATGGGGTGGAGCCGGATATCATGACCTGCGCAAAAGCCATCGGGTGCGGCGTGCCGGTGGGCGCTTTTGTCCTGGGTAAGAAGGCGGCAGAAAGCTCTTTAAAAGCGGGAGACCATGGGACGACCTACGGCGGCAATCCTTTTGTCTGCGCGGCGGTCAGCAAGGTGTTTGATCTGTATGAAAAAGAGAAGATTCTGGACAATGTCCGCGCAGTGGGAGCTTACCTTACCGAAAGACTCGATGGGCTTGTGGAAAAATATGATTTCTTAAAAGAGCGCCGTGGAAAAGGTATGATTCAGGGAATCGAAGTGGAAGGCCGGCCGGTGGGAGAGATTATAAACCGCTGCCTTGAGAACGGCCTGGTGCTGATCACGGCGGGCAGCAATGTGCTTCGGTTCGTTCCGCCGCTTATTATCACAAAAGAAGATGTAGACTGCATGGTGGAGAAGCTGGAACGGTCATTCTAGGAAAAGAGGTGCCATGAAGAAAAAATACTGGGGAATTCTGGTTGTGCTGCTGATGCTTCTTATGATTGCGCAGGCTTCTTATCTGGAGCGTAAGAAACAGCCGGAGGAAGTGGCCGTCAATGTGGAGCACCCGATCCTGATCTGGTATACAGACCCGGATATCCAAAGCTATATGGAGGACGCCGCAGCGGAAGCGGCGGCCAGGTATCAGGTGGAGGTCCGTGCCGAGCTTGTCTCGGAAGTGGATTATATCGAAAATATCTGTGAGAAATCCGTATCGGAACAGATGGAAGGGCCGGATGTATATGTGGCTTCCAGCGCCCTGCTTGAGAAAGCGGCTTTGGCAGGCCTTACGACGCCGGTGACGGATGCGGGGCTTGCGCATACTTATTCTGAAAAAGCAGTACAGGCAGCCACCTATGACGGGACGGTGGTGGCAAGGCCTTTCTATATTGAGACTTGTTTCCTTTTGTATAATCGCAGCTATGTGGACCCTTCGGATGTTCCGGATACCATAGATGAAATACTGGAATATGCAGAGACGTTTGAGGCAGACGAGGCAACAGAGAAAGTAGAGCATATTTTTGAATGGAATGTAGCAGACGTCATAGATAATTATATGTTTATGGGTGCGTACACGGATCTGGGGGGACCTGACGGAGACGACAAAAGCCGTGTATCCATGGATATTGAAAAGGTTACGGAGTGCATGGATTATTACCAGAATCTGAATGGATTTTTTGCCATTGACGCGGATACGGTTACTTCTCAGGATATTATCAGGGAATTTGCAGAGGGTAAGACAGTGTTTACCATCGTCAACGTGCCTATGCTGGCAGAGCTGGACCGGGGGGCTTCGGAGCCTTTCTATCAGGCGGCGCCGCTGCCTGCCCTGACAGAAGATCTTGCTACCCGGGGCCTGTCCGTCACGGGAACCGTGGTCGTAAATCCTTATTCTCTGAATCTGGACGCGGCCAATGCGTGCGCCCGCTATCTGACCTGTGAAAGGGCCGGTAAGCTCTACGAAGAGTCCGGCAAGATGACCGCCTGCAAAAGTCTTCTTGAGGAAGAAAAGACAGAGGAAAAAGGCGGGCTGTTCGGTTATCGTTCTTTGTATGAAAGACTTTTGGGAAACCAGAAGACCGCGTCGGAAGAAACTCCCGATGTACACAGGATCGTGTACGAGGCGTATGAACAGGCGGCGGAGGTGCCGAAGATTATGGAGCTTTCCAATATATGGCTTCAGCTTGAAGTGGTACTTGCGGATATCTGGAGAGGAGACGATCCGGGAGAGAAGCTGTCAGAGTTTTCGGCGCTTCTTTCGGAACAGCTGGATTAAAAAAGAAGACAAAAGAATTCCGGTCAAAGGGATATTTATGCCAGAAGTGGGTACACTTAAGGCAAAGGAGGTTCCCTATGACCGGAATTTTTATTGCGTTGATCTCCGGCGCCCTGATGAGCCTTCAGGGCGTCTTTAACACGGAGGTAACAAAACAGAGCAGTATGTGGGTGTCCGCTTCCTGGGTGCAGTTTTCCGCTCTTGCCACCTGCCTTGTGATCTGGGCAGCCTTTGACAGGAGCAGTTTTATGGCACTTTTGAAAGTAAACCCTAAATATATGATGCTGGGAGGCGTCTTCGGCGCGTTTATAACCTATACGGTCATCCAGAGTATGTCTGTCCTGGGACCGGCGAAGGCGACCATGCTGATTGTCATCGCACAGCTTACCATATCCTGGGTGGTGGAACTGTTCGGGATGTTCGGCCTTGACAAAAGTGCTTTTTCCTGGAGAAAGTGTGTCGGCCTTCTGATTGCGGCGGCGGGCGTCGTCCTTTTTGAATGGGAAACTTAAGAAAAGTTTAGCCAGATTGCTCTTGTTTTTCCATTCCAAGTCCGCTACAATAAGTACAGGACATAAAAGGCTTTTCTTCGGGAAGGAGAAAAGCGTGAAGAAGCGAAACGGGATCAGGGCGGCTTTGTGTGCCGTATGCATTTTTCTCTGCTGTTGTCTGTCGGGCTGCAGTTTTTCTTTTTGCGGCCTGCAGGCCGGGGGAAGGGAGGAGCTTGCCTTTTCCTGCAAAGAAGGGCTGCCTGATAAAAGTCAGGAACAGACAGAGAGCCTGCCGGCACAAAGCGAAGAGCCAAAGGCGGAAGGAGCGTCCGGAGAGCCAAAGACAGAGGGGCCGGCGGAAGGAGCATCCAAAGAGCCAAAGACGGAGGGGCCGGCGGCAGAAACCGCAGAAGAACCCAAAAGAGAGGAAGCCGGCAGCAGGGAGGCTTCAGACGGGGGAAAAGTGAATTTAAATACCGCGGGTCTGGAAGAATTGACGGCGCTGAACGGAATCGGAGAAGGCCGCGCCAAAGCAATTCTTGAGTATCGCGATCAAAACGGGCCGTTTGCACAAATCGAGGATATTATGCTTGTTTCCGGGATCAAGGAAGGCATATTTTCTAAAATAAAAGATCAGATAACAGTTCATTGAGGTGGAAAATGGGACAGAAAGTATTGGTGGTTGACGACGAAAAACTGATTGTAAAAGGGATCCGGTTCAGTCTGGAACAGGACGGCATGGAAGTAGACTGCGCCTATGACGGAGAAGAAGCCCTTCGGATGATCCAGGAGAAGGAGTATGATATTATTCTCCTGGATGTGATGCTGCCGAAGCTGACAGGCTTTGAAGTGTGTCAGCAGCTCAGAGAATTTTCCAGCGTCCCTGTGGTCATGCTGACGGCCAAAGGAGACGATATGGATAAGATTTTAGGCCTTGAGTACGGTGCAGACGATTATATCACCAAGCCTTTCAATATTCTGGAAGTAAAAGCGCGGATCAAAGCGATCATGCGCCGGACCAGAAGAAAAGCCCCGGAAAAAGAACCGCGCAAAGTCGTGGATAAAGGGGATCTTCACCTGGATTGTGAAAGCCGCAGGCTGAATATCGCGGGTAAGGAGATCAACCTTACAGCCAAAGAATTTGACCTGCTGGAGCTGATGGCTTTAACGCCCAATAAAGTGTACAGCAGGGATCATCTTTTGAATGCCGTATGGGGTTATGATTATCCGGGAGACGTACGCACGGTGGATGTGCATATCCGCAGGCTTCGCGAGAAGATCGAGCAGAATCCAAGCGAACCCAAATATGTACATACAAAATGGGGAGTAGGATATTATTTTAATGTTTAAAATGAATGAATCTATAAAGTTCCTGCCAAAAAGCCCGTTCTTCCGTAGCATGAATTTCCGGATCATGGTATTTTTATTTCTGATCGGAACGGTTCCTCTGACGATCTATTCCATGATGGTGATGGTCTCTTATGAGAGACAGTCGCTTACCAGGCTTGGAAACGACGTGTCCAACCAGTGCCAGATCCTGGCGACTCAGATCGGGTCTGCAGGTTATCTGGAGAACCAGGATAATGAGACGCTGGCCGGAGAGCTGATGCAGATGGCGACTTTGTATGAAGGAAGGATTATATTGATCGACCAGAACTTAAGGATCGTGGAAGATACATATGGTCTGGAGAAAGGCCGCACGATGGTGTCCGAAGAAGTGATCAAATGCTTTAAAGGCGAAAGTACGGGGCATCATGTGAGCGGCCGTTTTATAGAAATGATTGTTCCGATTATGTCGGGGGAAGATATGGGCAGGACGACCACAGGCGTGATTTTGGTGAGTGCGTCCACAGACAGCCTGCGGGGCAAGCTGGAAGAACTTCGGACTTCCGCGGAGATCTGGCTGGTCAGTATCGGCATCAGTGTACTGGCGCTCGCCGTCCTTTTGTCCAACTGGCTGGTCAGGCCGCTGCGCCATATGAATAAATCCATCGGCGGTCTGGTGGAAGGCGCGCTGGACGGGGATCTGGATATTCATGACTGTACAGAGACGGAAAACATATCCAATACATTTAACAGCCTGCTGGCCAAGCTTCGCCTGATGGAAGAGTCCAGACAGGAGTTTGTGGCCAATGTGTCTCATGAATTAAAGACGCCGCTGGCTTCCATGAAAGTGCTGGCTGATTCTCTTCTGATGCAGGAAAACGCGCCGGTGGAGCTGTATCAGGAATTTATGCAGGACATCGCGGAGGAGATTGACCGTGAGAACCTGATTATCTCCGATCTTCTGACACTGGTAAAGATGGACCGGAAAGCGGTGGAGCTGAATGTGTCGGTGGTGGATATCAACGAATTTCTGGAACAGATTTTAAAGCGTCTGCGTCCTATTGCAGAGATATCCAATATAGAGATTGTTTTTGAGAGTAACCGAAGCGTCAGTGCGGAGATTGATACCACGAAGCTTTCCCTGGCATTTTCCAATCTGGTGGAAAATGCGATCAAGTACAACAGGGAAAACGGATGGGTCAGGGTGACGCTGGATGCGGACCATAAATTTTTCTATGTGAAAGTAAGTGATTCGGGCATGGGGATTCCGGAAGAATCGCTGGATTATATTTTTGAGCGTTTTTACCGTGTGGATAAATCCCATTCCCGGGAGATCGGAGGAACCGGTCTTGGCCTTGCCATCGCCAGAGGGGCGGTCGTTGCGCACAGAGGGGCGATCAAGGTGCAGAGTTCTCTGGAAGACGGGACGACATTTACGGTTCGGATTCCTCTTAAGTATATTGCGTAAGGAGGAAACCGGATGGAAATATTATTGAAAAGCATGGGAAGGAAGCTGGTTTTTGTATGGCTTCTGGCGCTGACGGCATGTTTGCCGGTCGGATGTACAGAGCAGGGGGAAGAAGAAGAGTCCGGTTATAAGATCTGGTATATGAACGACAAAGAAACAAAGGTGGACTATGAATACCAGGAACTGCTTTCGGAAAATACGGAGGGACTTTTGCAGGAAGCTTTGCAGGCGCTCCGGGCGGAGCCGGCAACGGAAGGATATAAGCCGGCTCTTCCGGAGGACGTTCACATTGAAAGCTACAAAGTAGAGAACGACCAGCTCTATCTTAATTTTTCCGCAGAGTATCTGAATATGCCCAAAACTTATGAGGTTTTGTGCCGTGCCGCTTTTGTGCGTACGCTTTGTCAGATTCCCGAAATAGGTTATGTGGGCTTTCGGGTGGCGGATCAGCCGCTTACGGAGTTAAACGGCAAAGTGGTTGGTCTTATGAACGAAGACCAGTTTATAGAAAACGCAGGCGAGGATATAAACGCCAACAAGGTGGCGGATCTGACCCTTTATTATACCAATGAGACCGGGGACAAACTGGTAAAACAAAGAGTGGCGCTGGAATACAATACCAATATATCTTTAGAGCGGCTGGTCGTGGAGCGGCTGATCGAAGGACCGCCTTTTGAAGGTGCTTATCCGACGATTCCGGCACAGACGAAACTGGTCAGCGTTACCGTGCGGGACGGGATCTGTTATGTCAATCTGGACGAAGGATTTTTGTCCACCGGCTATAATGTGACCGAGAATATTCCTGTCTATTCCATCGTAAATTCACTGATCGAGAATACGGACGTCCAGAAAGTGCAGATCAGCATCAACGGTGAAACAAACAGGGTATTTCTGGAAAATATCAGTTTTGATACGGTCTTTGAAAAAAATGAGGAGTTGATACAATGAAGCAAAGGCCGCTTTTGTGCCTGGCTCTTCTGGTATTCCTGGTTCTTTTCTTTCTGCCTGCGAGGCTCTTTTATGAGCCTTTGCAGGCAGAACAGAAGTGTGAAGCGCAGGTTACCGGCCGGGTGGGCAGGCGGGTTACAAAAAATGAAAAAACACAGATTTATCTTAAGAACTGCCGGGTCGAAAGCAGAGGAAAGATTTTTTCGACAGGACAGCTTCTTGTATATCTTTCCGATACCGCAGGATATCCTGTGGGAACGGATCTGTCCCTTTCCGGGACTCTTTATCCAGTCGAAGAACCAACCAATCCGGGACAATTCAACAGCAGGCTTTATTATCAGGGAAAAGGAATCAGTTATACTTTTTATGCTGAGAAAGTATCGGTGCATTCTGTACACCCGTCTTTTATAAAAGAAAAACTTACGTGCGCGAAAGAAAAGATCGCCAGGGTATATGAGCGTGTCCTGAATGAAAGAGACAGCGCCCTTTTACAGTCCATGGTGCTGGGTATGCGGGAAAATCTCGATGAGGATACGAAAAACTTTTATCAGAAGAACGGGATTGCCCATCTGCTGGCCATATCCGGACTGCATATCTCGCTGGTGGGTATGGGACTTTATCAGATCCTGAAAAAGGCCAGCGGTCTTTGTGTCCTGCCGGGGATTGTATCGGTCCTGTTTTTAGGGGCATATGGCTGGATGACAGGTGCATCCATATCCGCCATGCGGGCGGTGATCATGTGCAGTCTGGCGATCCTGGCGGATCTGATCGGGCGGACTTATGATATGCTGACAGCCATCGGAGCGGCTGCGCTGATTCTGATGGCCGCCAATCCGCTGTGCGTGAAACAGAGCGCGTTTTTACTTTCTTTCGGAGCGGTGTTTGCCATTGCGCTGTTTCAGCCGGTCTGGAAGCTTTATCTGCACAAAACAAAGAAATCCGGTCAGGCAGTCTGCACCAGCCTGTCGGTTCTGTTCTTTACTTTTCCTTTGCAGCTTTGCATTTTTCATGCATATTCCCTTTATTCTTTTCTACTGAATTTTCTGGTTATTCCGCTTATGAGTCTTGTGATGGTGTGCGGAATTGCGTGCGGGCTTACAGGACTTGTCTGCCTTCCGGCCGCCGGAATATGCGGGCTTTTCTGCCACTGGATTTTAAACCTGTATGATCTGGCAGGACAGTGCTGCCTGTCTCTTCCGGGCGCAGTCCTGACCGTGGGGGCGCCTGCCGTGTGGAAAGTGGCACTGTACTACGGAATGTTGGGCGTCGGGCTGTACTGGATTTTTCAGGAAAAAAGAAGAAAAAAGTACTGGAGAAAAAAGGAAGCCTTTCAACCGGATAGACGCATACCGGCGGCGGGGGCAGGACTTCTTGCGGCAGGCGTGTGTATTTTGTGCCTGCGGATGTATACGGGTGTTTCTGTTACCATGCTGGATGTGGGACAGGGCGATGCGGTCTATTTCAGAAGCCCCTCCGGAATGACTTTCTTAAGCGACGGAGGAAGTACGAATGTAAAGGGAGTCGGGGATTACAGAATCCTTCCGTTCCTTCAATGGGAGGGAGCGGGGGTACTGGATTATATCTTTGTGTCCCATATGGACGAAGACCATATAAACGGTCTTAAGGAACTGATCGAAGACAGCCTGACGCCCGGCGGTATCCGGATCAGACATGCCGTGCTGCCGGATCTGAAAGAAAAGGATGATGCGTACACAGAGATGGAAAATCTTTTAAAGGGTGCCGGGATTGAAATCCTTTATATGGGGCAGGGAGACTGTCTGTCGGATGAAGAAATCTCCTTTACCTGTCTGTGGCCTCCGAAAGAAGCGCGCTTTGACGACCGCAACGATTTGTCACTAGTTTTTCTGGCGCAATACGGACAGTTCGATATGCTTTTTACGGGAGATATCGGGAAAGCGGCGGAGACAAAACTTACGGCTTCGGGGCTTCTTAAAGAAGTGGAAGTTTTAAAAGTAGCGCATCATGGGTCGCGGCATTCTTCCTTGGAGACATTTCTTAAAAAAACGCGTCCGTTGCTGTCTCTGATTTCCTGCAGCGCTTCTAACCGCTACGGACATCCGGGGAAAGAGACGCTTGCAAGGCTGGAAGAGACAGAAAGTGTCATCCGGATCACAAAAGACTGCGGAGCCGTCAGGCTCTGGACGGACGGGAAGCAGGTGAAGGTAAAAGGGATGATAGACGATTGATAGATTTCATGCTATACTGTTGTCAGGAGAATAAAAATATGAAAATGTTGCAGGAAGATATAAAGAACGGGCATTTTAAGAAAGTGTATCTTCTGACCGGAGAAGAGACCTATCTTAGAAATCAGTATAGAAAGCGGCTTCGCGAAGCCTTACTGTCCCCGGAAGATACGATGAACCATGCGTCCTTTGAGGGAAAAGGGATCGATCCCAAAGCGGTGATCGATCTGGCGGAAACCATGCCTTTTTTTGCCGGGCGCAGAGTAATCGAACTGAATGACAGCGGATTTGCCAAAAACGCATGTCCCGAGCTGGCAGACTATATCCCTCAGATTCCCCCCAGCACCTGTCTGATTCTGACCGAGTCAGAGGTGGATAAAAGGGGCAGGCTTTATAAAGCAATAAAAAAAGAGGGGCGGGTGGTGGAATTTAAGCGACAGACAGAGAAGACGCTTTCCGTGTGGGTGCTTCAGACTCTCAAAAAAGAGGGAAAGAACATTACAGAGGATACCCTGCATCTGTTCTTTGAACGGACCGGAGCGGATATGGAAAATATAGAGCACGAGATGGAGAAGCTTCTATGTTATACTCTGGAAAGAGATGTGATTACCAGGGAAGATGTGGAGGCTGTCTGTACAGAAAGGACGGAAAACCGCATCTTTGACATGGTGCAGGCGATCACGGAGCAGGATCAGAAAAAAGCGCTGGATCTCTACAACGACCTGCTTGCCATGAAAGAGCCGCCCATGCGTATCCTGTTTCTGATTGCCAGGCAGTTTAACCAGCTTTTACAGCTTAAAAATCTGTCCGGACAGGGGTTTGACAAGGGAGAACTGGCGAAAAAGATCGGGGTTCCGCCTTTTGCTCTGGGGAAATATCAGTCCCAGTGCAGGAAGTTTACGCTGTCTGCGCTTCGGCAGGCGGTGGAAGACTGTGTGGAAACGGAAGAGAGGGTTAAGACCGGCCGGATGGGAGATCAGATCAGCGTGGAGCTTCTGATCGTGAAATACAGCGGGAAAAAGAAGGAATGATTCAGAATAAAAAAAGCGGTCGGCATGACGGTACCGACCGCTTTTATGATATCTTTACGCCATCTCGTTGATGGCTTTGTGCATACGGGAAATCTTCCGGGAAGTGGTATTCTTGTGATATACCCCTTTGGAAGTCGCCTTGTCCATGGTGGATACGGCTTCTTTTAACGCAGCCTTTGCAGCTTCCTTGTCCTTGGACTCAATCGCAGCGTATACTTTCTTTACCATAGTCTTTACTTCGGATTTAATCGCCTTATTTCTGGCAGTTCTGGTCTGTGTGACCAGGATTCTTTTTTTAGCGGATTTGATATTAGCCAACCTGTACACCTCCAACTTATATGTTCTGTTCCTTATTATTCCTGTGATCGTGTATCATGAAAGCGAGACACGGAAAATACTTTGCATGAAAACACACGAATATAGTTTAGTAGAAAGAGCGCCGGGTGTCAATACATAAATTGCATTTTTTTAGAAAAACTATAATAAAAACAACTGCAGCGGAACTAAAAAACAGCGGAAGCCCGAACGGTGCCCGGAAGGATTTAGGGACGCATGCTTTTAGCGGCCCGAAATCCTTCCAGACACAGGGGCACTGTGAGGGCTGTAGCGGAACTTTAATAGGAGATACATTTATGGAGAGAATGAGAGTGAGAACCGACCTGGCGCTGGAGGCGAAGGAGAGCTTTGAAGGAAGCGATACGGAAGTGCATGGGGTAATCGTCGAGGAGCAGTATGACGAGGAGAAAGAGATGCGTCTGACGCGGGTGCAGATTGTATCGGAGCGGGGCGCCAGAGAGATGGGAAAGCCCATGGGGAATTACCTTACGCTGGAAGCACCCGGGATGGCGGTTCCGGATGAAGATTACCACAGGGAAATATCAGAGACACTGGCTGCTTATCTGAAAGAGCTGATGGGAGAAGAAAAAGAGCGTTCCATCCTGGTGGCGGGTCTTGGCAACCGGGACGTGACGCCGGACGCGCTGGGTCCCAAGACGGTGTCCAATCTTCTGATCACAAGGCACCTGATCCGGGAGTACGGGAAAGAAGCCATGGGAACGGGACCCTGCTGCCAGATCAGCGGGATTGTTCCCGGTGTGATGGCGCAGACCGGGATGGAGACCTCGGAGATCATTAAAGGCATTGTGGAGCAGACGAGTCCTGACCTGCTGATTGTGATTGACGCCCTTGCCGCAAGGAGTACAAAACGCTTAAGCCGGACAATCCAGCTGACGGATACAGGCATACAGCCCGGATCCGGTGTAGGCAATCACAGAAACTGCCTGACGAAAGAAAGCCTTGGGATTCCGGTCATCGCCATTGGTGTCCCCACCGTCGTGGAGGCCGCTGCCATTATTTACGACGCCCAGGGCAACTGCGAACAGATGCCGCCCCACCTGAACGGCATGTTTGTGACGCCCAAAAATATTGACGAGACCATTAAACAGCTTAGTTTTACTTTATCAGAAGCTTTAAACATTGCTTTTCAGGTTCATATGGACGCATAGGACAGCGCTGCCGCCCATATAATAAACGGGTGGAGATGTCTATGGAACGATTATCAAAGATATGTAACCGGCTGTTGTGGATCTTCTTTTTTGGAGCCGGGTTTTATATTGTGTTTATCGGAGGCCAGCGGTTTCTGATGGACAATCCGGAGGGGCTTTTTACAAACGGGAAAGCCGCCGTACAGCGCGTATGCCAGAGGGAGCTTGCGCGCTGTCTGTATCCCGGACTTTTCCTGGAATATATACAGGAAGATGAAGAAAGTACTTTGTCCGAACGTTACATACAGAAGGTGATGGCGATGCATCCTTTGTACCGTCTTATTTATGGGGCAAAGCAGCCTGGCGGCGGGCAGAGTACGGCGACTTATGAGATGCTGATCACCGGAGGCGTACATGATGAGTTCGAATCGGGCAGTCCGGAAGAAGCATATGATATGGAGTCCCTGGCGCAGAAGGAAAACGAAAAGGCGCTGGAGCGGCAGGCGGAAGAGGCCCGGGACAGACAGGAAGAAGAACCGGAAACGCCTGCGGACGGAGCAGAGGCGAAGACGGCGGGCGTAATCTACAATATGGAAGATTTGTCGGATTTTGATTTCCTTCTGGGTCATTTTTATACGCTGGATAAGAATACGACCATTTCGCCGGACGATCTTCGGGCGGAGACGCTGCTTGCCAAAGATATGAGCCTTGACCTGGATGTGGAGGGGCCTCAGATCCTGATCTACCACACCCATTCCCAGGAAGGGTTTATCGACTCGGTTCCGGGAGATAATTCCACCACCATTGTGGGAGTGGGAGAATATCTGGCGCAGCTTCTGCGGGAAAAAGGGTATGACGTACTGCATGTGACCAGCGTGTTTGATCTGGTGGACGGAAAACTGGACAGAAACGAAGCCTACAGTAAAGCGGCGGTGGAGATCGGCGCGATTTTGAAAGAGAATCCGTCCATCCAGTCGGTGATCGACCTGCACCGGGACGGCGTGGCCGAAGGAACGCATCTGGTGACGGAGATTGACGGGAAGCAGACGGCCAGATTTATGTTCTTTAACGGGTTAAGCCGGTCAAAGACAAACGGTCCCATCGCCTATCTGAATAATCCGTACATACAGGATAATCTGGCGCTTACGCTTCAGCTGAAACTTGCGTGCGAACAGTATTATCCAGGGCTTTCCAGAAACATTTATTTAAAAAGCCTGCGCTATAATCTGCATCTGTCGGATAAGGCCATGTTAATCGAGGCAGGAGCCCAGACCAATACACTGGAAGAAATGATGAATACCATGGAACCTCTGGCGGACATACTTGATAAGGTTTTTAATCCATGATATATTATTGGGTATGTAAACAGATGGAGGATATCAGATGGCTAAGGCAGATCAGAAAAAAATTCGCAATTTTTGCATTGTGGCACATATAGATCACGGAAAATCTACACTGGCGGATCGGATTATAGAAAAAACAGGGCTTCTGACCAGCAGAGAGATGCAGTCTCAGGTGCTGGACAATATGGATCTGGAAAGGGAACGGGGGATCACCATTAAAGCCCAGGCGGTTCGGACCGTGTATAAGGCGAAGGACGGGGAAGAGTACATTTTCAACCTGATCGACACGCCGGGACATGTGGACTTTAACTATGAAGTGTCCAGAAGCCTGGCGGCGTGCGACGGGGCGATCCTGGTGGTGGACGCAGCCCAGGGAATCGAGGCGCAGACGCTTGCCAACGTGTATCTGGCTTTAGATAACGATCTGGATGTGATGCCGGTGATCAATAAGATCGATCTTCCAAGCGCGGATCCGGAGCGGGTCATTGACGAGATCGAGGACGTGATCGGGATTGAAGCCCAGGACGCGCCTTTGATCTCGGCAAAAACAGGGCAGAATGTGGACGAGGTGCTGGAACAGATCGTAAAGAAAATACCCGCACCGTCCGGGGACCCGGACGCACCCCTGCAGGCATTGATCTTTGACTCTGTGTATGACTCCTATAAAGGCGTCATTATTTTCTGCCGGATCAAGGAAGGGACCGTGAAAAAAGGAACACAGATCCGGATGATGGCGACCAAAGCAGAGGCGGAAGTGGTGGAGATCGGATATTTCGGCGCCGGACAGTTTATTCCCTGTGAGGAATTAAGCGCCGGTATGGTAGGGTATATCACAGGAAGCATCAAAAATGTCAAGGACACCCGCGTGGGCGATACAGTGACGGATTGTTTAAATCCATGCAAAGAACCGCTTCCCGGCTATAAGAAAGTGCAGTCCATGGTATACTGCGGCCTGTATCCTGCGGACGGGGCGAAATATCCGGACCTTCGGGACGCGCTGGAAAAGCTGCAGTTAAACGACGCGGCGCTGCAGTTTGAGCCTGAGACATCCGTCGCGCTGGGATTCGGGTTCCGGTGCGGTTTTCTGGGACTTCTGCACCTGGAAATTATCCAGGAGCGCCTGGAAAGAGAATACAACCTGGATCTGGTTACCACGGCGCCGGGGGTTATTTACCGGGTACACAAGACCAACGGAGATATGATCGAACTGACCAATCCCTCCAATCTTCCGGATCCGTCGGAGATCGAATATATGGAGGAACCCATGGTCAGCGCGGAGATCATGGTGACGTCCGAGTTTATCGGGTCGATTATGGACCTTTGTCAGGAACGAAGAGGGGTCTATCTGGGCATGGAATATATGGAAGAAAGCCGGGCGCTTTTAAAATATGACCTTCCGCTCAATGAGATCATATACGACTTTTTTGACGCACTGAAATCCCGCTCCAGAGGGTACGCTTCCTTTGACTATGAATTTAAAGGATATGTGCAGTCGGAGCTGGCGAAGCTGGATATCCTGATTAATAAGGAAGAAGTGGACGCGCTGTCCTTTATTGTCCATAAGGCTTCCGCTTATGACAGGGGACGTAAAATGTGCGAAAAATTAAAAGACGAGATTCCCAGGCATCTTTTTGAGATTCCGATTCAGGCGGCGGTGGGCGGGAAGATCATCGCCAGGGAGACGGTCAAAGCCATGCGTAAGGACGTGCTTGCAAAATGTTATGGCGGCGACATCACCCGTAAGAGAAAGCTTTTGGAGAAACAGAAAGAAGGAAAGAAACGGATGCGGCAGGTAGGGAACGTGGAAATCCCCCAGAAGGCGTTTATGAGTGTATTGAAACTGGACGATAAATGATGCGGACAGAGAAACAGACGCTGGAACTGTATATCCATATCCCGTTCTGCGTCCGCAAATGCGCTTACTGTGATTTTCTGTCAGCCCCGGCTTCCCGAAAGACACAGGAAGCGTATGTGGAATGTTTGTTAAAAGAGATACGCCGGTCGGCAGAGCTTTCCGGGACATACGAGGTGTCAACTGTCTTTTTCGGGGGCGGTACGCCCAGTATCCTGCCGGAGAAACAGATCGGACGCATTCTGGAACAGTTAAGAGCGCAGTTTTCCTTCCGGGAATCCGCAGAAATTACGCTGGAGGCCAATCCGGGTACGGTGGACAAAGACAAGCTAAGAGCTTATAGAGACGCGGGCGTCAATCGCTTAAGCTTCGGGCTTCAATCCGCAGAAGACGCGGAACTTCGCCTGCTTTCCAGGATTCACACCTGGCGGCAGTTTCTTGTAAGCTATACGCTTGCCAGAGAAGCGGGGTTTCATAACATCAATATAGACCTGATGTCCGCACTCCCCGGACAGACGGAAGAAAGTTACCAAAAGACGCTGGAGCGGGTATTACATCTTGAACCGGAGCATATCTCCGCCTACAGCCTGATCATCGAGGAAGGGACGCCCTTTTATGAGCGGTATGAGGGACACCCGGAACTGCTGCCCTCGGAGGAAGAAGAACGCAGGATGTATGTCCTGACAAAAGAGATCCTGGAATCCGGCGGATACAGACGTTATGAAATATCCAATTATGCGAAAAAAGACCGGGAATGCCGGCACAATCTGGGGTACTGGGAGCGGACGGATTATAAGGGCTACGGCTTGGGAGCCGCGTCGCTTCTTCATAATATCCGTTTTACCAATCAGACGGACCTGTCCGAATATCTGCATGGAAATTTTGCGGGCAGCGAAGAAAAACTGACAGACCAGGCTGTCCGGGAGGAATATTTCTTCCTGGGTCTTCGCAAAACCGAGGGGATAGACCCCGGCATTTACAGAGAATATTACAGAGAACTGCTAAAAAAGCTGAAAATACAGAAGCTTTTGGACGAAAAAGATGGTAAAATATACCTGACAGAAAAAGGAATTGATCTAAGTAACTATGTGCTGGCACAATTTCTGGATTAGCCGGCATCTCTAACAGGAGACTTACACTATGAAAAACGAACTACATTTTCTGGAAGAACAGGGTGTGGACGCCTCCCTGCTTCGCCAGGCGGAGGCCTTCAGGGAAGAATACCCGGTTTCCGAAGAAGTAAAAAACCGGATGCAAAAGCCGTCGATTCCTTTCTTCGGCAGGGAAATCCTGGAGATGGCGATGGCAGCGCTTTTGCAGGGATCGAATCTTCTGCTCAGCGGCGCAAAGGCGACAGGAAAAAATATCCTGGCGGAGAATCTGGCATGGATCTTCGGAAGGCCTGTCTATAATATTTCCTTTAATATTAACACGGACAGCAGTTCCCTCATCGGCACGGATACTTTCCGGGACAACGAAGTGAAGCTGCGCAAAGGAAGCGTCTACTGCTGCGCCCAGGAAGGCGGTTTTGGTATCTTTGATGAAATCAATATGGCGAAAAACGACGCGGCCAGCGTCCTTCATGCCACGCTGGACCACAGGCGGATCATCGATGTACCGGGCTATGACAAGATCGATCTGCATCCGGCCGCCCGCTTTATCGGTACCATGAATTATGGCTATGCGGGTACAAAGGAGTTAAATGAGGCGCTGGTGTCCCGTTTCCTCGTGATCGATATGCCGGCTCTGACAGAAGAAAACCTGTTCCGGATCATCCGGCACGACTACCCGGATATAAAAGAAGACGCGCTCCAGGCGTTTGCGGGACTTTTTTTAGACCTGCAGAAAAAGGCTTTAAACAGTGAGATATCCACAAAGGCCGTGGATCTTCGGGGGCTTTTATCGTCCCTTGGCTCGGTGAAGATCGGACTAAGGCCCTGGCAGGCAGTACAGATGGGAATTACCAATAAAGCGTTTGATATTTTTGAAAAAGAGATTGTGGCGGATATGGTCATGACGCGGATACCGGAAGAATGGACAAAGGAGCAGGTATTTTAATCTGCTGCCGGTGCCGTATGTGAGAGCGATATGGATGAGAAGGTAAACGAAATGGAAGGCGCGCAGGAAAATTATGCGCAGCAGGAATACCGCTACGAGCTGGAGAACCGGATGAAGAATCTGCTCTGGACCGTAAGCGGGGATTATGAACTGGATGTACAGCTGGATCTGGACTCTTTTCAAAGATCCAAATATATATCCCTGTATGACGCGGTCAAACAGGGCGCTTTTGCGCGCTATTTTTCCAAAGACGATCTTGGGCTGTATCTGGTGAAAAAACTGTATCTGGGTGCGGATGAGCATACGCTTACGACCCTGGCGCAGATGTGCGTGGACCAGGCGGTGGTAAAGAAAGTCACAGAAGAAAGAAAAGGCGTGATCTCGCTTAGAAGAAAAGCGTTCGAGGATATACTGGAGCGGGACTTTGACCATCTGGCAAAGGAAGGCCATCTGATCGGGAAGATGAAGATTGCCATGCTCCAGGAAGGGATCGACGGAAAATATATGGCTCAAAAGCGGGTGCAGGAGCAGATGGAGGAGCTTTTTGGCGTAAAGGATATGACAGATACGCTGGAGGTCATCCGTCAGATTGACCGGTTTTATAACCGCCTGGCAGACCCGGATTTTGAAGCCGAACATGGCGGGCTGGAGCAGGTGCTTTCCGTCAGCGCGGAAGATCTTAAAAAATTTAACTGGCAGGATTTCCTGGATGAAACCGCGGCGGAAGCGTCCCTGGAACAGATGATGCGCCAGATGAACAGCAATCTGCCCGATACAGAGGAGACAGAGGAAGAAAAACGGACAAGGCTTGGAAAGATTCTGATCAGCGAGGAAGCCGCTCAGAAAATGTATGCCTATACAGAACAGCATTTTGGCAGATCCTATATGAGTGAGCTGGAGCAGGAGCGTTTGAACCGCCGGCTTTGCCGGGGTGTCCATGCGGACTGCAAACTGTTTTTCACTGACGGAATCATCAGGAATTATGTCCGGGAGAATAATACGTATGTGCTGGCCCGCAGAACCTGGGAGATGAACCGGCGTTTTTACCGTCAGAATGCCAGGGTTTCCCGCCATAATATCAGTGCCCTTGGAGATATCCTGAAGCGTTCCCTGCAGACCCGAAGCGAGGTGGATCAGATCGAAGCGTTTCATGGAACCGTTCTTCCTCAGAAACTGTGGAAGGCCGGGCGGACAGAAGATCCCAGGCTTTTTATCAGGCAGTTTAAAAGACATAATTCGGAGTATGTGGTGGATGTGCTGGTGGATGCCAGCGGTTCCCAGAAAAGCCGCGTGCATATGATCGCCCTGCAGGGTTATATCCTGTCTGCCGCTCTTTCCAGGGCGGGGATTCCCCATCGGGTACTAAGCTTTTGTTCTTTCTGGGATTATACGATCCTGCGCAGATTCCGGGAGTATGATGAGGATAAAGAGGCGGACTGGAGACTGATGGAATTTACCGCTTCTTCCAACAACCGGGACGGTCTTGCCCTTCGGGCGGCGGCAGACGGACTGATGGCCAGACCGGAGGAAAATAAAGCGCTGATCGTATTAAGTGACGGCCGTCCCAACGACCTGGTGGTCAACCGTCCCCATGTGAAGAATCCGGCAGTCTATACCGGAGAGTATGCCGTAAAGGACACCGCCTCGGAGGTGCGCAGGCTCAGAAGCCAGGGAATCGCCGTTCTGGGTGTTTTCGCGGGAGAAGAGCAGGACCTGATGGCGGAGAGAAGGATATTCGGCAAAGATTTTGCCTATATCAGGGATATTTCCACTTTTGCCCATGTGGTGGGAAGATATCTGAAAAAACAGATCGATGAGATGGATTAGGAGGCAGGAAATGAGGAAAGAATATGAAGTAGTGCATGAAATCTTAAATGAGTGCGCAAACAATCAGATGCGTGATGTCTTTTTCGAAGAAGTTGAAATCGATGACCTGGAACAGTATATCCGTTCCAGGCACAAGGACCAGTATGTATCGCTGGAACGGGAAGACCTGGCAGACGGAAGCGTGATCTATCATGTAAATACGTCGGGTATGCTTCAAAGATATACCTTCACAGAAATATAATCTGGGAAGGGAGATGCGGAACTATGTCAGCATCGGACTGGACAGCGCCCAGACAGGTTGATGGACGCGAAGCGTACAGAAAGCTGTCTAGTACCGGGTGCTGGAAAGGAAGATGCGGAACATTAAATAGGAGACTGATATGGGCAAAGTGACGGTGGAAGACGGAAAGATTATTTACAGAAAATTTATGAAACGCTGTGAACTGGAAGTATCCGGCCTGGTCTGGGCGTATCTTCAGCAGGAAGATGTATCCGCCAAAATGTGCTGCGGAAGCTATAACGCGGAAATCGGCAGAGTGATTGTGGTGGATAAAAACGGGAAAAAAGAAATCTTCCAGTTTGAGAGTATGCAGGAGGCCAGAGAGCTTCTTGCCAGGCTTCAGCAGTCGAACGCAGAACTGGCCATCGGCTATACGGCAGAGAACAGAAAGAAGTTTGATGTGCAGTAAAAAAAGCTTCTGACAACGCAGAAGCTTAAACTTTCGAGGGAGTGGGAGGCCCTTTGGGGGTCTCCCTAAAGTGTTATGAATGAAATACGGATATGTTTTCCTTACAGTCATTATAATAGCAAAGAATTATGTCCAAAATGTGTCACTCATCTAAAAGAATTATAAAAAGAATAAATAAATCGTGATATTTTCCGGGGACTAAAGAGGCACAAATGCGCATAAAATGTAATAATGACAGCGACGGAGCCGCCTATGCGCCGATCTTATCTGCTATGGGCAGCAGGTCTGTGCCTGTGCCTGGGAATGTGGGGAGTTAAAAGTGCAAAAAGGGAAGATACAGAAGTCCTGGTTGTGTCGAAGACAGAAGAGCAGGAAGCAGCTGATGCTGTTCAGGATACAAAAAAGATAGCATTGACCTTTGACGACGGTCCCCATCCGGTCTACACGGAAGAGATGCTAAATCTTCTGGAAGAGATGGAAGTTCCCGCCACTTTTTTTCTGCTGGGCCAGAATGTGGAGAACCAGGGAGAGCTGGTGAAAGAAATTGCTGATAAAGGGCACCTGATCGGGAATCATACCTATCATCATGTGCAGATCACGACCCTGACCACCGAGCAGGCTTATGAGGAGATCAATAAAACCAGCGACCTGATCGAAGAACTGACAGGAAAAGGAACCGAGTATGTAAGGCCGCCTTTTGGCACATGGAACAAAGGGCTGGAAGCGGATCTGAACCTGATCCCCGTCATGTGGACCATCGACACACTGGACTGGACGACCGGCAATGTGAGCTGGATCGTGGAGCAGGTAGTAAAAAAAGCGAAAGATAATGATATCATCCTGATGCACGACAGCTATAAAAGTACCGTGCAGGCGGTAGAGAGGATCATTCCGCTTCTGATGGCGGAAGGGTTTGAGTTTGTGACAGTGGATGAAGTGTTGTTTGACTAAAGGAGTAAAAATGGATCTGTTTGACTATATGAGAGAAAACACGATGCAGTCGGAAGCGCCCCTGGCTTCCCGGATGCGTCCGGCGAGACTGGAAGAAATTGTAGGACAGCAGCATATCCTGGGAAAGGATAAGCTGCTTTACCGTGCTATAAAAGCGGACAAGCTGGGGTCTGTCATTTTGTATGGTCCTCCCGGAACCGGCAAGACGACGATCGCCAAAGTAATCGCCAATACAACCAGCGCAGGATTTACACAGATTAACGCGACTACGGCGGGCAAAAAAGATATGGAGGCGGTTGTCCGCGAAGCGAAAGACAGCCTTGGCATGTATGGAAAAAGGACGATACTGTTCGTGGATGAGATTCACCGTTTTAATAAGGGGCAGCAGGATTACCTGCTTCCCTATGTGGAGGACGGTACACTGATTTTGATCGGCGCAACAACGGAGAATCCGTATTTTGAAGTCAATGGCGCCCTGCTTTCCCGTTCGATTATCTTTGAATTGAAGGCACTGGAAGCATCGGATATAAAGCACCTTCTGATCAGGGCTTTAACGGATGTGGAGAAAGGGATGGGTGCCTATGATGCTGCGGCCGATGAGGAGGCGCTTGATTTTCTGGCGGATATTTCGGGAGGAGATGCAAGAAATGCTTTAAACGCGCTGGAGCTTGGGATATTGACGACCGAAAGAAGCGGCGACGGAAAGATACATATTACGCTTCAGACGGCCTCTGAATGTATTCAGAAGAAAGTGGTCCGTTATGACAAAAACGGGGACAACCATTATGACACGATTTCCGCATTTATCAAAAGTATGCGCGGTTCAGATCCGGATGCGGCGGTCTTTTATCTGGCAAAGATGCTCTATGCAGGGGAAGATATTAAATTCATTGCCCGCAGGATCATGATCTGCGCTTCCGAGGATGTGGGAAATGCAGATCCCCAGGCTTTGCAGGTGGCGGTGGCCGCTGCCCAGGCGGTGGAACGCGTCGGCATGCCGGAAGCCCAGATTATTTTGTCTCAGGCGGTGTTATATGTGGCTTCTGCCCCTAAGAGCAACGCGGCCTGCAACGCGGTCTTTGAAGCTATGGAAGTTGTCAAAACGACCACCACCACGGTGCCGTCGCACCTGCAGGACCGGCATTACGGCGGAGCGGCCCAATTAGGTCACGGGGAGGGCTATCTGTACGCCCACGACTATCCGGAACATTATGTAAAACAGCAGTATCTTCCGGATGAGATTGTGCAGATGAGATTTTACCACCCGACTGACATAGGATATGAATCACAGATCGCCGGGCGGCTTGACCGTCTGCGCAGCCGGAAGGATTAGAGAGAAGGGGCTGCCATCGCGTGACAGCCCCTGACTGCTTTCGGGGCTATTCGGTGACAATCCAGGTATTGTACCCCAGTCTTTTTAATTCCTGTTCCAGTTCGATGGCGTTGGTCAGGTTATGGAACGCGCCGACCTGTACCCGATATCGGGGCCGTAACCGGTTGACGCTTCCCGGCTGCATCATTGCTTCCTGGCTTTGCATCTCATCCGGACGGGAGGGACGGGAATCATTTATATCCGTATCCGCCTCTGCCGCCGCCGTCAGCGTATCCATGATGCCGTCAGCGATCGCCTGGGCGATCTCGTCGAACCGGGTATCGAAGAGCTGATTGTCTTTGCCGCTGTCCATAAAGCCTGCCTCGACCAACACGGCGGGCATACCGGTGCGTTTTAAGATCGTCAGGTCGGGGCGGGCCTCCACATTGATATTCCTGAATCCCAGGGCCGCCAGATTCTGGTTGATATTCTGTGCCATAATAAGCTTGTCACCTGACAGGTCGTACAGGAGGGTCTGCACGCCGTCGTACTGACCCGGATAAGTAGCCATGTTCCGGTGGATCGAAACAAGCAGGTCGGCATCCGCTTCATTTGCCAGTTGTGTTTTTTGCAGTACAGACTGATTGATATCGCCGGTTCTTGTGTATACAACGTCATATCCGTTGCGGGATAAAATTGCTCCCACAGCCTGAGCCAGACGCAGCACATCATCGCTCTCCCTGCGTCCGTTATAGACTGCGCCGGGATCCGTCAGTCCGTTATGCCCGGCGTCGATCATAATTTTATCTGCCATTACAATTTCCTCTGGAGCTTTTTATAATACTATATGAAAGGGATGAAAGAATGTGCTTATCCGTTTAAAGAGAGAAAAGCATGGAAAGAAAAGAGGTGTAAATTTGAAACAAAAGATTTGGGCAGTCCTTCTTTCGATCTGCATAATGATGCAAAATCCGGGATTTGTAAGCCGGGCGGTGGAGACGCCTGATTATGGACGTGCTGAAGAAGTGACAGAAGAAGCAATAGAAGAAGAACTGGTACAGACAGCCGATGACGAGGAAGAAGCCGCTGAAGAGGTTGACACAGAAATGAATGCAGGCGGCAGGGAGGAAGAGCCGATGGAGGCGGATACGGACGAAGAATCCGCGGCCAGCCTGCCAGAGGAAGAAGAGGACAAAGGAGAGGCTGTCGGTGAAGCGGTCTACAGGGAGCTGGAAACAGATGAAAACGATGTGCAGTATGCGCGGTCGATGGCAGGCAGCCTCCTGGCGGAAAACCAGGCAGCCAAAGCCGCGCAAGGACTTTATTTTGGCTATACGGTGGAGGACTCAAAAGAACATACCGGCATATTGTCAGATTATCTGTCGGAGCAGGGGGAGATCGTAATTCCGCACAAGCTTGGTAATTATTATATGACAGGCATTGGAGACAATGTATTTTCAGGTATGGATCAGGTTGATTTGTCAGACCTTTCCAGGCTGCCCTCGCGTTCTTCTTCAGGAAAGAAGACGCTTGGCAGCGGGGAATTAAAAATTTTGGAACTGATGAATGCGGCGCGTATAAAACAAGGCAAGGTACCGCTGATCATGAGCGCAACCCTGCGTGAGACGGCACGCCGTAAGAGTCTGGATATGCTTAACAACAATTATTTTGACCACCGGGCGCCGGATGGGACCTATACCAGCGCATGGCTGTCAGCCTGTGGCTATCCGTGGTTTATATGGGCGGAGAATATTGCCTACAATTACCAGAGCGCAGAGAAACTTTATGATCAGTGGTGGAACTCTCCCGGGCATAAAGCGAATATGATGAACGAAAATCTGCGCGCAGTCGGGATCGGCGTCTACCAGGGAGAAACAGGAAGAATCATGGGAACCCAGGTCTTTTCCGGTACTGTGTTCCAGAATCTTACAAAAGCAGAAATAGAATATGGCTATGAATCCATCGGGGCGTGCGCATTCGGCGGCTGCAGCAATCTAAAAAGTATAACGGTTCCTTCTACCGTATCCCGGATTGCGGATAATGCCTTTGATGGCTGCGGGCAGTTGACAATCTACGGAAAAGCCGGTTCCTTTGCACAGACTTTTGCAGAGGAAAAAAATATTCCGTTCCAGGCAGTAGAAGAAAAATGCCCGATTAAAAAATTCGACTATGAACAGTCGGAAATTTTCATGGAAAAGGGTGACATGGATATCGTGAATCTGGTCATAGAACCCGCAGACTACAAACATCTGGTCAAAGAAGAGATGCCGGCGCAGCAGTTTGTGCGCTTCTTAGAGGGCGGGGCAGTGCTTGCCCTGGAAGAAGGGAGCCTGGAGCTCAGGGCAGCGGCGGCGGACCTGGAAGCCGCCTGCAAGATTACGGTTGGAAAGAGAGCGGTTCCGTTACAGGCGATTCACTTCTTTGAAGAGCATATGGAACTGCACGAAGGAGAGCATATAAAACCTGCCTACCGGACAGTTCCGGTAAATACGACGGAAACAACGGCACTTAGGTCTTCTGACAGCAATGTGCTTGTGGCAGGAGAAAGCGGTGAGGTCACGGCAGTCGGCGCGGGGCAGGCCCAGCTGATTGCGGAAAATGAAAACGCCAGTGTCAGGGCTGTCCTGGATGTAACGGTTCTGGAAGTAAAAGAAGCGTATGTGAATGCACTGCGGATTGAGCCGGAATCCGGGATGGCAGCAGGGGTGCAGAAGACGGAGGACGGTTCTTTGCAGGTTGAAGAAGGTGTGGAGCAGTTCTATGTCCGGGCCCGCGCTTTTGATCAGTATGGAGAAGAGACGGACACGGCTTTTACTTTCCAGACAGACCGAACGAACATCCTGAAAGTACAGGCAGTCAAAGGCGAACCTGGGCTGGCAAAGATAGTGGTCAGGAAACCAGGCACCGCAACGCTTACTGCTACTACAAAAGAAAATGAAAAAAGGACAGAAAGTGTGCGTGTTCGTGTACAGAGCGCTTCTTTGGTGTTGCAAAGTACAACATGGATTTTAAACAGGCTGAAACCCGAAGCGGCCGTGCCGATAGATTTACAGGATTCCGGGATAAATCCGATCAAAACCGCGGCATTGTATGAAGATAAAGAACTGCAGAAAACATCTTCCATGTTTGGTATAAAAAAAGTGAAAGCAGAGGACGGGATGGATGTTTATACGGTTGGATTTTTAGATCAGGCAGCAGGACAGATGGCAAAAAGTGCATATAAACTTTATTTAAAAGTGGATACAGAAGCTAAGAAGCAGTATGTGTACCCGGTCAATATCAAAATAAAAAATAAACTGCCGACTGTAAAGATGGAGCAGTCCGCCCGGATCAACCTCTTTTATAAAGACGCGGATGCACAGTTGAAAATCACGGCCAGACAAGAACAGCTGTCAACCCAAAAAGCGCCTGAGCAAATACATATTGCAGAAAATGAGCCGCACTTTGAAGTCGAATGGGAAAAAGACAAAGAAGGGTGGACGGGCGTCATAAAGCCCCAAAATGTAACGGCAAAGAATTATAAAAAGATAAATAAAATGATAGAGGTGCGCTTCTATTTCCCCGCATACGGGGCAGATTTTTATATTACGAAAAAGATGGCCGTCAAGTGGAATTATCAGAAAGCAGTGCTGACGACAACGCCTGCGCAGGGACTGGTTTATGCAAAAATAGAAAATGACCAAACGGTATTTTCGATCATGGAAAAGAAAAATAAAAGCATAATCATACCGGGTGGGGAGGGAAACGCCACAGTCAGGCTGAATGATAACCTGTCAAAGGCACAGCTTTTGACAGAACCGGGCAATCCGGATTTATACATTCGTTTGTCAGGCAATAAAGGTTATACGGCGAAACTGACAGTATCCCATGACAACTGGCGTGAGGCAGTCCCTTGTTCCTTTAAAGTAACAGTGACGAAAAAAACACCTTCTGTCGCACTGGAACAGACGAAAGTTTCCTTTCATGCCAATGAGGCCCAAAAGGAGTCTGTTTCCCTGAAAATATCTGCAAATAAGAATGATACAATACCGATTGTCCGTCTGAAAGAAGCGGATATTGTAGGAAGCAATGCAGCCGCAAAACAGTTGCTGTCGCAGGGAAAGATTTCGATCTGCCCGCAAAGAAGCGGCAAAGAGAGAAAGCTGCTCCTTTGTTTAAATGACAGCAGCGTTAAAAAAGGAACTTATAAATATAAAATATACGGCTGGTGCAGGCAGGGGGAAAATAAGATGGTCCGCATGAACCCTGTCACGCTAAACGTAGTGGTTTCAATAGGGTTGTTTCACGAAGAAAA
>DKVI01000103.1:9503-9670 GCA_002491115.1 Lachnospiraceae bacterium UBA7182 | reverse complement strand
TTTCTGTGCGGCGGGCGGCAATAATCAGGTTTTTCCCCCGCGACGCGAAGGCTTTTGCGGTTTCCCTGCCGATTCCGGAACTGGCCCCGGTGATGACTGTGTACTTTTTTTCTGGCTGCATTTGCATTTCCTCCATTCATTCAGTATAATGAGAGCATACAATGTAG
>DKVI01000103.1:6276-9233 GCA_002491115.1 Lachnospiraceae bacterium UBA7182 | reverse complement strand
AGAGTAAACTCTATGTCAAGAGAATGGAGGGATTATTTTGGATTACTCCATTGGAGAATTTTCAAAACTGACAGGGCTTGGGATACATACCCTGCGCTATTATGAGCATGAAAAACTGATTATCCCATCGCGGGACGCCGGCAACCGCCGCCGCTATTCGGAAAAAGATATTGCGTGGATTGCATTTATCAAACGTCTGAAAGCAACGGGCATGCCGATTAAAGAAATCCAAAAGTATGCGCAGCTGCGGGCCAAGGGTGATGCGACGCTCTCCCTGCGAATGGAGATGCTAATGCGTCACCGCCAGGCTTTGAATGAGCAGATCAGGCAGCTGCAGGAGCATGAGGCCAGGCTGGACGAGAAGATCGCCTTTTATCAGCGGCAGCTTGATGAGGGCGGGCCTTTTACAGATGGCGCAGGTTGACGCGGTATTTTCGCAAATCATCTTCTTTTACCGTTTCAATAATCCTGTTAAGAGCCGCGGCGAGGGCTTCTTTGTCCTCCGGCAGGGTTCCCTGGAACTGAAATGCGTTTGACGCGCCTAAAGCGGCAAATTGTGTGGGTATTTTCAGATTTTCAAGCAAAGTGCGAATTTCCCTGTATTTTTCAATCTCGCTTTCTTCTTTCCAGTTGCCGTGCTGTATTTCCTGGTAAAGTTCCGAGTCCGGGTAAATGGTCAGCATATTGACGCCGATGAGCGTTGGGTGAAGCTGATTACAGACGTCGGCGGTGGCCTTTGCTCCGATCTCGCCGCGTCCGGCGCCGGAGATGCTTACCAGATAGAAGAAGCTGTAATGAATGCCGGCCCGGTCCAACCGCCGGCATTGTTTTACAATATCGGCAGCGGTATAACCTTTGTTCATAAATTGCAGGGCCTCATCATCGCCGGTCTCAATTCCGATGGTCAGTCCGTCGTATCCGGCCTGATGGAGAGATGCCAGTTCCTCGTCCGATTTCAGCGTAACGTCCGTGATCCGGGCAAAGCAGCCGATCGTTTTGATTGAGGGAACATATTGCCGGATCAGGTCAGCGATTGCCATAAGCCGTTTATACTTCAATACAAAAGGATTTGCCCCGGTCAAAAAAGCCCGTTGGATGCGCTCCGGCCTGGGCAGCCCCTGCAGTCGGGCAGTCAGCATCGCAACAGGGTCTGTACTCCAAAGCTGCGCCTCCAGCAGGTCACTCTCCACGTCTTCAAGGGGAGACATTCTGAATTTGAACGGTAAATCGTTATAGAGCGTACAGAATTTACATTTGTGATGGGTACAGCCTGCCGTTACTTCAAGCAGCAGTGAAGAAGCCTCGTAAGGCGGCCTCCATATGGTTCCAGTGTAGTGCATAGCAGAACCTCCTTATCTTTTTTTGCCATTATATCATCGTACTGAGAAAATAAAAGTACGGTACTTTTTTGCAGTACCTTGCTTTTGGAGTATAAAGACGATAGAATGCAATCAGGAGGTTACGGAAAATGAGAAAGACAGAAAAAGCAATTCAACGGTGTAAAACGATGTCAACGCTCCAAAAGATCCTGGGAGGCAAGTGGAAACTTGAAATTCTTTACTATGTCGCCTTTTATGACATCCACAGATTTGGAGCGCTGCGCCGTCAGCTTGGTGAAATTACAGAATCGTCTCTGACAAAACAGCTTCGGGAACTGGAAGCCGATGGATTTTTAATCCGGCGTGACTTCAAGGAGATTCCGCCGCGGGTGGAGTACACGCTGTCCGATTTGGGTAAAAGTTTCATGGATGTGATTGATTACATGAAAGCGTGGGGCGATCAGAATCTGCCGGACCAGACATGACGCAAAAACAGTTTGTTCTCTGACAGGAGCAGCCCTGCCAGCGTCAGAACCGTCCCAGCAGCGGCCAGGGCGGTGATCTTTTCGTGAAGGATCACGACCGAAGTGATCACCGTGATCACAGGAACCATGTAGATATAAACACTTGTCTTGACCGCTCCCAGTGCCTTGACCGCAAAATTCCAGGTGACAAAGCACAGGGCTGACGCTCCCAGACCCAGAAAGAGAATATTGCACAGGTACACAGGATTTGTGAACCTTGTCAATTCCGCCCTGAAGTCAAACAGGAACAGTGCCGGGAGCATGAACAGGATGCCGTAGCAGAACACCCGCCGGGTGGTGAGGATCGTGTGGTAGCCGTAACCGCTGATCTTCTTTGTCAGTACAGAATAACAGGCCCAGATCAGCGCGGCCAACAACGCCAGCAAGTCCCCGGCAGGGTTCAGCTTCAGCCGGGAGCCGCTGAAGCTGATAAGAGCGATCCCGGCCATCGCAACGGCAAAGCCGATAAAAAAGTCGGTGTGAGGCTTTTCTTCTTTCAGAAACAGGTGGGATAAGATTGCCGTGAAAAACGGAGCTACGGAAATAATCACTCCGACATTGGAAGCCATTGTGTATGTGAGTGCGATATTTTCCATCAGGTAGTAAAGGCATATCCCGCACAGACCCGCTGCGGCAAAGGTCAATTCCTGACGTGCGTCTGTTCCTTTCAAGCGGCGGGGATAAGCAGCCAACAGGGCCAACAGCCCCATAACGAAGCGGAAGAACAGTATCTCCACCGGCTGAAAGTCAGCCAGCAGAATTTTGGTGGAGATAAAAGTTGTTCCCCAAATGATGACCGTGAGCAGGGCGCAGAGATGTCCTGCTGTACCGTTACGCTTCATGCAGTATTTCCTCCGTATTCTTGAATATATCCCGATAAATGCCGGGGGTCAGTCCGATAAAACGGCTGAAACAGTTGGTGAAGTGGCTTTGATCAAAGAAGCCGGTCTGCAGCGCCGCGCAGGCGGGGGAAACGCCCTGCTCCAACAGCTTTTTTGCCCTGCCGATACGAATATTTTCCAGATAACTGTATGGTGTGACGCCTTTTGAGCGGGCAAAAGCCCGAAGCAGGGTGGATCTGCTCAAACCGGCACAGCGGCAGACCTGGTCCAGA
>DKVI01000103.1:0-5937 GCA_002491115.1 Lachnospiraceae bacterium UBA7182 | reverse complement strand
GTACTGCCGGATCAGCAGGGAGATCAAAAGCAGCAGATTTTCCTCTTTTTCAAATTCACCGGAACCTTTCATCACCAGCTCGTGGAGCAGGCGCAGACAGCAGGTGATTTCTTCGTCAAAGATTACGTTCCGGGAAAATCCGGGCAGTTCCCGCCTGCCGGTGACTTCCTCCGTTAAATTCAGCATAACATCCCTGGCGATGTTCAATCCCCGGTAATCCAGCGTACCGCCGTCGCATTGAACACAGGCATGGCTGTCCCCCGGGTTGAACAGAAGGACATCGCCTTTTGTGATGGTGTACTCCTGATTTTTGCAGGACAGCATACGCTCTCCATCCTCCATGAACCCGATCACATAGTATTCATGGAAATGGTTCGGAAAGGGCTGTACGATTCCTTCAAAACGGTAAGCCTCGATGTACAGTTCGTCATCGTAGACCACCGTCCGTACTTCTTTTTTCACACGGTTTTCCTCCTCGACAATGCCTATTATACCAGATGGAACTTCTGCCGGCTTGTAAAATATCTTCATTTTTGTATGTGACAAAAGGAAACGGTGCAGGAATCATCTCAAAGCATTCCGGCAAGGTTTCCTGTGTCAGTTCCCGACGCGTAAATTTTGCACCCGGTCCGGCCCTGCAGATATCTGTTGCCGCTGATGTGGTCAGCGTTGGAATGGACATAAAATACTGATTGCTTGTGGCTAAAAGATATACTTTACTTTTGATGCAAAAAGGAATATAATGAACCCCATTGTAACAGATTACACTTTGAAAAGGAAACTGGTATAAGATGAAAAAATTGTGTTTATTAGTATTTATGACCACGATATTGTGTCTAACCGCTTGCGGAACAGATAAAAAGGATGAAGCATTGGAAACATCCGGTTCTGCGGAGAATGAACAGGAATCACTTCCCAAAACAGAAACAACCTTTGAACTTACGGAACAGGGAAAGAATTTTCTGACACAAATGTGTAAAAAATTGAATGACTTCAATTCCCAAACAGCAAAGGATGAAACATTTTGGCGAGATTTCCTATTTTATTCTTACACCGGCGCATCTGAAGGTGTAGAAACAGAAACAGTACCTCGTGACGATTTTGATGAAACAGTTGTTAAAATTAGTTTGCAGGAAGCAGAAGCCTATGCAAAACTGGTGTTGGGTGTTGACCTGCCAGATATAAAGCCTTCTTTTGAAGATATGGAACAAGGACAAACCTCTTTCTATTATCAGAATGGTTACTATTACATTGGTGTTTCTGATTATCCGGATTACCAGTATACATTTGCCGATTATGAGGAATCTGGTGATTCCATTATGGTAAGATATACGATTGATTTTGAGGGCGAAAGTAATGTTGGTACAGTATGTTTTGGCATCGTGCCAAAAGATAATGAAAACGGTTTTATCATTACTTCTAAAAGCACTGAACTTTAATGGGCAAATAAAAATCAAAACAGGGCGGCGGGGCAGGTTTTGACTATCCCGCCGCTTTGTCTGTTAGCGTTCCATATCCTGTGCTTTGCGGGGGTGCTGTTCCTGCTGTTAAAAAAATCACGCCTGGTATTGATCAAAAATACCAGGCGTGATTGCATATCATGGCTGTACTATTTGATCGTAACATCCACAATCTCAACCTGAATATCATAATCTTCCGGCGTTCCCGTAACTTCATAGCACCAGTACTGGCCGTCTTCTTTGATCGAGCCTTTGCAGCTTCCGTCTTTGAAATCTTCCGTGATATCCACGCGGTATTGATTGTCTATAACCAGCCAGGTGCGGCCGTCTTTTGTTTCCAGCGTAGAATAGATGACATCTTTTGCCTCATCAGAAGAAAGACCGGTTTCCGTGCTTTCCATGCTCACGGATATGGGGGAATCTTCGTCAACTTCTCCTGTATACTCGTAAGTATAGGAAGACGTGCCGTTATCATAATCAGGTTCGACCTCCATCTGCCGTACTTCTCCGTCGGGTAGGGTGACCGTCAGAATCCATGCATTGCCTGATGCCGCGTAAGAGATGACGTTGCTGAATACCAGCAGAGCCACAGCCGCAGCTGCGGCGTATCCTGTGCGCAGTCTCTTTTTCCTTGTTTCCCGTTGTTCTTTGTTTGTCATAGCTTCCACCTTTCTTAATAAGTGCTCAGAAGCATGTACTTCCTCGAACGTGCTTTGGTACCAGGCCTGATTCTTTTTTTCTGTGTTCATTTCCACGCTCCTTTCAGTTGTTGTTTCAGTTTGCTTCGCGCCCGCGCAAGCCGGGTCCGGATGGCCCCTTCAGAGATATGGAGGAGGCCGGCAATCTCCCGGATGCTGTATGATTCATAATAATACAGGTGTATGGTTTCTCTGTATCTTGGCGGAAGTTTCTGTACCGCATAGAACAGTTCGCTGTTCTCGGGTATGGAAAACTCCGGCGCCGCCGTCGTTTCATCCAGCGGCGTTATTTTCCGTTTCCAGAAAGAACGCCACAGAGAATGGGACTCATTGACTGCCACCCGTATGAGCCATCGGCGGATATGCTCGTCGTCCTGAAATGTCTGTCTGCATTCCAGCAGCTTCATAAACGTGTTCTGCACCACATCTTCCGCGTCATAAGGGTTTTTACAGCAGTTCAGCGCGGCTCTGTAAACTACATCCAGATACAGTTTCGTAATTCTGTTATATTCTGATTCCTCCAAACGATCACCTCCGATCCGGCTTTGTCTTATTGTGAAAAGCTTTTCAATATATGAACGTATCTCAGGGGGAAAATATCACAAAATTTATAAAAAAATTTTTCGCGGTTGTCAAGCGGCAGAAACCCCGCCCGAACCAGAGCCCCTCTTGCACTTTGCGTGCAATGCGTGCTTATGTGCGAGCAAAATGTGCGAAATAAACAAATAAAAGAGGAGAAAATTGTAAAAAACATAGGAAATAAAAAAACCACACAATTCGTCTTGCATATTCTTAATGAGTGTGCTATGATGCAGACAACAAACAAACACGCATAAAGCACGCAATACCACAAAAAGCACGCAATGCGGGTTAGGAGTGGAGTTGCGGAACTTAGAAACAGCAACGGAACGGACAATGCCCGAGAGGATTTTAGAACGCGCTTTTCAGCGGGCTAAAATCCTCTCAGACCAGGGGCATTGGGAGTGGAGTTGCGGAACTATAATAGGAGGTTAAAATATGGTTAAAACGACCAGAATGACTACGGCCCAGGCGATTGTGAAATTTCTGGATCAGCAGTATGTTTCCATGGATGGAGTGGAAACAAAGTTTGTTGAAGGATTTTTTACCATCTTCGGGCATGGGATCGCTGTGGGGTTGGGCGAAGCGCTGGATACCAACCCGGGTGGTCTGAAAGTGTTCCAGGGAAGGAATGAGCAGGGCATGTGCCATGTGGCGACTGCGTTCGCGAAACAGAGCGGCCGCAAAAAGATCATTGCCTGCGCGTCTTCCGTAGGGCCGGGAGCTGCCAATATGGTAACGGCCTGCGCCACCGCCACCGTCAACAATATTCCGCTTCTGGTATTTCCGGCGGACACCTTCGCGTCCCGTCAGCCGGACCCGGTACTCCAGCAGCTGGAACAGAGCAGCAGTCTGGCAGTCACCACCAACGACGCGTTTAAGCCGGTCTGCAAATACTGGGACAGAGTCGCAAGGCCTGAGATGGTCATGACCGCGCTGATCAACGCCATGCGCGTCCTGACCGATCCGGCGGAGACAGGCGCCTGCTGTATCGCCCTGTGCCAGGATGTGGAGGGGGAATCCTATGACTTCCCGGAGTATTTCTTCCAGAAGAGAGTACACAGGATCACAAGGCCTGTGGCGGTGGAAGAAGAACTGGAAGATGTCGCGGAAGTGATCCTGCAGGCGAAAAAGCCGCTGGTGATCGTGGGCGGCGGGGTACGCTACTCGGAGGCAGGAGAGACAGTCGAAAAATTCTGCGAAGAATTTAAGATTCCTTTCGGAGAGAGCCAGGGCGGCAAAAGCGCCTGCAAGTCCAGCCATCCTTATTGCCTTGGAGGAATCGGCGTGACCGGTACGTACGCTTCCAATATCATTGCCAAAGACGCGGATGTGGTCATTGCCGTCGGCACCAGGCTGTCCGATTTTACCACCGGTTCCAAGCGCCTGTTCAAAAATGAAAACGTAAAATTTGTCACAATCAATAACTGCAGATTCCATGCTTACAAAATGGACGCTGTAAAAGCAGTAGGAGACGCGAAAGCGACGGTGGAAGCGCTGGCGCAGAAGCTTCGGGCAAAAGGATATGTTTCTTCTTATAAAGAAGAGATTCAGACCGCAAAACGCGTGTGGGATGAGGAGATGACAAGGCTTGCCGGTATTGCTTACACGGGAGAGGACTTTGAGCCCATCATCAAAGCAAGAGATCCAAGGACGATTCCGGAGTTTGTAAAACTGACCAACGGAAAGATCACCCAGACAGCCGCCCTTGCCGCGATCCGCCGGGTCATCGACGAGGATGCGACGATCATTACCGCCGGCGGTTCCCTTCCAAGCTGTATGCAGAGAATGTGGACCACAGATAAGCGCGGAGGATATCATGCAGAATACGGCTATTCCTGTATGGGATATGAGGTGGCGGCCACGCTGGGCGTCAAAATGGCGGAGCCGGACAACGAAGTATACTGCGTGGTCGGAGATTCCAGCTTCCAGATGCTCCACAGCGAGGTGATGACCATCATGCAGGAGCGCAAAAAAGTCAATATTCTTGTATTTGACAACTGCGGATTCGGGTGTATCAACAATCTGGAGATGAACCACGGAATCGGAAGCCTGGCGACAGAATTCAGATATACAGACGGAAAGAAACCCTGCAAAGACCTGATTTTGGTAGACTACGCGAAGATTGCGGAAGGTTATGGAATGAAATCCTATACCTGCCGCACCATAGAAGAACTGGAAGCGGCCTTAAACGACGCGAAGAAACAGGATGTTGCCTGCCTGTTTGATTTAAAAGTGATTCCCAAGACCATGACGGACGGCTATGAATCTTGGTGGAATGTGGGTCTTGCGGACACATCGGTCAAAGAATCCGTAAGAGAGGCATGGAAAGGCGTAAAAGCCGGCAGAGAAGAAGCAAGAGACTATTAACAGGAGGCATATGATGAGCAAAGTATTTGGTTATCCGACCTTTGACGAAAAGGGAGAGATGATCCTCACCACCTATGACAACGAGTATCAGGCGATGCTGATGGATGTGCGGGTATATCGCATGAAAGCGGGAGAAGTCAGACGGTTTGGCCGTGACGGAGAGGAAATCGCAGTATTGCTTTTGTCGGGCGCAGTCACGTTTTCGTGGGAGGATCAGAAGAAATCAGTCACCAGAAAAGATGTATTTACAGAAGGCCCCTGGTGCGTCCATGTATGTACCAAAGCCTGGGTGGAAGTGTCCGCGGATCAGGACTGTGAGATCCTGGTGCAGTGTACCAAAAATGACAGAACCTTCCAAAGCTGTCTGTACGCGCCCGAAGACGCGCCCTGGGGATATTCCAGCGTGGGCAAATTCGGCAATGTGGCCAAACGCCGCGTCAACACGATCTTTGATCATACAATCTGCCCGGAGTCCAATATGGTCCTGGGGGAAGTATTGAATGACAGAGGAAACTGGTCCGGATATCTGCCCCACAGACATCCGCAGCCGGAGACCTACTTCTTTAAATTCGATCGTCCGGAAGGGTTCGGCGCAAGCTTTGTGGGCGACCAGGTATTCAAAAGCGTCAATAACAGCTTTTCCGCCATTCCCGGGGGAGAACTGCATCCACAGGCCGTCGCGCCGGGATTTATGATGTATACCTGCTGGATGATCCGCCATCTGGAAGGAAATCCGTGGCTCCAGACAGACCGCTGTGAAGACGAGCGCTATGTATGGATGCATGATGCAAAGTTTTAATGTTTTACATCACCAGTTTACAACTTTTTAA
>DKVI01000027.1 GCA_002491115.1 Lachnospiraceae bacterium UBA7182 | reverse complement strand
GCCTTAATCAGCAGGCACTAAATAAAGAAGCAGCAAAAAGCCCGGCGCCGGGCAGTTCTTACACTGCTTTGGGCGCCGGGCCATCGTTTTTATTTAATCCTCCTCATCTGTTTCCTGTATCATAGAGCCATCCATGGCATTGACGAGTATCTTCTGTTTTTTCCCGTTTGCATCTGTTCCTTTCAGTTCATATACGATCGTTCCATTTTCAGAATCCAGCTCCGACTTACTGAAATCCCATCCGGGAACAGCAGCCTGAGCGGCAGATATTGCCTCTGCTTCTGTGATCGTGGCCTGGGCTGCCAGTTCAGCCTGTTTTGCGGCATCTTCGGAGTCATCTTCCTGTTCATATTCCCTGGTGTCCACGCTGCCATCCATCGCATTGATATAGCATTTTAGACTTGCCCCGTTTGCGTCTGCACCCTTCAGTTCGTAGAGAACGGTCCCGTGTTCATCTTCAAGCTCCTTTACCGTAAATGTGTAGCCGGGATTGGCAGCCTGAGCGGCAGATATGGCTTCTGCTTCTGATAATTTGGCCTGGGCCGCCAGGTCAGCCTGGGGCTGCGCGGGAGCCGATTCGGCAACAGGATCTGGCGGCGCCGTATTTGCGGCGTATGCCGTTATACCTGTGGTTCCCAGAACCAGAAGTGTGCATACCAGTTTAGCCGATCCGGCTGTTTTACTTTTTCTCATTTTGTTGTCTCCTTTCTGTGAATCAACTGTCGTTTTATCATCCATTTCATAGACCATATTTTAACTGGTTTCTATGAAACTATGGTCATTATAAAGGAGAGAGTTAAAAAATGAGGGGGGAATATTTAAAGGAAATCTAAAATTTCCTGAAAAAATACAAAATGTTGCTGAAATTAAATGAAAACAGCAAAAGCATAACAATGTGAATCATTTTATGGGAAATTATATTGACACAATGTCAGAGAATAGATATAATATTGTTATTGACACTGCGTCAAAATGTGACTATGAAAAATGTATATGAAGAGGTAAAAGATGCCAAAAGGATCAGAAAAACTGACGATAGTACGAAAGGATGGAGAGAGAATTGAAAGCAAAACCGAAATGTAAGTGGATACTGGATGTGCTGATGACTATAGCGCTTTTGTTTTTGATGGGGTATCAGTTCTGGGGCGAAGCGGTCCACGAATGGATCGGGGCGGGGATGTTTATTCTTGTGATCGGCCATCAGCTCTGCAACCTGAACTGGTATAAAAACCTGTTCCGGGGAAGGTATACTCCCATGCGTATCTTTCAGACGGTGATCAATCTTATGACACTTGCCGCGATGCTGATGCAGATTTACAGCGGGATTATTATGTCCAGGCATGTGTTTGCCTTTCTGCCCATTCACGGCGGGATGGCGCTGGCAAGGCGGCTGCATATCCTGGGTTCCTACTGGGGATTTTTGTTTATGAGCCTGCATCTGGGACTGCACTGGGGCATGATTCTGCATACGGCGGCAAAAATCAGGAACCGTAAGAAGACCGACGAAAGCAGGTTCGCGGCAGTTCCCTTCCTGGCAGGACTGACGGTTGCCGCATACGGCCTGGTTGTTTTTATCAAAAGGGATTTCCCGGATTATATGCTGCTGAAAAGCGAATTTGTTTTTATGGATTATGAAGAATCAAGGTTCTTGTTCTTCATAGATTATCTGGCGCTGATGGGATTATGTGTGTTCCTTTCTTATTATGGGTCAAAGCTGTTAAAAGGCGCAGGGCGTAAAAGCGGATCGTACAATCGGGGAGATGAGAAATCATGACATTGGCACAAAGGGTAGAAGAACTGGTGATTGCCAGCGGAACGGATTCCAAACGGGTCATCGGGGAATTTGTTTTACAGAAAAAGAGCCGGCTCTGTGATTTTACAACGCAGCAGATTGCGCAGGAGACTTATACGTCCAAGTCCGCGCTGGTTCGGTTTGCGAAAGCGCTTGGATTTTCCGGGTGGTCAGAGTTTGCCAGGGAATATGCGAATGAACAGCATTATCAGGAAACCCATTATACGGATATTGACCCGAATCTCCCGTTTCACGAGGACAGCTCCACCAAAGACATTGTCAATCTAATGTGCAGTCTGCAAATGGAAAGCCTGATGGATACGGCGGATCTGGTTTCGCCGCAGACCATAGACCGTGTGGTAAATCTGATGGAGAGATCCAAGAGAATCGGTCTGTTCGGCATGAGTCCCAACAGCCTGCTTGGCGAGTTATTCCGCCGCCGGATGCTGACCATTGGAAGGAATGTTGAAATACCGGCGTTGGGCGATAATGGATTGCTTGCCTCTTCCCTGGATTCGTCAGACTGCGCGATCATTATCTCCTATTCGGGAAATTCCTACGCCTGCGAACCGCTGAATGCGCTTCGCTTTTTAGAACCCAACGATGTTCCGGTCATTGGCATTACCAGCAGAGGAACCAATTATCTCAGGCAGCATGCCGCTTATACGCTGTCAATTTCTTCACAGGAAAAACTGTTCAGTAAAATCTCTACCTTCGCAACGGAAACTTCAATCAACTATATTTTAAATGTTCTTTTTTCTGTATATTTTGTCAGGAATTATGAGAAAAATCTTGCAAACAAAATAGAAAAAGGAAGAATACTGGAATATCAAAGATTTTCCCACCTTTCTGAATTAAAAGAGGAAACCTCAGAAAGTTGAAACAATCCGAACCGCCGTAAGGCCCGGTATTCATGGATATGTGAAACAAGGCGGAACAGGTGATATTGAAATCAGAGTCCTGAATTTGTATCATAAAACCATCAAATAACTCCGGAGAACACACACATATCTATGAAAAGAAAGGGGTCTAAGAATGAGTAAAAAGTATGAAAAAGCGGCTGTGGAAATCATTTCTGCCATCGGCGGGGCAGAAAATGTGGATGCCGCGCGGCACTGTCAGACACGCCTGCGCTTTGTTTTGCGCGATCAGGGGAAGGTGGATCAAAAGAAGCTGGAAGAAAATCCTGCCGTCCTGAAAGTCATTCCCACCGAAGGAATGTATCAGATTGTAATCGGAACGGATGTGGCGGACTGCTATGAGGAGATTGTAAAACTGTTGCCGCAGGATAAACGCGGGGATAAAAAAGAGGAGGAAGTCAAGACCAGGAAAAGTCCGGTAACGGCGGTGATTGATTTTATATCCGGTACTTTTCAGCCTGTGATTCTGGCACTTTCCGGAGCAGGTATGCTAAAAGCGCTGATGGCGTTACTGGTTGTCTTCCATGCGATTGATACCGACTCGCAGACGTATTATATCATCAATTTCTTTGCAGACGCGGTCTTTTATTTCCTGCCGATTCTGCTGGCTTTCTGTCAGGCACAGAAGATGAAATGCAATCCGGTCCTTGCGGCCGCCGTTGCCGGGATTATGATGCACCCGAGCTGGGCGGCGCTGGTGGCAGCCGGGGAACCGGTCAGTTTTTTCGGAATCATTCCCTTTACACTGGTCAGTTATGTGTCCACGGTGATTCCCATTATTTTCGTAATCTTTGTTCAGTCCTATGTGGAAAAATTCTTTAACCGTGTAATACCAAAGGCAATCAATCTGGTCTTTGTTCCGATGCTGACCTTTCTGGTTATGGGGACGCTTGCGCTGTCCGTTCTCGGTCCGATCGGAAACATTATCGGTCAGTATCTTGCGGTATTTTTTACCTTCCTCAGCGAAAACGCAAGTTGGGCGCCCGCCTTTCTGATCGGCGCGTTTTTGCCTCCGATGGTTATGTTCGGGCTGCACAACGGCGTTGCGCCTCTTGGGGTTATGCAGATGTCCCAGCTTGGATATGACAGTATTTTCGGGCCTGGCTGCGTATGTTCCAATATTGCGCAGGGTACAGCCGCCCTGGTTGTAACTTTCCGTACAAAAGACGCAAAAACCAGACAGTTGGCAACCTCATCCGGTATAACGGCATTGATGGGAATTACGGAGCCGGTTCTGTACGGTGTGAATCTGCCGAAGAAATATCCCTTGATCGCCGCAATGGTCGGCGGCGGATGCGGAGGCCTGTATGCCGGACTGACCCACACCCATCGTTTTGCAACGGGTTCCTCCGGACTGCCTGCGGTACTGCTTTATATCGGCGGAGATTCCATGCAGTTCTTTATCAATATTATTATTGCGCTGGTGATTACGGCGATTGTAACGGCAGTTGTGACATTTGCGCTGTCACTTAAATTTGAAGCCACAGAACGTGAAGAGGAAATTCCTGCGGATATCGACCTGCCGAAGAATACGGTTCTGGCGCCCGCGGAAGGCAGACTGATTGTGATGGAGCAGATCCCGGATGAAACGTTTGCTTCCGGCGTTCTGGGAAAAGGGGTCGGGATCTGGCCTGTGCAGGGAACGATTACCGCGCCGTTTTCGGGCACGGTAACGCAGGTTGCGGATACCGGGCACGCGCTTGGCCTGACAGGTGACGACGGAATGGAGCTTTTAATTCATGTAGGTATCGATACAGTGGATATGAACGGAAAAGGGTTTACACCCCAGGTAAAAGAGGGCGACCGTATCCGGCCGGGGCAGACAGTGCTTAAGTTTGACCGGGAAGCGATTGCCGCTGCAAACCATTCGGATGTGGTAGTGGTCATGCTGACCAATGCGGACGACTATCCGGATATCGTATGCGCGCCGACAGGAACCGTCCATGCGGACACACAGATCATAAAAGCAGGACTTGTAACAGGAGGGATCATATGAACAGAAAACCGTTTCCGGAAAATTTTTTATGGGGCGGCGCAACGGCTGCCAATCAGTTTGAGGGAGGCATATATGAAGGCGGAAAAGGGCTGTCGGTTCCTGACGTGATGACAGGAGGAACCAGGACGGAACCCCGGCATGTGACAGACGGAATCCTGCCCGGCTATCATTATCCAAGCCATGAAGCGGTGGATTTTTATCATCATTATAAAGAGGATATTGCCTTATACGGGGAGATGGGATTCAAGTGCTTCCGTATGTCGGTCAACTGGACCAGGCTGTTTCCGAAGGGAGACGAGAAAAAGCCAAATGAGGAGGGAATCGCCTTTTATCGGAATGTATTTGCGGAGTGCAGAAAATACGGGATTGAGCCGTTGGTGACGATCAGCCATTACGAGCTGCCCTACTACCTGGCAAAGGAATACGGCGGCTGGGCGAATCGTGAGATTATGGACTTTTTTCTGCGATACTGCCGGACGTTGTTTACGGAGTTTAAAGGTCAGGTGCGATACTGGCTGACCTTTAATGAAATCAATATTCTTCAGATGGGAGCTTACGGGAACCTGATGGGCGGAGGAATCCTGCCCCCGGGAAAAGATACGAAGGTGGGTGTGCAGGCCGGGCTGGACACAAGCTGGGACAGTGAGCAGAAACGTTACACGGCGCTGCACCATCAACTGGTAGCCAGCGCGAAGGCAGTGAAGATGGCTCATGAGATTGATCCGGAAAATAAAGTGGGATGTATGCTGCTAAGCCGCATCGCGTATCCCTATACCTGCAGGCCGGATGATGTGCTCAAAGGCCAGCAGACCATGCAGACTGCCAACTATTACTGTGGGGACGTACAGGTGAGAGGCGCATATCCTGCGTTTGCAAAACGTCTGTGGAAAGAGAAGGGGATTGAGATCCCCTTTGCCGAGGGCGACAGGGAGGCGCTAAAAGAGGGAACGGTGGATTTTTTCAGTTTCAGCTACTATTCCAGCAGTACGGCTACAGATGATCCGAATGTGCCGGTTGCCAACGGCAATATGATGCGCGGGCCGGCCAATCCCTATCTGGAGCAGAGCCAGTGGGGGTGGACCATTGACCCCAAGGGCTTACGCTATCTGCTGAATGAGTTTTACGGACGCTGGCAGATTCCGCTGATGATTGTGGAAAACGGCCTTGGGGCGGAAGACCGGGTGGAAGAAGACGGTTCTATCCATGATGAATACCGTATTGCCTACATGCGGGAGCATATCAGTCAGATGGCGGAAGCGATTGAGGACGGCGTGGAGCTGATCGGGTATACAGTCTGGGGCTGTACGGATCTGGTCAGTGCGGGAACCGGCGAAATGGCAAAGCGGTACGGGCTTGTCTATGTGGATAAAGATAACGAAGGAAAAGGAACCATGGAACGGAAAAGGAAGGACAGTTTCTACTGGTATCAGAAAGTGATCCGAACCAATGGGGAAGACCTGCTATAATTTCCAGTCATCTTTGTGTGTAAAATTAAAAGTAAATCTCCGGACTAAAAGGACGCCTGCCAGAAGGCCCACAAGCGCGCCTGCGGCGATTGCGACGACGCGGATATTGACCCGGATCAGGTTCGGAGACTGTTCGGTCGGGACGGATTCGGGGGCGTCTGCCTGCGAATCCGTGTCTGTCATCCGGAAGTCAAAATCCTGGATTTCGTTTGCCGCAAAAAGCAGATCGGTAGAACCGATATTCTGGTCGGCATAAGTGTAACGCAGGGTGGCGATGGAGGAAGAGCCGTCGTTGTCGTGGAATTCCAGTTTGGGTGACGCGGCCGTAAAATCCACGTTGACAGGAAGGATGATATACCCGGAAGGATCGATTTCTATCATGGGAGCAGAGTCGCCGAATACAGAGCTTCCGGTATCAAAAAGTCCGTTTTGCCCTATGGTAAACGAAGTTTCATTTTCCGCGATATTTATTTTATGGAAATTTTCCCCCGCATAATTTAGAAGATTTGCGGTATCTGAAAAAAGAGGAACGCCCCGCTCTGCGCTGCCCTGGGTTTTCATGGTAACGACAATCAGATCCATCCCGTTACGGGTGGCGCAGGTGACCAGCGTATTTAAGGCCACGGTGGTATAACCGGTCTTTCCCGCGAATACAGTATCATCCAGAAACCGGGAAGTTCGGTTGGCGGAGAGCATATAGTGGTGGTTGCTCATGGGGAGTTCTTCGTCTTTTTTGTTGGTGGCGCGCAGCATATAGCGGGAAGTGCCGCTGATCTGACGGAATTTTTCATGCTTGATGGCTTCCTGCGTGATCAGGGCCATATCATGGGCCGTGGTATAATGATTCTCATCAGGCAGCCCGTGGGGATTTACAAAATGGGTATTGGTACAGCCCAGTTCCTGCGCGCGTTCATTCATCAGGTCACAGAAAGCTTCTACAGAACCGGATACCTGTTCCGCAATGGCATTGGCACATTCATTGGCGGATTCCAGCATGATGGCGTAAAGGCATTCTTCTACCGTCAGCACTTCTCCCTCATCCCGGTAGATACTGCTGCTCCCGGGTTCAACGGTGTAGACGGCAGTATGGGAAAAGGTCACTTCTTCGTCCATGTCCAGATGTTCCAGCGCTAAAAGGACCGTCATGATCTTGGTGATGCTGGCAGGATAATGTTGTTCGTCTATGGATTTTGCGTAAAGAATTGTACCGGTGGAGGCTTCCATGACAATGGCGGATTCGGCATAGATCTGGGGGCCGGCAGGCCAGTTTTCCCAGGAATCGGACTGAATCTCCATATGATAACGCATCTCTGATGCGACGGCGGGGTCTTCGGCAGCAAGAACGGGGGCAGAAAAAGCGACAGACAGGCAGAGAACGGATGCCAGAGCCGATAATCTATATCTATTTAAAATATTCATTTATTATTTTACCTCATTTTTTGGATGAATTGTTTTTTTATTATAGAGGATTTGGCAAAGGCACGCAAGGGCGGGGGGAAAAAGTTCAAGAAAGTTTAAGAATTGGGACATAAATATTTTTCAAAGTCTTGACAAATCAGAGGATGCAATTTTATAATGACAAAGAAAAACATATGAGTAGGTTACGACGGGATTCCTCCGTTACAGGGAACGCATATGATGGTATGTTGTAAGAGGTGGTTATAAACGAGGAAAGCGGCTTCGTCCTGTTACAGGGATGGAGTCTTTTTTGCTTTAGGAAGCTTTTAAGAGGAGGTTGCATATGTATCATAAGGTCAATACGGATATGAATTTCGTGGGACGGGAGAAAGCCGTCGAGAAATTCTGGAAAGAGAACGACACGTTTCGCAAGAGTATGGAAAAGCGCAAAGGCTGTCCGGTCTATACTTTTTATGACGGGCCGCCCACAGCCAACGGAAAACCCCACATCGGGCATGTGCTGACGCGCGTAATCAAGGATATGATCCCCAGATACCGTACGATGAAAGGGTATATGGTTCCGAGGAAAGCAGGATGGGATACCCACGGACTCCCGGTGGAGTTAGAGGTGGAAAAGCTTTTGGGCCTTGACGGGAAGGAACAGATCGAGGAATACGGTCTGGCTCCCTTTATCGACAAATGTAAAGAAAGCGTCTGGAAATATAAGGGTATGTGGGAAGATTTCTCAGGTACCGTGGGATTCTGGGCGGATATGGACGATCCTTATGTGACCTATCACGACGACTTTATCGAGTCTGAATGGTGGGCGCTTAAGACCATCTGGGATAAAGGGCTTTTGTACAAAGGTTTTAAGATTGTACCGTACTGCCCCCGCTGCGGGACGCCGCTGTCTTCCCATGAGGTGGCGCAGGGATATAAAGACGTAAAAGAACGCTCCGCGGTGGTGCGTTTTAAAGTAAAAGACGAGGACGCCTATATCCTTGCATGGACCACGACGCCCTGGACCCTGCCGTCCAACGTGGCGCTCTGCGTGAATCCGGAGGAATCCTATGTAAAGGTAAAGGCCGCGGACCAGAGGACTTACTATATGGCAGAGGCTTTGCTGGATGCGGTGCTTGGTAAGCTGGGAGACGAAAATACGCCCGCTTATGAAATCCTTGCGCGTTATACTGGAAAAGACCTGGAATATAAAGAGTATGAACCGCTGTTTGACTGCTCCGCAAAAGTAGCTGAAAAGCAGCACAAAAAAGGTTATTTTGTGACCTGTGATTCTTATGTTACGTTGACAGACGGTACGGGCGTGGTACACATCGCGCCTGCCTTCGGTGAGGACGACGCCAATGTGGGCCGCAAATATGACCTGCCTTTTGTCCAGCTTGTGGACGGCAAAGGAAATATGACGGACGATACGCCTTTTGCCGGACTGTTTGTGAAGAAAGCAGATCCGGAAGTATTAAAGGATCTGGATGCGAGAGGACTTCTCTTTGACGCGCCCAAATTTGAACACAGTTATCCCCACTGCTGGAGATGCGATACGCCGCTGATCTACTATGCGAGGGAATCCTGGTTTATCAAGATGACGGCGGTAAAAGAGGATCTGATCCATAACAACAATACGATCAACTGGATTCCCGAGAGTATCGGAAAAGGCCGTTTCGGCGACTGGCTGGAAAATATCCAGGACTGGGGCATCAGCAGGAACCGTTACTGGGGTACGCCTTTGAATATCTGGGAATGTGAAAGCTGCAGCCATATGGAAAGCATCGGTTCCCGGGAAGAATTAAAAAATATGAGCGGAAATGACGCGGCTCTCACGGTGGAACTGCACCGGCCGTATATCGACGAGATCACCTGCACCTGCCCTAAGTGCCATAAGACGATGAAGCGGGTGCCGGAAGTGATCGACTGCTGGTTTGACTCCGGAGCCATGCCCTTTGCGCAGCATCATTATCCGTTTGAAAATAAAGAGGTGTTTGAAAGCCAGTTCCCGGCACAGTTTATTTCGGAGGCTGTGGACCAGACCCGCGGATGGTTCTACTCTTTGTTGGCGGAATCTACCTTATTATTTAATAAAGCTCCCTATGAGAACGTCATCGTCCTGGGACATGTGCAGGACGAGAACGGGCAGAAGATGAGTAAATCAAAGGGAAATGCCGTAGATCCTTTCGATGCGCTGGCAACCTACGGCGCGGACGCGATCCGCTGGTATTTCTATATTAACAGCGCGCCCTGGCTTCCCAACCGTTTCCACGGAAAAGCGGTGCAGGAAGGACAGCGGAAATTTATGGGTACGCTTTGGAATACTTATGCGTTTTTTGTGCTGTATGCCAATATTGATCATTTTGACGCGACAAAATATACGCTGGATGAGGCTTCTTTAACTGCCATGGACAGATGGCTTTTATCCAGACTGAATACGGTGGTGGGACAGGTGGATAACCATCTGGAGAACTACCGCATCCCGGAAGCGGCAAGAGCGCTGCAGGATTTTGTAGACGAGATGAGCAACTGGTATGTCAGAAGAAGCCGCGAGCGTTTCTGGGCTAAAGGCATGGAGCAGGATAAGATCAATGCGTATATGACGTTATATACCGCCCTTGTGACGATCGCCAAAGCGGCTGCGCCCATGATTCCTTTTATGACCGAAGACATTTACCGGAATCTGGTGTGCAGCGTGGATGCGTCCGCACCTGAAAGCGTCCATCTGTGCGATTTTCCCGAAGCAGATGAGCGCATGATTGATAAAGAACTGGAAAGTGCCATGGGGGAAGTGCTGGATATCGTGGTCATGGGACGCGCGGCCCGCAACACGGCCAATATCAAGAACCGCCAGCCCATCGGAACCATGTATGTCAGCGCGCAGAATGAACTGGCGGATATGTATAAGGATATCGTTGCCGATGAGCTGAATGTGAAACAGGTTGTATTTAAGGAAAACTTAAGTGATTTTACGAGCTACACATTTAAGCCCCAGCTTAAAACTGTGGGGCCGAAGTACGGAAAACTGTTGAACGGAATCCGTCAGCATCTTACAGAGCTTGACGGGCGTGCTGCCATGAAGGAACTGGAAGACAAAGGAAGCCTGTCATTTGACATAGACGGGCAAAGCGTGGTATTATGGAAGGAAGATTTGCTCATTGATACTGCCCGGATGGAAGGTTATGTGACAGAAGCAGATAACCGTGTAACGGTCGTTCTGGATACGAATCTGAGCGAGGAGCTCATTGAGGAGGGATTCGTCCGCGAGATCATCAGCAAAGTACAGACCATGCGCAAGGAAGCAGGGTTTGAAGTGATGGATAAGATCACTTTGTACTGTGCGGGAAATGAGAAGCTTTCAGGACTGATGAAGGCTTACAGCGATGAGATTCGGAATGACGTGATGGCAGCAGGCCTTAGCTTCGGAGAAGTAAAAGGCTATACGAAGGAATGGAATATCAACGGGGAAATCGTAACCTTTGGAGTAGAAAAGCAGTAAAAAGCGTCCGCCCGGATGCGGAATCGAAAAGGAGGCATATGGATGTCTAAAAGAACTTTTAACAAAGATTTTTTTCTCAGAAGCGTGAAATATAACGTCCGCACACTTTTCCGTCGGGAAATCGACGAAGCAACCAGTCAGCAGATTTTCCAGGCAGTCGGTTATGCGGTAAAAGACGCGATTATGGACGCATGGATCGCCACGCAGAAAGAATTTGAAAAATCAGACCCCAAGATCGTATATTATATGTCCATGGAGTTTTTAATGGGCCGTGCCCTTGGCAATAATCTGATTAATCTGACTTTTTATGATGAAGTAAAAGAAGCTCTGGAAGAGATCGGTCTGGATTTGAACGTAATCGAAGACCAGGAGCCTGATGCGGCGCTGGGCAACGGCGGCCTGGGACGTCTGGCGGCATGTTTTCTGGATTCGCTGGCTTCCCTTGGCTATGCGGCTTATGGCTGCGGTATCCGTTATCATTACGGTATGTTCAAGCAGCAGATCGTCAACGGCGCTCAGGTGGAAGCGCCGGATATGTGGCTTAAGAACGGTAATCCTTTTGAGCTTCGCCGCCCGGAGTATGCAAAGACCGTTAAGTTCGGCGGTTATGTAAGAATCGAGAATAAAGACGGCAAGAATCATTTCGTCCAGGAGGGATATCAGTCCGTGCTGGCAGTGCCGGTGGATCTCCCGGTAGTAGGTTACGGCAACAATGTAATCAACTGCCTGCGGATCTGGGACGCGGAAGCCATCAATTCTTTTGAACTGAACCATTTTGACAAAGGCGAATATAACAAAGCGGTAGAGCAGGAGAACCTGGCCCGTAACCTGGTGGAAGTGCTTTATCCCAATGACAACCATATGGCAGGAAAGGAGCTGCGTTTAAAACAGCAGTATTTCTTTGTATCCGCCAGTGTGCAGGCAGCAGTGGAAAGATATATGCGCGCGCATGACGATATCCATAAGTTTTATGAGAAAGCCACGTTCCAGTTGAACGATACCCATCCGACGGTAGCAGTTGCCGAGCTGATGCGCGTGCTGATGGATGAGCATGACCTGACATGGGAGGAAGCATGGGAAGTGACCACAAAGACCTGCGCGTACACCAACCATACGATCATGGCAGAAGCGCTGGAAAAATGGCCCATCGAATTATTCTCCCGGCTGCTTCCGCGTATCTATCAGATCGTGGAGGAGATCAACCGCAGATTTGTAATTGAGATCCAGAAGAAGTACCCGAACAACTATGAGAAAGTCAAGAAGATGGCTATCATCATGGACGGTCAGGTAAAGATGGCGCATCTTGCCATTGCTGCCGGTTATTCTGTCAATGGCGTCGCAAGACTTCATACAGAGATCTTAAAGAACCAGGAACTGAAAGATTTCTATGAGATGATGCCGGAGAAGTTCAACAATAAGACCAACGGCATCACCCAGAGACGTTTCCTGCTCCACGGCAATCCACTGCTGGCGAAATGGGTTACCGCCCATGTGGGGGACGAGTGGATCACAGACCTTTCCAGGATCAAAGGACTTGCACTCTATGCGGATGACGAGAAGGCACAGCATGAGTTCATGAACATAAAGTATCAGAACAAAGTACGTCTGGCAAAATATATCAAAGAACATAACGGTGTGGATGTGGACCCGCGTTCGATTTTTGATGTGCAGGTAAAACGTATGCATGAGTATAAGAGACAGTTACTGAATATCCTGCACGTGATGTATCTGTACAATCAGATCAAAGAACACCCGGAGATGGAGTTCTATCCAAGAACCTTTATTTTCGGAGGTAAAGCAGCGGCAGGCTATATGAGGGCGAAGCTGACCATTAAACTGATCAACTCCGTAGCGAATGTGGTCAATAACGACGCTTCCATCAACGGGAAATTAAAAGTTGTATTTATTGAAGATTACCGTGTATCCAATGCAGAATGGATTTTTGCGGCCGCAGACGTATCCGAGCAGATCTCCACTGCTTCCAAGGAAGCCAGCGGAACCGGCAATATGAAATTCATGTTAAACGGCGCGCTGACGATCGGTACAATGGACGGCGCCAATGTGGAGATTGTGGAAGAAGTAGGCGAGGAGAACGCGTTTATATTCGGAATGAGTTCTGACGAAGTCATTGAGCTGGAGAAGCAGGGCGGTTATGATCCGTCGCAGTTATTTAATACAGATCAGGATATCCGCCATGTGCTGATGCAGTTGATCAACGGCGAATATTCCCCCAATGATCCGGAGAAATTCCGCGAGCTGTACAACGCGCTTCTGGTTGACGGCGGATATGACAGGCCTGACCCGTATTTCATTCTGAAAGACTTCCGTTCCTATGCGGAGGCGCAGAAGAGAGTGGAAGCCGCTTACAGAGACGAAAGGGGATGGGCGAGAAGCGCAATCCTGAATGTGGCCTGCTCCGGCAAGTTCAGTTCCGACCGTACCATCCAGGAATATGTGGATGAGATCTGGAAACTGGATAAAGTGACAGTAGAACTGGCAGAAGGATAATAGAGATCAAAAGGCTGTGTGAAGTTTTCGCACAGCCTTTTTATGTATATGCAGGCCTGGTTTTTCATAAAATTGGGAAGAGGGCTTGGCATGAGAAAAATAATAAAAAACATTGCGGTAATAGGGTTTCTTGTCCTGTTTTTTCCATATACGGCAACGCTTTTGATCGGGGGAAAACAGGGAATCCATCAGGAAAAAGCGCTTCCTGAGCTGGAATATCAGGTGTTGTACCAGTTGATGACAGAAGACTATTCCTGGATGACAGAAAAGACGCTGGATCTGATGGCGATTTTATGCCGAACGGAATGCGTAAGGCAGGACAAAGTGAAGCAGATCAGTGATATATCCATGGAACTGTATGAAGAAAATTATGACAGAGCTTATGAAGCAGTGATGCGCACCGAGGGGCAGGTGGTCACCATAGACGGTGCCTACAAAGAGTTGCCTTACCATGCAGTCAGTGCGGGCAGTACCAGGGACGGGAGACTTTTAGGAGAGGAATATAACTATATATCTTCGGTTGATTGTCCCTATGACCTGGAGTGTGATTCTTATCTTCAGGTATTCAGTCTGGCGAAAGAGGAACTCTGTGAAGCTCTGGGAGAGAATATTTCCCCGAAGGAACTTTCCCTGGACAGAGACAGCACAGACTATGTGACGACGGTAATTTATGGGGAACATACATGGCAGGGCGAGAACTTCCGCACACTGCTTCATCTTCCTTCCAGCTGCTTTTGGATGGAAGAAAGAGAGAATGGAGTCCGTGTGACGGTGAAAGGAAACGGCCATGGTTTCGGCATCAGCCTGTATACGGCTGACCGTATGATTCGTGAAGGAAAGGAAATTGCCGAAATCTTCCAGATTTTCTATCAGGGCGCAGAATGTATAACTATCCTCTAATCTGGTAAAAATATGGATCAGAGGTGATGTTATGCGTAAAAATCAAAAAGGTTTTTTGATTGTGCTGTGCCTTTGCATACTTTCGATATCCGGAATGTTCGGAGTATATCGATACCGGAACGGGCAGGATTCCAGGACGGAGCAAAAAACTCCCAAACAGACTGCCCAGGTAAAAGAAGAGACTCAGGAACCGAAGAAGGAAGTGGCAAATTCTGAGGGCACAGTAGCTCAGGCTGATACAGAAGATAAGAAAGAAGAAGAAAAAGACCAGGCAAAAATCGAAACAGAAGAGGATATCTACAAGATAGGAGAGACGGAGCTGGCACGGACCCAGGAGGCTGTACCGGAAGAAACGCCTGTACAGCCTCCCGCAGACGGCGGAGAGGAACAAACCGAAGAGGAAGAAGATACACAGGAAACTTCTGCAGATCAGGTGCAGACGGACCTGTTGTCTTTTTCAAAAGACAGTACACTGATATGGCCGGTGGAAGGCGATGTAATTCTGAATTACAGTATGGATAAAAGTATTTATTTTTCCACATTGAATCAGTATAAATACCATCCGGCAATTGTAATCAGTGCGCCGGTAGGCAGCGAGGTTCAATGTTCGGCTACAGGCAAAGTAAGTGAGATTACAGTGGATGAGGAAACCGGAACCACCCTTCGTATGGAACTGGGAGACGGTTATGAGGCAATCTACGGGCAGTTAAAAGAAGTAGCTGTGGAAGAGGGAGATACAGTGGAAGAAGGAGAGCTGTTAGGATATGTAAGCGAACCGACCAAATACTATACGCTGGAAGGAAGCAATCTGTATTTTCAGCTTCTGAAAGATAAAGAACCGGTAAATCCGATGGAGTATATAGAGTAACTTTCCGGGTAATAAAAAGAAAGGTTGTCAATGGAATCTGTTCTCCGGCGACAGCCTTTCTTTTTGTGTTTTACATAAGTGCAATATAGAACATAACTACAAAGTGACACAGGCTTCCGGCCATCACGAACAGATGAAAGATTTCGTGGGAGCCAAAGTACCGGTGTCTGGCGTTGAAAAAAGGAAGTTTCATCGCATAGATGACGCCGCCCGCCGTGTAAATAATACCGCCTGCCAGAAGCCATACAAAAGCGGCTGCGGGCAGAGCTTTTACCAGGGGGACCATGGCGAGTACACACAGCCATCCCATGGAGATGTAGATCAGAGAAGAAAACCATTTAGGACATGTGATCCAGAAAGCTTTGATCAGCATACCGGCAACGGCGGTTCCCCATACAAGAGCCAGAAGCGGGTAGCCCACGGAATCTTTCAGGGGGATCATACATACCGGCGTGTAGCTTCCCGCGATCAGGATAAAGATCATCATATGGTCTACTTTCCGGAGCGTCCGGTTAATCCTGTCTGAAATATTAAACGTATGATATACGGTGCTTGCGCCGTACAGAAGAACCATACTGAGCGCAAAGACGGCAAGGGCCAGTACGGCGCTTTTATCGCTGTGAAACGCTGCCAGAACGAGCAGGGGAGAGGATGCCAGGGCGGCTAAAACCATGCCGATGAAATGGGTAATGGCGCTGCCGGGGTCTTTAATAGATAATGTCATAATGCTGCCTCCTTAAAATATATAGATTATACTATGTAGTATTAAAAACTATGTAACAACTTATACATATTATAACTCTATATGAAAAAAAAGCAAGCACTTTTTGAAAAACAGGAGGAGATAAAAAAGCGGCCCTTTTCGGACCGCCTTTGTTTCCTTATCTATGTATTTTTTAGAAAATCCGGCGTACTGCCAGGACATCTTTATAATTGGCAGGTGAAGTATACTTGATACCGGTAGCAGCGGTGCTGGCATGAACGATGGTGTTATTGCCCACATAGATGCCCACATGGCCACTGTAGCAGATGATATCTCCCGGCTGTGCGTCTGCAAGGCTGACGCCGTATCCTGCGCTTCTTAAGGCACTGGAACTGTGGGGAAGACCTACGCCGAAGTTGGAATATACACTCATGACAAATCCGGAGCAGTCCGCGCCGTTTGTCAGGCTTGTTCCGCCGTACACATAGGGATTACCCACAAACTGGGACGCAAAACTTGCCACCGCGTTGCCGGAAGCGCTTCCGCCTCCGCCGCTTCCGATCACATCGGAGGATTGAGAGGCTTTGGATCCGGAACTGCTCTTAATCTTGGCTGCCGCCGCTTTCTGTGCTGCCAGTCTTGCTTCCTCTTCCTTTTCAAGGCGGGCTTCTTCTTCCTCTTTGGATTCGGCGTATACATAATCCGTCCGAAGGTCTACATAATCTTTGGATACCCATCCGTCGCCTTCTTCGATGGACACTTTCACAAAATCTTCCGTTTCATCTTTTACAACCAGTTCTTCCTCCTGAGGAATCAGACCTAAAATCGGGGAATCGGTTGTGGCTTCCATACGGACTCTTAATGTCTCTGTGGTGACTACCGCCATCCTTGTTCCGACTTCTTCGGCAAGTGCTTCCGCGTCAGGACCGATGACAACATATTCGCTTTTTACATAGCCATGTACATTACCGGAGTTGATCAGATACCATCCGTTCTCCTGTTTTTCCACAGTTCCTACAGATTTATCAAAAAGCTTTCCGATGATCTCGCCGTCCTCACTGGATTCGCTGCGAACATTCACATAATCGGAAACCTGGGCGATGCAGAGCCCTGTATAATTATCTTTGACTACCGCGTCCAGTACGTCTGCCATCTCATCGTCAGATGTGACGGATTCATCTAAAGAAGCAGTAATGCCGCCTGAAAGCGCCAGAGAAATCTGTGCCGCATCCGCCTGCATCGGGGCAACAACAAACATTCCGGCTGCCAGACAGAGTAAAAAACCTTTTTTTATCATGTGTACCTCCAAACATATCTATTTATATTAATTACAAAAATATCTTAATTATTACAAATTTGTTACAAATCACAAACCGATTATAACAACCCCCGGGGCGTTTGTCAACCGGGAAAAAGTCTTTTACATAGGGAAAATGAGGATTTCACAATTATTTCATAATTTTTACGAAAACAAAGATTGACAAAAGAAAATTTATTCGATAGACTGTTATAGTAACGATTATCATTATTAATTGAAGGAGGGGAGGAGAGGATGGCGGCACTAAAATACAGCAGGCAGCGGGAATCGATCAAAAATTATCTGTGCAGCAGAGAAGATCATCCGACTGCCGATATGGTTTATACAGACATCCGCAGGGAATTCCCCAATATCAGTCTGGGTACGGTGTACCGGAATCTTTCCTTATTGGTAGAGACAGGCGAAATCCGGAAGATCACCATGGACGGAGCCGACCGGTTTGATGCCAAGACGACGCCACATCATCATTTTACCTGTCGTAAATGCGGATGTGTATTAGATGTCATGGCGCCGGTGGAAAATCTGGCAGAAACAGTGGATGAAGCATGGGAGTATGGAGATGTGGAGGGGTGCCGGATTGAGTTTTACGGAATCTGCAGCAGATGCAAAAAAATTTTAAATGAGGCTTGACAAAGCGGGCAGATTTTTCTATAATCTCATTATAACAATAACAGGAACTATTACTGTTATTCTATAGAATCTTAATATTTATTCAGAAAAGGAGAAAAAACAATGGCAAAATGGGTATGCAGCGTATGCGGTTATGTTCATGAAGGAGATGCGGCACCGGAGAAATGTCCTCAGTGTGGAGTACCGGCAAGCAAGTTCAATAAGCAGGAAGAAGGCTTAAGCTGGGCAGCAGAACATGTGGTAGGTGTTGCGCAGGGCGTAAGCGAAGACATCCTTGAGGATTTAAGAGCAAACTTTAACGGAGAGTGCTCCGAGGTTGGTATGTATCTGGCTATGGCTCGCGTGGCTCACAGAGAGGGATATCCGGAGATCGGTCTTTACTGGGAGAAAGCAGCTTACGAAGAAGCAGAACATGCTGCTAAATTTGCGGAGCTGTTAGGCGAAGTCGTAACAGACAGCACCAGGAAAAACCTTGAAATGCGTGTGGCAGCAGAGAACGGCGCTACCGCCGGCAAGTTTGACCTCGCAAAACGCGCGAAAGCAGCGAACCTTGACGCAATCCATGACACCGTACATGAGATGGCAAGGGACGAGGCAAGACACGGCAAAGCATTTGCAGGACTGCTTAAGAGATATTTTGGCTAATTCATCGGTGCTTTTTTAAAGAAAACGGAAGTTTAAGGGAACAGATCAGAGTTGATTTGTTCCCTTTTTTTCTAAACTCCCATGCTCGCCCACTTGGCACCACCATAAATGAAAAATCCAATATCCGCAACCGGGCGGAAGAAATTATTAAAAGTGAGATGATTTATGTGTAAATATATGATAAGATTAACAGGGATGGCGAGTGGGCTTTATCGTGTGTGATTGGAGGATACAACATGCCAAAGACAGTGGAAGATATATTGAGAAAAGATGGTTTATCCCTAAAAATATTGGAAAGATTATCCTATCACTCAGCGCTGGGTATCAATTTAAAAAAGAATCTGCATTATTTTAAAAAAGAACTGTTGTTTGGTGAACTTAGAAAAGTAGCTAAGTGGTATGATTCGCACGAAGAACTCCGTAATGTAGCTGCTGATTACAGAATAAAAAGCATACAATCCGCTTTTTTGAAGTATCAGCGATACTACCCTGACCATCAGGCAGCAAAGGTATTTAATGATATGCTGGGCTTTCGGACGCTTTGTGACAATTATGAGGATATATTATTATTAAAGGCTTGTACAAAGATACGGATTGCAAATATGTCTAATGGCAAAGCAAACGATGATGGCTATAGAGGTGTCCATGTATATTTTCAACTGGATAATTTTTACTATCCGATAGAAATTCAGTATAATACTTATTATGACCGGCAGATAAACAACTGGCTTCATAAATATATTTACAAAAAATCATATGATAACCGTATTGGGCAATACTTACGGAAGACATATGAAAATGCCGAGATTAAAAATGAAAGTGATTTTAAGGAGGAATTGAAAAATGTGCTATCTGGTGGCAAAAAAATTTGATGATACAGGCTGTCTGGCCTTGCAGACTACACACGGCTCACATTTGGCTGATTTTAAGGAGCGGCTTATGCAGGAAATTGGATATGACCGGATTCAGTTAGTAACGATAAGCAGGCCGTCCGCCTATGGGGAATATGAACCATACCACTTCGTAGATACAGAAGCAGAATTTGAACAGGCAGTAAAAAGTATGTAAAACTGCATAAAAGCGAAATGATTTATATTTGATCGAAATATGGAAAGGCCAGCCGACTACCCGGCTGGTCTTTCTAATCTTCCTTACGCTCCACTACTGCCCGAATCATGGCAGCGGCGGTTTCCTGCTGGCTGGGCGATGTGCTTTCCCACAACGCTGCCAGTTCCCGTATTTCACTGACCTCATTATTTTGAGAGCCTGTCAGTCGTGAATTCCCGGTCATTCCTCACCATGTTGATACGTTTGCGCAATCCTTTTCACTGTCAGGACAGAGGACGGGGATGTATTTGAAATCGTATGCCGACAGGCAGTTGAAATAGACTATATCTAAATCATCACTTATTTTTAGTTTTGGCATATGAATTTTTGTATCTTTATTTATACATAACTTATTGTAAGAGTCAATATCTAGGTAGTTTCTGGAATATGCCTGACCGAATATTAAATAAAACATTTTTAAAAAGGATTCTGTATAGGAATAGGCTCTGTTGTCTATATAATATAATTCTTCCAGATAATCTTGTATTTCTGCTATTGTAATATCATCAATATATTTATTTCCGAATCGAGTTTTTAGATGATTATTCCATAATGAATCTTGCTTTTTGATTGTTGCATAGGCTTTTCCACTTCTTCCTTTTTCGCAGTATTCCTGATATACTTCTTTTACTGTTTTCCTTAAAATCTTATTTTGTACTGGCGGCAGCAGGGCTTTGGCGTGTTCTCGTTCCAATGCTGCCTTTCTGGCCTTTGCCGCCTGCTTTTGCGTTTTGTAAGGGTTGCCAAATTCATCTTTTACCCGTTTTTGTGCCTTTTTCTTTCCGTTGATGGTAATTACAAAACGGTATCCCCAATAACCATTGTCGAGTTGATAAACTCCTGTTGTCTGTTGTCCCTATTTCTAAAAAGGTTATTGAAAGTTGTTGGCAGGTTGTCCTGAATATTGTCCCAGCACTGACGCATAAAAAATTT